>NZ_JBEZKA010000003.1:0-418858 GCF_040651435.1 Streptomyces sp. NPDC048479
GCCGAGGGTGTCGCGGTAGAAAGCCAGGGACGCGTCCGGGTCGTCATGCGGGAGGAAGCTCGTGTGAATGGTGATGTCCATGGCAGTCACGCTAGGTGCGGCTCCGGGACCCACGCTTCTCGATTCCTGATCGATCCGGCCACCTGTTCGCCGCACACGGTCGCATCCCCGCCGTCGCGCAGCGCCTGGGGCCCCGTCGCCCAGGATCTCCTCAACCGTCTCCCAGGTGATCACAAGCCGGGACAGCGCCTCCTCCAGCCACCAGTCGCCGGTTCAGCTCCGCGTTCTGCTCCCGGGTGCGCTCCACCCGCTCCCGGGCCGTAGCCTCCCGACCTCCAGCGGTTGGTCCGAGGTCGCACTCAAGGCGGTTGATCTGGATCACCAGGGTCGACTGGTTGATGCCGAGGACTTGGGCTGCCTCGCGCATCGGGGGAAGCCCGATGCGGCCGCGAAACGTACGAGTCGTTGCCATGCATGAGGGCGAGGGCCTCCCGCAAGATGAGGGGGTGCGGTCCGCCTGTGGAGGCTCCAATTCGGAATGCCCTATTCCGAATTGATGACCTGGGCGTTCTTGCACTGTCTCGGCCGGGGACAGGGGCGCGTCGTCTCGCGATCTTGTCCCATGCCGACCGCGAGGTATGGGTCGCGGCCCGCCTGCTTGGCCCCGGAATCCCAGCTCGGACACCACGGGACAACTGACCGGCCAGCAACTGGGGCTGGTCGGACATGACGCCACGGCTGCCGGACGCCGACCTGCGGAATCGACCCCAGGGGCCCGGGGATCCCCGGGCCGGATGGCCGAGAACGCCGACGGGGCGGCGTACGCCGACGCGGTGTCGGAGTACGCCGCCCTGGGGCGGGACGAGTTGCGGGATGCGGCCCGCGCTGTCATGGCGGCTACTTCGCGTCGCGGTTGAACTTCGAGGTCGACCAGAAGTAGCCGAGCACCGCGAGACCCAGGCACCAGACCATGGCGAGCCACCCGTTGTTGCCGATCTCGCTGCCGAGCAGCAGCCCCCGCAGCGTCTCGATGGCCGGGGTGAACGGCTGGTACTCGGCGATCGGCTGGAACCAGCCCGGCATCGTGTCGACCGGGATGAAGGCGCTGGAGAAGAGCGGCAGCAGGATCATCGGCATCGCGTTGTTGCTGGCGGCCTCGGCGTTCGGGCTGATCAGGCCCATGCCGACCGCGACCCAGGTGAGCGCCATGGCGAAGAGCACGAGCAGCCCGAACGCCGCCAGCCACTCCAGGACCGTGGCGTCCGTGGATCGGAAGCCGATGGCCACGGCGACGGCGCCCACGAGGACCACGCTCATGATCGACTGCAGCACGCTGCCGACGACGTGCCCGACGAGCACCGAACCGCGGTGGATCGCCATCGTGCGGAACCGGGCGATGATGCCCTCGGTCATGTCGTTGGAGACGGACACCGCGGTCCCGACCGTGGTGCCGCCGATGGTCATCAGCAGGATGCCCGGGACGATATAGGCGATGTACTCGGAGCGGTCCGCGCCGCCGCCGCCGATGCCCGCGCTCATCACGTCGCCGAAGATGTAGACGAAGAGCAGCAGCAGCATGATCGGGGTGAGCAGCAGGTTCAGGGTGAGGGACGGGTAGCGCCGTGCGTGCAGGAGGTTGCGGCGCAGCATCGTGGACGAGTCGCGCACGGCGAGGGAGAGGGTGCTCATCGGACGGTCTCCTTGGGCTGGTTGGGGACGGCGGCGCCGCCGGTCAGGGCGAAGAACACGTCGTCGAGGTCGGGGGTGTGCACGGTCAGCTCGTCCGCCTCGATGTCGGCCGAGTCCAGCCAGTCGAGGATGGAGCGCAGCTCGCGCTGGCTGCCGTCGCTGGGGATCTGCAGCGACAGCGCGTCGTCGTCCCGAGTCACCTCGCGCAGGGCGACGGCGGCGGATTGGTACGCGGCCGGGTCATCGAACCGCAGCCGCACGTGCCCGCCCGGGATGAGCCGCTTCAGCTCCTCGGCGGTGCCCTCGGCGGCGATCTTCCCGTCGTCGAGCACGGCGATACGGTCGGCGAGCTCGTCGGCCTCCTCCAGGTACTGGGTGGTGAGGAAGACGGTGGCACCGTCGGAGACGAGCTCGCGGATGATCTGCCACATGTTGTGCCGGGAGCGCGGGTCGAGGCCGGTGGTCGGCTCGTCGAGGAAGATGATCCGCGGGTTGCCGACCAGGGTCATGGCGAGGTCGAGGCGGCGCTTCATGCCGCCTGAGTAGGTGGAGGCGGGCTTCTTCGCGGCGTCGGTGAGGTCGAAGCGCTCCAGCAGCTCAGCGGCGGTGCGCCGCCCCTCGCGCTTGGACAGGTGGTGCAGGTCGCCCATGAGGAGCAAGTTCTCCTCGCCGGTGATCAGGCCGTCGACGGCGGAGAACTGGCCGGTGACGCCGATCGCGGCGCGCACCGCCTGGGGGTCGGCGGCGAGGTTGTGGCCGCCGATGTGGATGTCGCCGGTGCCCGGGTCGGCGGAGATGAGAGTGGAGAGGATCTTCACGGCGGTGGTCTTGCCGGCGCCGTTCGGGCCGAGCAGGGAGAAGATCGTTCCTTCGGGTACGGCCAGGTCGACGCCGTCGAGCACGACCTTGTCGCCGTAGGACTTGCGCAGCCCGTTCGCCGCGATGGCCAGGTTGGTCATGATGGGTGCTCCTTTAGAGGCTGCGGGCGGCGATGTCGCCGTAGGCGGTGGTCGCGTGGATGTTCAGGCCGGCGGCGGCGCCGTCGGTGTTCTTGAGCGCGTTGTGAATCCGGCCGTAGGCGGTGCCGGCGTCCAGGGAGGCGGAGACTCCGCGGGCGGCGCCGACCGACACCTCGCCGGACTCGGTGCGCAGCACGACCGTGCCGCGCACGGCCTCGGCGATCCGGATGTCGCCCTTTTGGGTGCTGATCTCCGCGGGGCCGCCCAGGCGGCCGACCGAGACGTCGCCGGCGAGGAGGGTGAGGCGGGCGCTCGCGGCCTCGTCGAGCTTGACCGAGCCCTCCGCGCCCTCGAAGGCGACGTCGCCGAGCCGTCCGACGCCCCGGAACTCGGCGCTGGCCGCCTTCGCCTCGATGCGGGAGCCGGCGGGCAGCTGGATGGTCACCTCGATGGATCCGGAGTTGCCGAGGATCCGGTTCTTCGCCGGTGAGGCGTCGATCCGCAGGACGCCGTCGCCGTATTCGACCGTGATCTGCTCCGCCGCCTTCACGTCGCGGCCCTTCGAGGCGTCCGCGGGCAGGACCTCGACCGTGGTGTCGGCCCGGTCGGCGGCGATGAACCGGATGCGTCCCGCGGGGATGTCGAGGACGGCAGAGACCGGGGTGGGGGTGTCGAACTTCTGCATCGTGCGCTCCTTCGGCCGTTGTTTCTGATGTTAGAAACGCTACGTTGCATTCAAGGATTCGGCAACAAAATCGTTGCACGCAATCGCCATCATTGCAGGTAAGAGCTAAGAAATCGTTGCAATGGCTTTGTCTCTAATGCAACAACAGCCCTCCTGTTCGTTGCAATGGATGACGAGTGAACGCTATACTGGAGACACCAAGGACCACGAAGGAGACCGCGATGCCGGGAGGCAGGCTCACCCAGCAGGAACGTCAGCAGATCGCGCTGGGGCTGGCCGACGGCCTCGCCTACGCGGAGATCGCCAGACGCCTCGACCGCCCCACCTCGACGATCACGCGCGAGGTGATGCGCAACGGCGGTCCCACCGCCTACCGCGCCGACCTGGCCCACCGCGCCACCGAACGCCGCACCCACCGGCGCAGGCAGGCCGCGCCCCGAGTGCCGCAGGCGCCCCCACAAGCCCACGGACGCGACGCCGAGGCCGTGCGCGAGTACGAGGAGGTGTTCACCACCCTCCTCATGCAATCGGGCCTGCCCAAGATGACGTCCCGGGTGCTGGTGTCCCTCTACACCACCGACGCGGGCAGCCTCACCGCGTCCGAACTCGTCCAGCACCTCCAGGTCAGCCCGGCGTCCATCTCCAAAGCGATCACGCTCCTCGAAAGCCAGGGCCTCATCCGCCGGGAACGCGACGAACGCCGCCGCGAGCGCTACGTCGTCGACAACGACGTCTGGTACCAGGGGATGATCGCCAGCGCCCAGTCCCACACCCAGCTCGCCGAGACCGCACGGCAGGGCGTCAGCATCCTCGGCCCCGACACCCCGGCCGCCGCCCGCCTCGAGAACATCGCCCGCTTCGTCGACTTCGTCGGCGAGAGCATCATCCGCGCCGCGGAGCAGGCCCGCGAGGTCCTCTACACGAAATCCGAAACGACCTCGGGCGGCACTGCCGAGCCAAGTTCAGATCGCGGATAGACAGCCGTCTTGATGGTCACAGCCAGTGGTGCCCGCGCCGGATCCTTCAACCTGAGCCGACCCCATCGCGCGCCCGCCAGGCGGCCTCGTTCATGCGGGGATCGGTGAGGTCGGCAAGTCCTTCAGCGCAGCTCCGTGGCTGATCGGGTGGCGGCATCCGCCGGGGTACGGGGGTGGGACACGGCCACGGCCGGCCCCAGGTCGAGCCGGGCGTCCACGTCCAGACGGAAGGTGCCCTGGGGGTCACGTTCGACCAGAAGAGCGCGGTCAGCCCACACCGGTCCTCGTCCGTCAGCCGCGATGCGCACGTCGGCCCGGACAGGCGGGGCCGACCAACAGCTCAGTGACATCGGCGAGTTCGACCACTCCACGACGGTCCTGAAGGCCCTGCCGCAGGTGGTGGGCGAGTTCGACGCCGCCCGCTGAGCCAGCCACGATCAGACGACGACCAAAGCGAGATCAAACCCATGGCCGAAGCGAACATCGACACGCAGCACGTGGCGCAAGTGAGAATCTGTCGCCACACATGAGATCGAGTGAGAATCCGTCAGCTGGAGTGCGACAGGACATCGCTGAACTGCGACTTCTCTGTTCGATGCCGCGTTCGATGCCAAGATCGTGAGACTGTGCCGCGGTTTGTGAGACCCACAACTGCTCGATCAGGTCTGCGCCATGTCCACAAAGCGCGAGTAGTGCCCCTGGAAGGCGACCGTGATCGTGGCCGTCGGACCGTTACGGTGCTTGGCCACGATCAGGTCCGCCTCGCCCGCGCGCGGAGACTCCTTCTCGTACGCATCTTCGCGGTGCAACAGGATGACCATGTCCGCGTCCTGCTCGATGGAGCCCGATTCACGCAGGTCGGAGACCATCGGTTTCTTGTCCGTACGCTGCTCGGGGCC
Organism: Streptomyces sp. NPDC048479; assembly: GCF_040651435.1. Lineage (NCBI taxonomy): Bacteria > Bacillati > Actinomycetota > Actinomycetes > Kitasatosporales > Streptomycetaceae > Streptomyces > Streptomyces sp. NPDC048479. Next base: position 5,210 of record NZ_JBEZKA010000003.1, read on the forward strand.
ACGGTTCAGCTGGGACAACGCGATCACCGGGAGCTCGAGCTCCTTGGCCAGCAGCTTGAGGTTTCGGGACATGTCCGAGACCTCCTGCTGACGGCTCTCGGCGCGCTTCGAGCCACCGGACTGCATCAGCTGCAGATAGTCGATGACGACCAGCTTCAGATCATTGCGCTGCTTCAGCCGTCGGCACTTCGCGCGGATCTCCATCATGGAGAGGTTCGGGGAGTCGTCGATATACAGCGGGGCCTGGGAGACATCCGGCATGCGGCGCGCCAGCCGGGTCCAGTCCTCGTCCGTCATCGTCCCGGAGCGCATGTGATGCAGCGCCACCCGCGCCTCTGCGGACAGCAGGCGCATCGCGATCTCATTGCGTCCCATTTCGAGAGAGAAGATCACGCTGGGCAGGTTGTTCTTGATCGAACAGGCCCGGGCGAAGTCCAGCGCCAGCGTCGACTTACCCATGGCGGGCCGGGCCGCGATGACGATCATCTGGCCGGGGTGCAGACCGTTGGTCAGTGAGTCGAAGTCGGTGAACCCGGTCGGTACACCCGTCATCTCGCCGCTGCGCGAGCCGATCGCCTCGATCTCGTCGAGCGCGCCTTCCATGATGTCGCCGAGCGGCAGATAGTCCTCGCTGGTGCGCTGCTCGGTGACGGCGTAGATCTCGGCCTGGGCGGAGTTGACGATCTCGTCGACGTCGCCGTCGGCCGCGTATCCCATCTGCGTGATCTTGGTGCCGGCCTCCACGAGTCTGCGCAGCACAGCGCGCTCATGGACGATTTCCGCGTAGTACGAGGCGTTGGCCGCGGTCGGCACCGACTGGACCAGCGTGTGGAGGTACGGCGCTCCGCCGACCCGGGTGATCTCGCCTCGCTTGACCAGCTCGGCGGCGACGGTGATGGGGTCGGCCGGCTCGCCCTTGGCATAGAGGTCGAGGATCGCCGTGTAGACCGTCTCGTGGGCGGGCCGGTAGAAGTCGTGGCCTTTGATGATCTCTACGACGTCGGCGATGGCGTCCTTGGAGAGCAGCATGCCGCCGAGGACGGACTGCTCGGCGTCCAGGTCCTGGGGAGGCACGCGCTCGAAGCCGGGGGAGCTTCCGTCCCAGCCACCGCTGTCCCTGCCGCGCTCGTGCTGGTCCTCTCGACCACCGCGGCCTTCGCCGCGACGCTGGCGGGAGACGGGCAGACGATCACTGGGACCGTCTGCGGCCCACGGGTCGTCCAAGGGCTCGGAAATGCTCACCCGGGCCACCTCCTCCCGTCCGCTCCGCGGACCTCGCCGTGCCACTCTTTCTACGGCACGACACTGACAAAACGAACGGCCAGACTCCGCTTCCGGCGCGTCGGGCGACGGTCCACGGTAGGCCCGTCGGCACCGTCAGCCAATCTGGTTATCCACAGGCCATGTGGACGACGGACCAGATGCTGTGGAGAACCCTGCGGAACCTGTGCACGGACCGGGGGACAGCACTGTGGACAAATTCATAGTCACCCCGCCATACACACTCTGACCTGGCTCTTTTCCGTCCACTGGCTGTGGGGGAGAAAAACTTTCCCGACTGGACCAAGATCAGAACAAACGGCACACAGCCGAAGGTGCACCGAGAGGATTGGTAAGGGCTGCAAGGCGATTGCATCTCTTACCTGTGGAAGATTAGATTGATGCCATGACAGAGGCTCCCGCAGCACCCAAGGCGCGTCGGCAACGGCACGACCGAGAGATCATCACGCTCGCCGTCCCCGCCTTCGGCGCCCTCGTCGCCGAGCCTCTCTTCGTGATGGTGGACAGCGCCATCGTCGGCCACCTCGGCACGCCGCAACTTGCCGGACTGGCGGTCGCCTCGGCTCTTCTGATGACCGCCGTCAGCATCTTCGTCTTCCTCGCCTACGCCACCACGGCTGCCGTCGCACGCCGCGTAGGCGCCGGCGATCTCGCGGCCGCCATCCGGCAGGGCATGGACGGCATCTGGCTCGCCCTGCTGCTCGGTGTCGCCGTCATCGCCGTCACCCTGCCCACCGCCCCCTGGCTCGTACAGCTCTTCGGCGCCTCCGACACCGCCGCCCCGTACGCCACCACATATCTGCGGATCTCCAGCCTCGGCATTCCCGCAATGCTGATCGTGCTGGCCGCCACCGGCGTGCTGCGCGGCCTGCAGGACACCAGGACCCCTCTGTACGTGGCCATCGGCGGCTTCGCCGCCAACGCGGCACTCAACGTCGCCCTCGTCTACGGCGCCGGTTTCGGCATCGCCGGCTCCGCCTGGGGCACCGTTATCGCCCAGTGCGCGATGGCCGCCGCCTATCTGGTCGTGGTCGTACGGGGAGCGCGTCGGCACGGCGCCTCCCTGCGCCCCGACGCCCCCGGGATACGTGCCAGTGCTCAGGCGGGTGTCCCCCTCCTGATCCGCACACTCTCGCTGCGTGCAGTCCTGATGATCGCCACTGCCGTCGCGGCCCGCCTCGGTGACACCGAGATCGCCGCCCATCAGATCGTCCTCTCCCTGTGGAGCCTGATGGCCTTCGCACTCGACGCGATCGCCATCGCCGGGCAGGCGATCATCGGCCGTTATCTGGGAGCCGACGACGCCGAGGGCGCCCGGCAGGCCTGCCGCCGCATGGTGCAGTGGGGCATCGCCTCCGGTGTGGTTCTCGGCATCGTGATCGTGGCCTCCCGACCACTCCTACTCCCTCTGTTCACCAGCGACCAGGCGGTGCACAGCACCCTGCTCCCGGCATTGATGGTGGTCGCCGTCTCTCAGCCGATCGCGGGCGTGGTCTTTGTCCTCGACGGCGTACTGATGGGAGCCGGTGACGGCTCTTACCTGGCCGGGGCGATGCTGGTGACGCTGGCGGTCTTCGCTCCGGTCGCCCTGCTCATCCCCGCCTTCGGTGGCGGACTGACCGCCTTGTGGTGGGCCATGACCTTGATGATGACCGTGCGCATGCTGACGCTCTGGCTGAGAATGCGCTCCGGCCGCTGGCTCGTCACCGGTGCGACGCGCTGAAAGACCGCCTGTCCGGGGTTCCACGGTCGATGTTTCACGTGAAACGGACGACTGCGGACGAACAGCAAGAGGGCCGCACCCCCAGGGGGTGCGGCCCTCACGTGCTATGCAGCGCGTGCACTGCAGAGCGCAGCGTTACGCGGCGACGACCTCGACGCCGAGCTTCGCGGCAACCTCGGGGTGCAGACGCACAGACACCTGGTGCGAGCCCAGGGTCTTGATCGGCGAACCGAGCTCAACGCGACGCTTGTCGACGTCCGGACCACCGGCAGCCTTGATCGCCGAGGCGATGTCGGCCGGGGTGACGGAGCCGAAGAGGCGGCCGGCGTCGCCGGAGCGAACAGCCAGACGCACCTTTACGGCCTCGAGCCGGCCCTTGATCTCATTGGCCTGCTCGATGGTCGCGATCTCGTGGATCTTGCGGGCGCGGCGGATCTGCGCCACGTCCTTCTCGCCACCCTTGGTCCAGCGGATCGCGAAACCACGCGGGACCAGGTAGTTGCGAGCGTAACCGTCCTTGACGTCAACGACATCGCCGGCGGCACCGAGGCCAGAGACCTCGTGGGTGAGGATGATCTTCATTGGTCGGTCACCCTTCCCTTATCGCGCGGTGGACGTGTAGGGCAGCAGCGCCATCTCACGGCTGTTCTTCACTGCCGTGGCGACGTCACGCTGGTGCTGCGTGCAGTTGCCGGTAACGCGGCGGGCACGGATCTTGCCGCGGTCGGAAATGAACTTCCGCAGCATGTTCGTGTCCTTGTAGTCCACGTACACGGTCTTGTCCTTGCAGAATGCGCAGACCTTCTTCTTCGGCTTGCGCACAGGCGGCTTCGCCATGGTGTATCTCCTGTGTGATCAAGAAGTGGGGTACGAGCTGCCCTTAGAAGGGAGGCTCGTCCGAGTAGCCGCCGCCGGAACCGCCGGAGCTTCCGCCCCAGCTGCCCCCACCGCCCTGCTGCTGGCCGCCGCCGGCCGGCGCACTGGTGGCCCAGGGGTCGTCGGCGGGTGCACCGCCGCCGCCCTGCTGCTGACCACCACCGGGACCGCCGCCCCAGTTGCCGCCGCCCTGCTGCTGACCGCCGCCATAGCCACCCTGGCCACCGCGACCGGTGGTCTTGGTGACCTTGGCCGTGGCGTTCTTCAGGCTGGGGCCGACTTCCTCGACGTCCAGCTCGTAGACCGTGCGCTTGACGCCCTCGCGGTCTTCGTAGGACCGCTGCTTCAGCCGGCCCTGCACGACGACGCGCATGCCTCGCGTAAGCGACTCCGCGACGTTCTCCGCCGCCTGACGCCAGACCGAGCAGGTGAGGAACAGGCCTTCGCCGTCCTTCCACTCATTGGTCTGCTTGTCGAAAATGCGGGGAGTGGACGCGACACGGAACTTCGCGACCGCCGCACCGGAGGGGGTGAAGCGCAGCTCGGGGTCGTCGACGAGATTGCCGACGACCGTGATGACGGTCTCGCCTGCCATGGGTGAACCTCTCGGCGGGGATTGCTTCTGGCTGCTTGCTGCTACTCGAACCCGATGACCTCTGAGCTAGGTGCTCAGTGGGTCTCGGGACGGAGGACCTTGGTCCGGAGGACCGACTCGTTCAGGTTCATCTGGCGGTCGAGCTCCTTGACGACCGCAGGCTCGGCCTGCAGGTCGATGACCGAGTAGATGCCCTCGGGCTTCTTCTTGATCTCGTAAGCGAGACGACGACGGCCCCAGGTGTCGACCTTCTCAACCTTTCCGTTGCCCTCACGGACAACGGAGAGGAAGTTCTCGATCAGCGGGGAGACAGCGCGCTCCTCGAGATCGGGGTCGAGGATGACCATCACCTCGTAGTGACGCATGTGGAACCCACCTCCTTTGGACTCAGCGGCCACGGTCGTTCCGTGGCAGGAGGGTCGTGATGCGTAAGCAACGGTATCGGCCGCCACTGACAATCCGGGAGGATCGCGTTCTGGCCTGGGCAGACACCGGTGCAGACCGTACAGAGTACCTGCAGACAGGCTTCCGGTTGAAATCCGGTGGCCAGGAGACGCAATCTGTACACATCGGGTGTGCGCGGCGCTACGATGCGCCGCCTTCCGGCAACGCCAGGAGGTGCCTCATGGCACAGGCAATGCGACGTCAGTCCTCAGTCTCCCTCTTCGCCACCGACGGCAAGCCCCATCCCCTTCAGGACACCCTGATGGCGGTGACGCTGGTGCTCGGCGCCGTCGCCTTCGTCTCGGCGATGTTCTACAACCTCCATCTGCTCAGCTCGTGGGCCGGGCTGGTGGGAATCATCACCGGCGCGTACGGGCAGTTCATCTCGGCGACGACCCGCGAACGCTTCGTGCTGATCATCGGTCTCGGCGCTTCCGCGGTCGGCTTCTACCTCGGCATGGCACACGGCGGACTCTTCGGCGGAATCGTCAGCTAGGGCAGAGCAGAACAGGAGGGGACGGGGGTCACAAGGACGCTCCTTCCCTACAGCCATCCGGGGCGCTCCCCCAGCGCAGTAGGCTTCGGCGCGAGAGCCGGAGCCCCTGTACCCATGGGGACACACCTGCCGAGGAGCGCCCCGCATGACCCTGACCCTGAGGACCATCAGCCGAGAGCAGCATCTGGCTTACATCCAGAGCCTGCCCGCGGCAAGTCACTGCCAGGTCCCGGCGTGGGCTGATGTGAAGACCGAATGGCGCTCGGAGAACCTTGGCTGGTTCGACAAGAGCGGTGAACTGGTCGGTGCCGGGCTGGTGTTGTACCGCCAGCTGCCCAAGATCAAGCGCTATCTCGCGTACCTGCCCGAGGGCCCGGTGATCAACTGGTACGCGCCGAACCTGGACGACTGGCTGCAGCCGATGCTCGCCCATCTCAAGCAGCAGGGCGCCTTCTCCGTGAAGATGGGCCCGCCGGTGGTCATTCGCCGCTGGGACGCGGCCGCCATCAAGTCCGGTATCCAGGACCCGGACGTCAAGCGGCTGCGTGACGTCGAGGCCACCCATATCGAGCCGCGCGCCTTCGAGGTCTCCGACCGGCTGCGCAAGATGGGCTGGCAGCAGGGCGAGGACGGCGGCGCCGGCTTCGGTGACGTGCAGCCCCGCTATGTCTTCCAGGTACCACTCGCCAATCGCTCGCTGGACGATGTCCTCAAGGGCTTCAACCAGCTGTGGCGGCGCAACATCAAGAAGGCCGAGAAGGCCGGCGTCGAGGTCGTCCAGGGCGGCTACGACGACCTCGCCGAGTGGCAGCGGCTCTACGAAGTCACCGCAGAGCGCGACCATTTCAGGCCCCGCCCGCTGTCGTACTTCCAGCAGATGTGGTCCGTCCTGAACGGCGAGGACCCCAACCGGATGCGGCTGTACTTCGCCCGCCACGAGGGCGAGAACGTCGCGGCCGCGACCATGCTGATCGTCGGCGGCCACGTCTGGTACTCCTACGGCGCCTCCGCCAACCACAAGCGCGAGGTCCGGCCCTCGAACGCGATGCAGTGGCGGATGCTGCGGGACGCATACGCGATGGGCGCGACCGTCTACGACCTGCGCGGCATCAGCGACTCCCTCGACGAGACCGACCACCTGTTCGGCCTGATCCAGTTCAAGGTCGGCACCGGCGGCGAGGCCGTCGAGTACGTCGGCGAGTGGGACTTCCCGCTCAACAAGCTGCTCCACAAGGCGCTCGACATCTACATGTCGCGCCGCTGAAGTCGCTACTGGCGACGCCGCGACCGACACCGCTGACGTTGCCGTGCACCACGCCGTAGTCTCGTAGATCTCGTACATATCTCTGATACACCGCAGCCACCAGAAAGGTTCCGGGCCGGCCATGGCGCTCTCCCTCTACGTCGACACCGCGCGCTGGCGGGCGCACCAGAAGTCTGTTATCGACCAGTTCCCCGGCCTTGTGCCGGTCTGCAAGGGCAACGGTTACGGCTTCGGTCATGAGCGACTCGCGGACGAGGCCTCCCGCTTCGGCTCGGACATGCTGGCCGTCGGCACCACCTACGAGGCGGCCCGGATCAAGGACTGGTTCAGCGGTGATCTCCTCGTCCTCACACCCTTCCGGCGGGGCGAGGAGCCGGTCCCGCTGCCTGACCGCGTCATCCGCTCCGTCTCGTCCGTCGACGGTGTGCACGCCCTGGTGGGAGCGCGGGTCGTCATCGAGTGCATGAGCTCCATGAAGCGCCACGGCGTGAGTGAGCAGGAGCTCGGCCTGCTGCACGCCGCGATCGAGGATGTACGCCTCGAAGGCTTCGCGCTCCACCTCCCCCTCGACCGCACGGACGGCTCCGACGCGGTCGAGGAGGTCATCGGCTGGATGGACCGGCTGCGTGCGGCCCGGCTGCCGCTGCACACCATGTTCGTCAGCCATCTGCGCGCCGAGGAACTGGGCCGTCTTCAGCAGCAGTTCCCGCAGACCCGATTCCGCGCCCGCATCGGCACGCGGCTGTGGCTCGGCGACCACGACGCCACGGAGTACCGCGGCGCCGTCCTCGACGTCACCCGCGTCACCAAGGGCGACCGCTTCGGCTACCGCCAGCAGAAGACCGCATCCGACGGCTGGCTGGTCGTCGTCGCCGGCGGTACGTCCCACGGCGTCGGCCTGGAGGCACCGAAGGCTCTGCACGGTGTGATGCCGCGCGCCAAGGGTGTCGCGCGCGCGGGCCTGGCGACGGTCAACCGCAACCTCTCGCCGTTCGTCTGGGCGGGCAAGCAGCGCTGGTTCGCCGAGCCGCCGCACATGCAGGTCTCGATCCTGTTCGTACCGTCGGACGCGCAGGAGCCGAAGGTCGGCGACGAACTGGTGGCTCATCTGCGCCACACGACGACGCAGTTCGACCGCCTCGTCGACCGCTGAGCCCCTCTGGCCAGGTCCCCTGCCCCAAGCCCTAAGCCGACGGCTGGGGTTCCGTACCTGACTCCTGGGACGGCTTCCCCCACTGCACCCGCGGTCCCTCCACTGCCTGCGCCGCATGCCGTGGGGGATGGGCCGCATGCCCCAGTACGAAGACGTCGTCGGCCCCGTCGAGAACACCGCCCGACGGGTCGTCCGATCCGTCCATCCGTACGCCGTCCCGCTCCGGCTTCAGGATGTCCCGCACGACCACGGCGCACAGGTACAGCGTCCCCAGCAGGTGCAGGGCGATCGCGACCTGGTAGCCCTCGGGCGGCAGGCCCTTGTGCTTGGGGCTGGTCGTGTACGCGAGGTACATCCAGATCCCCAGGAAGTACATGACCTCACAGGACTGCCAGATCAGAAAGTCCCGCCAGCGCGGCCTGGCCAGCGCGGCGAGCGGAATCAGCCACAGTACGTACTGCGGTGAATAGACCTTGTTGGTGATGATGAACGCAGCGACGACCAGGAAGACGAGCTGTGCGAAACGGGGCCGCCGCGGCGCGCTGAGCGTCAGCGCGCCGATGCCCGCGCAGGCCAGGATCATCAGAAGCGTCGCGTAGGTGTTCACCGACTCGACTTCGAGCGGCTCGCCCGTACGCTGCGTGATGATCAGCCAGAACGAGCCGAAGTCGACCTGCCGCTCCTGGCTGAAGGTGTAGAACTTCTTCCACCCCTCCGGCGCCAGCAGCATCACGGGCAGGTTCACCGCCAGCCAGGCGGCTGCCGCGCCGAGCGCCGCAGTGGCGAACTCTCGCCATTTGCCCGCCCTCCAGCACAACAGGAGCAGCGGACCGAGCAGCAGCACGGGATAGAGCTTGGCGGCGGTCGCGAGCCCGATGAGGATGCCGAAGGCCAGCGCCCGGCCGCGTGACCACATCAGCATCGCTGCGGCCGTGAGCGCCACGGCCAGCAGATCCCAGTTGATGGTCGCGGTGAGCGCGAAGGCGGGCGCCAGGGCGACCAGCAGCGCATCCCAGGGTCGGTGGCGATGTGTGCGGGTGACACAGACGGCGATGACCGCGGTGCAGATCATCAGCAGGCCCGCATTGACCATCCAGTACATCTGCTCCTGGTTCTGCATGGAGCCGCCGGCCACGTCGAGCCACGACGCGACCTGCATGAACAGCCCCGTCAGGACGGGGTATTCCAGGTACTCCATGTCGCCGGGCAACCGGTCGAAGTACGGAATGAGACCTTCGGAGAAGCCGCGGCCCAGGTACAGGTGTGGGATGTCCGAATAGCAGGCATGTGTGTACTGGGAGCTGGCGCCCCTGAACCATGCCCAGTTGTAACACGGCATCTTCTGCACCATGCCGAGCGCAAACATCCCGATCGCCACGAGTGCGATGACACGTACGGGAGTGAGCCAGCCGTTGCCTCCGCGCCAGGCCCAGCGGCCGGCCGGACCGCCGATCAGCTCGCTGCCGGACGCGGCGACGGAGTCCCGCCGCGTGGGCCGTACATCCGGCTGCTCCGGCCGGTCTTGCCGGTCCTGGTACACGCTCGTCTCTTCTGCGCTGGGCATGCTGCACATCCTGCCGTACGGGGTCGGGGAGACGGCGAGGGCCGCCGCACCGGAGCGCACAGTTGCTGTGCGTGCCGGGCGGCGGCCCTCGCGGCGTTGCCGTGGGGAATCGGCGGACGCTAGCCGGCCGGCTTTCCGAAGATGCCTCCATTGCCGTTGCCGCCGTTGCCATTGGTTCCTGGCGGTGTCCCCGTCGGACTGGTCGACGGGGTGCCGGTAGGTGCACCGGTGGCTCCGCCATTGCCATTGCCACCCGGGGTGCCGCAGGTCCAGTCCTGCCACGGATTACACGACTGGCTTGGGCTGGGGCTGGTGGACGGCGTACCCGATGGCGTAGCCGACGGGGTGGAGGACGGGGTGCTGGACGGCGTGCTGGACGGCGTCGGTGCGGGGCTGGACGCGCCGCCACCCCAGACGGCCTCACCGATGGGCTCAGGCTCGGGGAAGGTCTCGGGGTTCGTGTTCTTGAGCGCTTCCTTCATGTACGTCTGCCAGATCTCGGAGGGGAACGACGCTCCGTGGATCTTGTCCTGGGCGCCGGTGCCGTACATCTCCAGGAACTCGCGCTTCTTGCTCTTCTCGTTGTCGTCGAGCCGGTACATGTCGATAGCGGTCGACAGCTGCGGCGTGTAGCCGACGAACCAGGCCGACTTGTTGCCGTCGGTCGTACCGGTCTTTCCGGCGACCTGCCGACCGGGGAGCCGGGCGTTCTTGCCGGTGCCCTCGGGCTCGTCGACGACAGACCTGAGCACGTCGGTCACATTGCTCGCGACGGCCGTGGTGAAGGCCTGCTTGGTCCTGTCCTCGTGCTCGTAGACCGTCCTGCCCTCATGCTCGACCTTTTTGACGGAGAACGGGTCGCGCTGCTTGCCGTTGGCCGCGAACGTCGCGTAGGCGCCGGCCATGCGGATGGCGCTGGGGGAGGAAATACCGATCGAGAAGGACGGAACGTTCGACTTGGACAAGGAGGACTCGAGCAGGCCGGCCTTCACCGCCGACTTTCTGACCTCCGGGATGCCGATGTCCATGCCCAGCTGCACGAAGGGCGAGTTGGCGGAGTGGACCATGGCTTCACGCAAGGTGATGTTCTTGTACGACTCGCCGCCGTCGTTGGTCTGCAGCCACTCCTCTCCCTTCTCGTTCGTCCAGACGGAACCGTCGTACTTCTTGATCTTGAGCTTGTTCTTGCCGTTGTAGACGCTCTTGTCGGGATCGACGAGCTTGCGATCATCCAGCCCCTGGTCCTCGGCCTTGAGGGGGTCACGCACACCGGTTTCCATCGCGGCCGCCAGGACGAACGGCTTGAAGGTCGATCCGACCTGGGCACCGGTCTCGTTGGCGTTGTTGGTGAAGTGCTTGGTGGCATCGTCGCCGCCGTAGACCGCGGCGATCTCGCCGGTCTTCGGGTTGACCGAGGCGCCGCCGAACTGCACGAAGGTGTCCGTGTCCGGGCGCTTCTTGGGCTTGATGTTGGCGTCCTGGACCTTCTTGACCGCGGCCTTCAACTTGTCGACCTTGTCCTTCTGGAAGGTCGTGTGAATCTCATAGCCGCCGTTCGCGAGTTTGTCGGCGTCGATGCCCTGGTCGTTGTTGTTGAGGAAGTTGGACTTGGCAAGGTCCACCAGGTAGCCGACCTGCCCGCTCAGCTGGGCGTTCTTCTTGATCGCAACGGGCATCGGGAGCTTTTTGAACGTGGCCCGCTCGGCGGCAGGAAGGTGGCCGTCCTTGACCATCTCGTCAAGGATCCAGTTCCAGCGCTTGGTGGCGCGGACCGTGTTGGCCTGGGGCGTCGCCGCAGCGTCGATGTCCACGGCGCCGGCCGGGTCGTAGTAGGTGGCGCCCTTGAGGAGCGAGGCGAGGAACGCGCACTCGCCCGCGTTCAGGTTCGATGCGTCCTTCCCGTAGTACGTGCGGGCGGCGGCCTGAATGCCGTAGGCACCGCGTCCGTAGTACGAGGTGTTCAGATAGCCCTCCATGATCTCCGGCTTGCCCAATTGGGTGCCGACCTTTATGGAGATGAAGAGCTCCTTGAACTTACGGCTCAGGGTCTGGGACTGGTCGCCGAGCCGTGCGTTCTTCACATACTGCTGGGTGATGGTGGAGCCACCCTGGGTCTGCCCGCCCTTGGCCATGTTCACCAGGGCTCGGGCGATACCCATCGGGTCGATGCCGGAGTCGTCCTTGAACGTCTTGTTCTCCGCCGAGATCACCGCGTTCTGCATGTTCTCGGGGATCTGCGAGATCGGGATGATCTGTCGGTTGATCTCACCGCCGGTGGAGGCCATCGGGGTGTCGTCCGCCCAGTAGTAGACGTTGTTCTGCGCCTTGGCAGCCTTGTCCTGGTCCGGAACCTGCACCATCGCGTACGCGATGGTCGCCGCGGCCATCAGACTGCCGACGAAGCCCAGGCACAGCCCGGTGACGAGCTTCCACGACGGCACCCACCGCCGCCATCCGTACTTGTTGTGGCGCGGGTAGTCGATGATCCGTTTCTTGGACGGACGCCCCCCGCGACCGCGGCCGGGACCGTCATGGCCCCCGCCACCGCCGCCGCCACGTCGGCCGCCACCGCGACCTCCGTGACCGGCGCCCGCGCCCTCCTCCGCTCGTCTGCGACCACCGCCGCTGCGCTGGGCGGCACGGCGGGCTTCGGCGCGGCCGCTGTACGGACGCTCCTCGCCGTACGAGGCGGAAGGGGAGCCTGACGTGGTGCCCCGGCTCGGGGCTGCGCGGCGGCCGGCTGGCGGCTGGGCGGCGCGCCTGGCCCCGGCTCGTCCGCCACCCGGCTGCTGCGGCGGTTTGCGACGGTGCTCGCTCATCGAACGACTACTCCTCGGGCAGGCGAGACGCCTGGAAGCGGCAGTTGAGTTCCGGTCCCCCCGAAATGGATACGGACCAGCCCCGCAAAGAGCTCATCCGCTGTACATCCACGTCAAGGACGCTCTCAGGCGTCACATGGTTCCCGGCGGTCTGCATGCCGCACAGACTACGCACGGCCAAAACCCACCTAGCACCAAAGTTCACCCCAAATCAGGCAATTCGCCTCCTACGAATTGACGATGTGACGCCGTTCACCATGGCCCCTCTTGTCGCAGCAGAAACCTCGTTCTATCGTGCTGATGTATCGAGTCGATACATCAGCACGACATAAGAGATCGACGCGGCGAGGGAGGCGACGATGAGCAGGCGCTCCGGCATCCTCGAGTTCGCCGTGCTCGGTCTTCTCCGTGAGGCCCCGATGCACGGCTATGAGCTGCGGAAACGGCTCAATACCTCGCTGGGTATCTTCCGGGCCTTCAGCTACGGGACCCTCTACCCCTGCCTCAAGACGCTGGTCGCCAACGGCTGGTTGATCGAAGAGCCGGGTAGCGCTCCTGAGGACGCCCTCGCCGCATCACTCGCAGGGCGCCGCGCCAAGATCGTCTATCGGTTGACGGCGGAAGGTAAGGAGCACTTCGAGGAACTGCTTTCGCACACCGGCCCGGACACCTGGGAGGACGAGCACTTCGCGGCTCGCTTCGCCTTCTTCGGGCAGACGGAGCGCGAGGTGCGGATGCGGGTACTCGAGGGCCGTCGCAGCCGGCTGGAGGAGCGTCTGGAGAAGATGAGCGCCTCCCTGGCTCGTACCCGCGAGCGCCTCGACGACTACACGCTTGAGCTGCAGCGCCACGGAATGGAGTCCGTGGAGCGCGAAGTGCGCTGGCTGAACGAGCTCATCGAGAGCGAGCGAGCGGGGCGGGATCAGCGACAGCCCTCACCCGAGAGCTCAGCTCAGCAGGACAACACACCTGGAGCGACGGGCGGCCTGCCCCGGCACAGGAGTGCCGAGTCGTCCGGGGGCATGTCCCCAGGACCCTCCACCCCGCCGGATCCGTCCGACGACACCGCCAAGTGAGGCTCTGCGATCCGCAGGGTTTCATCCGGAATACCGAGATCACACAGGGAGCAACCGGAATGGGTTCGGTTCGCGTAGCCATCGTCGGCGTGGGAAACTGCGCCGCCTCGCTGGTGCAGGGCGTCGAGTTCTACAAGGACGCCGACCCGGCCGGCAAGGTGCCGGGTCTGATGCATGTCCAGTTCGGCGACTACCACGTCTCTGACGTCGAGTTCGTGGCCGCCTTCGACGTGGATGCCAAGAAGGTCGGCCTCGACCTGGCGGACGCCATCGGCGCCAGCGAGAACAACACCATCAAGATCTGCGACGTGCCGAACTCGGGCGTCACCGTGCAGCGTGGCCACACGTACGACGGCCTGGGCAAGTACTACCGCCAGACCATCGAGGAGTCGGCCGAGGCTCCGGTCGACATCGTCCAGACCCTCAAGGACAAGCAGGTCGACGTCCTGGTCTGCTACCTGCCCGTCGGTTCCGAGGACGCTGCGAAGTACTACGCGCAGTGCGCCATCGACGCCAAGGTCGCGTTCGTCAACGCTCTCCCGGTCTTCATCGCCGGCACCAAGGAGTGGGCGGACAAGTTCACCGAGGCCGGCGTGCCGATCGTCGGTGACGACATCAAGTCGCAGGTCGGTGCCACCATCACGCACCGCGTCATGGCGAAGCTCTTCGAGGACCGGGGCGTCGTCCTGGACCGCACGATGCAGCTGAACGTCGGCGGCAACATGGACTTCAAGAACATGCTCGAGCGTGATCGCCTGGAGTCCAAGAAGATCTCCAAGACGCAGGCCGTCACCTCCCAGATCCGCGACCGCGAGCTGGGCGAGGACAACGTCCACATCGGTCCGTCGGACTACGTGGCCTGGCTGGACGACCGCAAGTGGGCCTACGTCCGCCTCGAGGGCCGTGCCTTCGGCGAGGTGCCGCTGAACCTCGAGTACAAGCTCGAGGTCTGGGACTCCCCGAACTCCGCGGGCATCATCATCGACGCCGTTCGCGCTGCGAAGATCGCCATGGACCGCGGCATCGGCGGCCCGATCCTCTCCGCCTCCTCGTACTTCATGAAGTCCCCGCCGGTCCAGTACTTCGACGACGAGGCTCGCGAGAACGTCGAGAAGTTCATCAAGGGTGAGGTCGAGCGCTAAGCGTTCGACCTGCTGAGTCGCGGAGGGTCCCCGGGTAATCCGCCCGGGGACCCTCCGCGTATGTGACGCTTGCTGGCATGCCTGTCGTACGTGATCTGCGCGTACTCCTGCGCCTGACCGACTTCCGCCGGCTGCTGGCGGTCCGGCTGCTCTCCCAGTCGGCCGACGGCGTCTATCAGGTAGCGCTCGCCACGTACGTGGTCTTCTCCCCGGAGAGACAGACCTCCCCGGCCGCAATCGCCTCCGCCATGGCCGTGCTACTCCTGCCGTACTCCCTGATCGGCCCCTTCGCGGGCGTCCTGCTGGACCGCTGGCAGCGCCGTCAGGTCCTTCTGTACGGGAATCTGCTGAGGGCCCTTCTCGCCGGCGTCACCGCACTGCTGATCCTGGCGTCCGTACCCGACTGGCTCTTCTACGCCTCGGCCCTGTCCGTCACAGCGGTCAACCGCTTTGTGCTGGCCGGCCTCTCGGCCGCCCTGCCCCGTGTGGTCGACACCGACCGGCTCGTCATGGCGAATTCCCTCTCGCCGACGGCCGGGACCCTCGCCGCGACCGCGGGTGGGGGACTCGCCTTCGCGGTACGGCTGGTGTCCGCAGACTCCGATGCCGCGGTGGTGCTGCTCGGCGCCGTCCTCTACCTCTGCTCGGCACTGGCCTCGCTCCGGATGGCACCTGAACTGCTCGGCCCCGAGGAGGAGTTGGTGCAGCCGCGGCTGACTGCCGCGCTGGCGTCCACGGCGCATGGGCTCGCGGCCGGACTGCGACATCTCTCCGTGCGTCGCAGGGCAGCCCGTGTGCTGGCCGCGATGACGCTCATGCGCTTCTGCTACGGCGCGCTGACGGTGATGGTGCTGATGCTCTGCCGGTACGCCTGGTCCGACACGGAGTCGGACGGACTGGCCCTGCTCGGTCTCGCCATCGGCATCTCGGGCGCGGGGTTCTTCGCGGCGGCCGCGCTGACTCCATGGGCGGTAGGCCGGGTCGGGCAGTGCGGATGGATGGTGTGGTGCGCGGGGGCGGCTGCCATCCTCGAACCAGCGCTGGGCCTGCCATTCGCGCCTGTACCAATGCTGGTCGCCGCGTTCGTCCTGGGGCTCATCACCCAAGGCGCAAAGATCTCGACGGACACCGTGGTGCAGACATCGGTGGACGACGCCTATCGCGGCAGGGTCTTCTCCCTCTACGACGTGCTCTTCAACGTCGCCTTCGTGGGCGCTGCGGGAGTCACCGTGCTGATGCTGCCTCCTGACGGCCGGTCGGTACCCCTGGTCGTCATGGTCGCGCTCATCTACGCGGTTGTCGCCGTAACTATGGCCCGTTGGAGCCGTGTTGGCACAGTGCTATAGCGTGCCCGCGTCAAACGAAGGATCGCAAACGTTTACGGGGGACTTCCCGCATGACTTATCCGCCGCAGCAGGGCCCGGGCGCGTACGGACACCCTGACCCGTACGCACAGCAGCCTCAACAGCCATACCCGCCGCAGCCCGGCTACGGATATCCGCAGCAGCAACAGCAGCCCTACCCACAGCAGCCTCAGCCGGGGTACGGCCACCCGCAGCAGCAGGGGCAGCCGTACCCGCCGCAGCAACAGCAGTGGGGCACCCCGCCGCCGGCGCCCTCGTCCCGTGGCGGCGGCCTCGGCGCCAAGACCATCCTGAAGATCATCGTGGCCGTCATAGCCCTGATCGTCTTCGCGATCGCCTACTTCATGAGCCAGGACGATGCCGACAAGGCGGAGGTCGGCGACTGCATGAAGAACAGCGGATCCACGGCCAACGCCGATCTTGAGGTCGTGGACTGCGGTGACTCCAAGGCTGCCTACAAGGTCACTGAGGTGCTCCCCAACACGACGGACACGAGCCGCTGCAAGTCCGATCTCACCTATGTCGAGCAGACGCGTGGGGGAAGGCGCAGCTCGGGTAAGCAATTCGTGCTCTGCCTGAACGAGATCAAGAAGTAGCCGCATACGTGGAGGGCGGTGTTTCACGTGAAACACCGCCCTCCACGTATCGAAGCGGCGCCATGTTTCACGTGAAACATGGCGCCGCTTCACGCTCAGCGCCCGCACTCAGCTCTGCGTCGCCCACCATTCCTTCAGCGCCGCGACCGCTGCGTCATGCTCCATCGGCCCGTTCTCCAGGCGCAGCTCCAGCAGGAACGCGTACGCCTTGCCGATCACCGGACCGGGGCCCACGCCCAGGATCTCCTGGATCTGGTTGCCGTCCAGATCGGGCCTGATGGCGTCCAGCTCCTCCTGCTCCTGAAGCTGCGCGATGCGATCCTCAAGCCCGTCATAGGCCCGGGAGAGGGCGCTCGCCTTGCGCTTATTGCGCGTGGTGCAGTCCGAGCGGGTCAGCTTGTGGAGCCGGGTCAGCAGCGGCCCCGCATCACGTACGTACCGCCGCACTGCCGAGTCGGTCCACTCCCCGGTCCCGTAGCCATGGAAACGCAGATGCAGCTCCACCAACCGCGAGACGTCCTTGACCATGTCGTTGGAGTACTTGAGCGCGGTCATCCGCTTCTTGGTCATCTTCGCCCCCACGACCTCGTGGTGGTGGAAGGAGACGCGGCCGTCGCTCTCGAAGCGCCGGGTCCGCGGCTTCCCGATGTCATGGAGCAGTGCGGCCAGCCGCAGCACGAGGTCCGGGCCGTCCTCCTCAAGGTCGATGGCCTGCTCGAGGACGATCAGTGAGTGCTCGTACACATCCTTGTGCCGGTGGTGCTCGTCACTCTCCAAACGCAGGGCAGGCAGTTCGGGCAGCACATGGTCGGCCAGGCCGGAGTCGACGAGCAGTCCCAGTCCCTTGCGGGGCTGGGTGGAGAGGATCAGCTTGTTCAGCTCATCGCGCACCCGTTCGGCGGAGACAATGTCGATGCGGTCCGCCATCTCCTTCATCGCGGTGACGACCTCGGGCGCCACCTCAAAGTCCAGCTGCGCGGCGAAACGGGCGGCCCGCATCATCCGCAGCGGGTCGTCCGAGAAAGACTCCTCGGGCGTACCGGGGGTCCGCAGGACGCGCGCGGCGAGGTCCTCCAGACCGCCGTGCGGATCGATGAACTCCTTCTGCGGCAGCGCCACGGCCATCGCGTTCACGGTGAAATCGCGGCGTACGAGGTCTTCCTCGATCGAGTCGCCGTAAGAAACCTCGGGCTTACGAGACGTCCTGTCGTACGCCTCTGAGCGGTACGTCGTCACCTCGATCTGGTAGCCGCCCTTCTGACAGCCGACTGTCCCGAAGGCGATCCCGACCTCCCACACGGAGTCCGCCCAGGGGCGGATGATCTTCAGCACGTCCTCGGGACGGGCGTCCGTCGTGAAGTCCAGGTCATTGCCGAGCCGGCCGAGCAGTGCATCCCGTACCGAGCCCCCGACCAGGGCAAGGCTGAGCCCGGCCTCCTGGAAGCGGCGGGCGAGGTCGTCGGCGACAGGGGACACCCGCAGCAGTTCACTGACCGCGCGGCGTTGCACCTGGCTCAGTGCAGTGGGGTTCTCTTCATTGGCGTTCGGCACAACAGAAAAGGGTACGTGCCGGGGCCGACCTGAGCGCCCCTGTTTATGGCCGCCCCGGAAGCTCCTTCCGATCACGTGAGGCACTCCGCGGCACTTCGGCGCCGCGCATCTCGTTACCATGCGTGGACGCAAGAGCCGAGAAGCACCAGAGGCACCAGACGACAAGGGACGGGCGAGCGCGTGGCCGAGGCGGCAGACTTCCAGGGGATGGGTCCTTCTCCTGCCCGCCGGTGGCTGCGACGCACAGCCTCCCTGATCGCCGGCGCCCCGCTCGTGGCCGGACTGCTGTGTGGTCCTGCCGCTCCTTCCGCGCACGCCGCCGAGACCACCGAAGCCGCCACAAGCTCCCGCTCAGTCGATGTGTCTCTCGACACTCTTACGCCGGTCGCCCCGGGCAAGAGCGACACACTCACAATTTCTGGCTCGGTGTACAACAAGGGCAAGCAGACCGTCACCGACGCTCAGGTCGATCTACGGGTGGGGCCGACGCTGTCCAGCAGGACTGCCATCGACCGTGCCGCCGAGCGGACCGGCTACGCCGCGGGCATCGACCCTGCGCCGGTCGACGGCAAGTACACGGTAAAGATCCCGAAGCTCCCCTCCCACATCAGCCGGGACTTCAAGCTCTCGGTCCCGGTGAGTGACCTCGAACTCAACGAAGACGGCGTCTACCAGCTCGGTGTGTCCCTGTCCGGGCAGACCCCGGCCGAGCCCTTCGACCATGTGCTGGGCATCGAGCGCACCTTCCTGCCCTGGCAACCCGAGGCCACGGAGAAGAAAACCCAGTTCACCTATCTCTGGCCGCTGATCTCTTCGACGCACCTCACCGCGGAAACCGGGTCCGACGAGCAGCAGACCCCGGTCTTCGAGGACGAGAGCCTGGCCAGGGAACTTGCCTCCGGCGGGCGGCTCGAGCAGCTCGTCTCGCTGGGCAGTGATCTACCCGTGACCTGGGTCATCGACCCGGATCTGCTGGCCACAGTCGATGCGATGACAAGGAACTACCAGGTCAAGAACGGGACCACCACCGTCGCGGGGAAGAACCAGGCCCTGGCCAAGCGATGGCTGCGCTCCGTCGAAGCCGCGGTGCAGGGGCGCAAGGTCGTCGCTCTGCCGTTCGCCGACCCGGATCTGGCGTCCGTGGCCCACCGCGGCAAGGACATCTCCGGCTCTCTCAGCCATCTGCAGCCGGCCACCGAAGTCGCCGAGACGACGGTGGAAACGATCGTCCATGTGAAGCCGACCGTCGACTTCGCCTGGCCGGTGGACGGAGCGATCGACTCCTCGATCGTCGACGTCGCCACCTCTGCCGGCGCCCACAAGGTGATCGCCCGCAGTGACAGCCTGCGGGACAACCTGTCGTACACGCCCAGTTCGGCGCGGCCGATCGGCGGCGGGACGACAGCGGTAGTCGCCGACGCCCGGCTCTCCACCGCCTTCCAGGGCGACATGCTGAAGACCGGGACTTCCACTCTCGCTGTGCAGGAGTTCCTCGCTCAGACGCTCGCGCTGACCCTTCAGGTCCCGGGCAAGGAGCGGAGCATCGTTGTCGCCCCGCAGCGGATGCCGACCGCGTCCCAGGCGCAGTCCATGGCCCGCGCGCTGCAAGCCCTCAATGCTCAGCGCTGGACCCAGCCGCTCGATCTGGTCGCAGCCGCGGGCGCCAAGCCCGACGCCGATGCGACGACCAAGGTGCCCGCCTCCTCCCGCTACCCCGGTCAGCTGCGGAAGCAGGAGTTGCCGGTCCAGGCGTTCCAGGACATCAGGACCACACAGAACACCCTGGACAACTTCAAGGTCATCCTCACCGCACAGGACCGGGTAGTGACGCCGTTCGGCCGGGCGATCGACCGGGAGATGTCGACGTCCTGGCGCGGCAGCCCTGCGGCGGCCCAGCTGTATCGCGACAGTGTGCGGACCTATCTGCAGAGCCTCACCGAAGAGGTACAGCTGATCGAGAAGTCGCAGGTGACCCTGTCGGGGCGTAGTGCGACGATCCCGGTCACCGTGCAGAACAAGCTGGTCCAGGGCATCGACCATCTGGTGCTGCGGCTGAGGTCGGACAACCCCACGCGCCTCAGCCTCGACCACGACAAGGGCATCGCCGAACAGCCGATCAAGGTCGAGGGCGGCCACAGCCAGTCGGTGAAATTCGCCGCTTCGGCCAACGCCAACGGCCCGGTGCAGATGACAGCCCAGCTCTACACCGAGGACGGCAAGCCATACGGCCTGCCCATGGAGTTCACGGTGAAGGTCTCCGAGATCACACCGACCGTGATGCTCGTCATCGCGGGCGGCGTCCTGCTGCTCGTCCTCGCAGGCGTCAGGATGTACAGCCAGCGCAAGCGCGCGGCTGCCCGCGAGGCGGCCGCGGAGGATGCGGAGGGCACAGAGGAGGCTGCTGAGGGCACTGAGGGCTCGGAAGGTGACATCAACAGCCCCGATCCCGGGCAGGCGAGTGACCCGACACCGGACACCGGACCGGAAAGCGGCGACCCGTCGGGCACGGGTGAGAAAGTGGACCGTTGAGCGATGTCGTGGCCGGCCGGCCCGGGACGATGAGGTGGGGTAGCAATGAACGCGCCGTACGACGGTGACCGCGGTCAGGGCGGGGGCGGAGACCCGGCAGACCAGGTTCCTCCGCCGCCGCAGCCTGCCCCCGAACCGTACACACAGGACCCGTACGTCCAGGACGCCTACGCCCGTGATCCTTACCGGGCGCAGGATCTGTCCGCCCAGGACCCCGTGACCGAGGCGCTCTACGACCGTGCCTCGCACCCGCCGCCGAGTCCGGGCACGTATCAGGAACCGCCGGCGCTGTACCAGCAGCCGCCGACTCCGCAGCATGCCCCGGACCCCCACGTCTGGGCGCAGACCCCGCCGCCCGAGCCCGCCGGACCGTCGCGTCATCTGCCGTACGGGGAGAACGCCAGGACCACCCAGTTCACCGGCGTGGACGACTTGGTCACCCGGGCCGGTGAGGAGGAACCGGAGCCTGACGCGTTCGCGCACCTTTTCCGGGACCAGCAGACCTCGGGGCAGCCCTCGCCCACTCCCGAGCCGATCCCGGCGCCGCCCGCCCCGAAAAGGCCGAGCGGCCGGGTCTCCGGCCTGATGAGATCCAGCGCGGTGATGGCGGCGGGCACCCTGGTCTCCCGCCTCACCGGCTTCGTCCGCAGCCTGGTTATCACCGCTGCGCTCGGCGCCTCACTGCTCGGTGACACCTACACCGTGGCGTACACCCTGCCGACGATGATCTACATCCTCACCGTCGGAGGCGGCCTCAACTCCGTCTTCGTGCCGCAGCTGGTGCGCTCGATGAAGAACGACGACGACGGCGGCGAGGCCTACGCCAACCGTCTGCTCACCCTCGTCATGGTGGCGCTCGGGATCATCGTCGCCATCGCGGTATTCGCGGCACCGCTGCTGATCCATCTGATGTCGGACACCATCGCCAGCAGACCGGCGGCCAACAGCGTCGCCGTCACCTTCGCCCGGTACTGCCTGCCCACAATATTCTTCATGGGTGTGCACGTGGTGATGGGCCAGATCCTCAACGCACGTGGGAAGTTCGGCGCGATGATGTGGACTCCGGTCCTCAACAACATCGTCATGATCGCCACGTTTGGCCTGTTCATCTGGGTCTACGGCACCTCTGCCGAATCCCAGATGGGGGTCCAGACGATCCCGCCTGAGGGTGTCCGGCTGCTGGGCATCGGCACCCTGCTCGGCCTCGCCGTCCAGGCTCTGTCGATGATCCCGTATCTGCGCGAGACGGGCTTCCGCTTCCGTCCCCGCTTCGACTGGAAGGGTCACGGCCTCGGCAAGACCGTCAAGCTGGCCAAGTGGACCGTGCTGTTCGTCCTCGCCAACCAGGCGGGTGTGCTGGTCGTCACCCAGCTCGCCACCGCTGCCGGTGAGGCCTCCGGGAGGTCCGGCGCGGGCATCCTCGCCTACTCCAATGCCCAGCTGATCTGGGGCATGCCGCAGGCCATCATCACCGTCTCGGTGATGGCCGCCCTGCTGCCCCGCATCTCCCGCGCAGCCCACGACAACGACCCGGGGGCCGTACGCGACGACATCTCCCAGGGCCTGCGCAACTCCGCGGTCGCCATCGTCCCGGTCGCCTTCGCGTTCCTCGCCCTCGGCGTCCCGATGTCCACACTCCTGTTCGCCTCCAGCGGCCTGGAGTCCGCCCGGGGCATGGGCTTCATCCTCATGGCGTTCGGCCTCGGCCTCATCCCGTTCTCCGTGCAGTACGTCGTACTGCGCGGCTTCTACGCGTACGAGGACACCCGCACGCCCTTCTACAACACCGTCATCGTCGCCGGGGTCAATGCCGCTGCCTCCGCGCTCTGTTACGTGGTCCTGCCGGCCCAGTGGGCGGTTGTCGGTATGGGCGCCTCGTACGGCCTCGCCTACGCCGTTGGCGTGGGCGTCGCCTGGCGGCGGCTGAAGAACCGGCTGGACGGTGACCTGGACGGCTCCCGCGTCATGCGTACGTACACCCGGCTCGGCATGGCCTCCGTCCCGGCCGCGGCCGCCGGCGGCGCGGTCGCCTTCTTCGTCATGAGGGGACTCGGCAGCGGCGCTGCAGGCTCGCTCGCCGCGCTGGTCGCCGGCGGAATCGTGCTGCTGGGCGTCTTCTTCGTCGCCGCGAAGCGGATGCGCATCGATGAGCTCAACGCCCTGGTCGGAATGGTCCGCGGACGCCTCGGACGGTAGGACCCGAGTACAGCACAACCATCGTCAGCCGCCGTGTGTCGTGCATAGCGGCCGACTGTGGGCACAATTGGCATGGCTTTTGGATAGGGCGCAACGGATGGGGAGGCAGGAACGACGGTGGCGGAACGTAGCACGGCTGCCGTCGACGTGGCCGACAACAGCGGAGACGACCCGCTGACCGCGCAGGCGGGCAAGGCCACGACCGACGGGGCGGCGGAATCCCAGAACTCGGCGGAGAAGACCGCACCGGACACGGGCAGCGAACGGCAGGGCACCGAACCCGCCATCGCTGCGCCCGAACTGCACAGTGGCCACAAGCTCGCCAGACGCTACCGCCTCGAGGAGTGCGTCACCCGTCTGGACGGTTTCAGCAGCTGGCGTGCTGTCGACGAGAAGTTGCGCCGTGCAGTGGGAGTGCATCTGCTTCCCGCCGATCACTCGAGGGCGCGCTCAGTGCTCGCCGCGGCCCGCTCCTCAGCACTCCTCGGCGACCCTCGATTCGTACAGGTCCTGGACGCCGTCGAAGAGAACGATCTCGTCTACGTCGTCCATGAGTGGATTCCTGACGCGACGGAGCTCACGGCTCTGCTCGCCATGGGCCCCATGGAGCCTCACGACGCGTTCCAGCTCGTCGACCAGCTCTCTCAGGCCATGGCCGCAGCGCACCGTGAAGGCCTTGCCCACCTCAGGCTCACCCCTGGCGCGGTGCTGCGGAGCTCGACCGGGCAGTACCGGATCCGCGGCCTCGCGGTGAACGCCGCTCTGCGCGGAATCACCGCCGATGGACCACAGCGTGCCGACACCGAGGCGATCGGTGCGCTTCTCTACGCGGCGCTGACGCATCGCTGGCCGTACGAGAACGACGCGTACGGCCTCTCCGGGCTGCCCAAGGGCGTCGGACTGCTCGCCCCCGACCAGGTGCGGGCCGGCGTTCACCGCGGCCTCTCGGAACTCGCCATGCGGGCCCTGATCAACGACGGTGCCACTGCCTCCCGCCAGGAGCCGCCGTGCACCACGCCCAACGAGCTGGCCAAGGCCGTGGCGGCGATGCCGCGCATCCGCCCGCCGGAGCCTGCGTTCACCTCACCACCGGAATACCAGCGCACGACCTACCAGCAGGGCACCTACGCACGTCCCGCGCCCCGCCCGGGCACGAGCACCATCCAGCCGGTTCCCTCGCCTCCGGCACCGCTCCAGAGCCGCACCGGCAAGGTCCTCAAGTGGACCGTGGCCGCGCTACTCATCGCCGCGCTGGGGCTGGGCAGCTGGCAGGTGGCGGACAAGCTGATCGACCGCGACAAGGACTCGGTCGATCCGGGCAGCTCGCAGACGGACAGCGGCGAAAAGAACGCCGCACCTGAATCCGGCAAGCCGGTCGCCATCAAGAGTGCCCGTGACTTCGACCCGCTCGGGGACCACTCCGAGAAACCGGCCGGGATAAAGAACAGCTACGACGGCGACCCTGCGACGTTCTGGACCACCGACGGCTACCTCCAGAGCGGTGACTTCGGACGGCTGAAGCCGGGCGTCGGCATCATTCTCGACCTCGGCAAGGTCCAGCAGGTCGGCACCGTGGATGTTTCCTTCCTCGGCGGTGACACCTCCGTGGAGCTGCGGACGGCGTCCGAAGATGCCTCGTCCGAGCCGACAACCCTCGACGGCTTCAACAAGGTCGCCAACGGATCCGGTTCGAATGTGTCCCTCAAGCCCGGCAAGCCGGTACGGGCACGGTACGTTCTGGTCTGGCTGACCAAGCTGCCACAGAGCGACGAGGGCAACTTCCGGGGCAAGGTCTCGGAGATCAAGATCACCAGCTGACGGCACCAGGGGAGGGGGCTCACCGTTGGACGACGCGACACTCGGCGACACAAGCGACCAGGACCTTCTGGCACGCCATGTCGCAGGGGACCCGGATGCCTTCGGTGAGCTTGTACGGCGCCACCGCGACAGGCTCTGGGCCGTCGCCCTGCGAACCCTGGGCGACCGTGAGGAAGCTGCGGACGCGGTCCAGGACGCCCTGGTCTCCGCCTTCCGGGCCGCCCATACCTTCCGCGGCCAGTCCGCCGTCACTACCTGGCTCCATCGCATCACCGTGAACGCGTGTCTCGACAGGGCCCGCAAGGCTTCCTCGCGGAAGACCTCCCCCGTCGACGACACCGAGCGGCTGGAGCAGCTACTTGAGCCTCATGAGTCCGCCGAGGCTCCGGTTGAGCGCAAGGATCTCCACCGCGAACTACTGGCCGCGCTGGCGAAGCTTCCCGTCGATCAGCGGGCCGCGCTGGTGCTTGTCGATATGCAGGGCTACCCCGTCGCGGAAGCGGCCCGCGTCCTCGATGTGCCCACCGGGACCGTCAAGAGCCGCTGCGCGCGTGGGCGGGCACGGCTGTTGCCCATGCTCACCCATCTGCGGAGCGATACCGGGGATAACACCGAGGTCAGCATGGGAAGGAACCGGACGCCGGGGACATCCGTCCCACCGGCGTCGGGACAAAGGGACGCAGGGCCGAATGACCCTGCAGCTGTGAAGGGCGGAGGTGGGCGCGCGTGACATCCACGGCCGACACGACTCAGCACCCGGACGTCTCGGAGATCTCCGACCTCACGGAAGGTCTTCTCTCGCTGGAGCGCACGGCCGATGTGCGGCAGCACCTCGACGGGTGTCCCCTGTGCGCGGATGTACGCACGTCCCTCGAGGAGATTCGCGGGCTGCTCGGCACACTGCCCGGAGCCCACCGGATGCCCGCCGACATCGCAGGCCGTATCGACGCCGCTCTGGCCGCCGAGGCTCTTCTGGACGCCACCGCACCCGCAGAGGCCGCCGATGTTTCACGTGAAACAGCGCCCGTCGCTCAGCAGGCGGACGTCACGCCGACCGACCGGCCAGCGGGACGCCCGCGCGCTGCCACCGGTCCCGGCCGCAGCCGCCGGACACGGCGCCGCCGCACAGCCGTCCTCGGTGCGATCCTCAGCGCGGCCGCAGTAGGCGTCAGCGTCCTGCTCCTTCAGTCCCTGCAGTCCACCGGCGACAACAGCGCAGACTCCGCCAAGAAGGAAGCAAGCGTCAGCTCCGCTGCGGGTGGCACCCAAGACTTCTCCGAGTCCGGCCTGCAAGGCCGCGTGCAGGCTCTGGTCGCCACCAGCCTCGGTCAAGGGGAGCCGAGGATAGAGAAGGGGCCGTCCATCGACAGCCAGTCCAACTCCGTCTCGCCCAAGAGCAAGCCGGATGTGACTGTGCCTCCCTGTATCCAGAAGGGCACCGGCCGGGCCGATACTCCGATCGCCTTCGAGCGGGGTCAGTACGAGGGCAGTAACGCCTACCTCGTCGTGCTGCCGCACTCCACGGACAGCGGTCAGGTCCAGGCGTATGTGGTCGATGCGGCCTGCGTCGACACCGCCCCCGCACCGATGGGCAAGCTCCTGCTGACGACCGCGTACCCTCGCCGCTGACACACCCCTCCGCGCCACTCGGACGTACCGGGAATGCACGCCCCGTAGGATCCGTTGGGTGGGGTGAGAGTCATCGAACCGGCCCCGTAGGCAGCAGGCAGTCCGCAGAAACGAGGAAGACACCCGTGAGCGACGTCCGTAACGTGATCATCATCGGCTCCGGGCCCGCCGGCTACACGGCTGCGCTCTACACCGCGCGCGCATCGTTGCAGCCGCTGGTGTTCGAGGGGGCCGTCACCGCCGGCGGTGCACTGATGAACACGACGGAGGTGGAGAACTTCCCCGGCTTCCGCGAGGGCATCATGGGCCCGGACCTGATGGACAACATGCGTGCACAGGCAGAGCGTTTCGGCGCCGAGCTGGTCCCGGACGATGTCATCTCGGTCGACCTCACGGGCGAGATCAAGACCGTCACTGACACGGCAGGCACCGTTCACCGCGCCAAGTCCGTGATCGTGACCACCGGTTCACAGCACCGCAAGCTCGGTCTGCCGAACGAGGACGCGCTCTCCGGACGCGGTGTCTCGTGGTGCGCGACCTGTGATGGCTTCTTCTTCAAGGACCAGGACATCGCCGTGATCGGCGGCGGTGACACCGCGATGGAAGAGGCCACCTTCCTCTCCCGCTTCGCCAAGTCCGTCACCATCGTCCACCGCCGCGACAGCCTGCGCGCCTCCAAGGCCATGCAGGACCGCGCCTTCGCCGACCCGAAGATCTCCTTCGCCTGGGACAGCGAGGTCGCCGCGATCCACGGCGAGCAGAAGCTCTCCGGTCTGACCCTGCGCAACACCAAGACCGGCCAGCCCTCCGAGCTCGCTGTGACAGGACTGTTCATCGCCGTGGGCCACGACCCGCGCACCGAGCTCTTCAAGAGCCAGCTCGAGCTGGACGACGAGGGCTACCTGAAGGTCGAGGCGCCGTCGACGCGCACCAACCTGACCGGTGTCTTCGGAGCGGGTGATGTCGTCGACCACACCTACCGTCAGGCCATCACCGCCGCCGGCACGGGCTGTTCCGCTGCCCTCGACGCTGAGCGCTTCCTCTCCGCGCTTGCCGACGGCGAGAACGCCGCCGAGCCGGAGAAGACCTCTGCGGTCTGACGCCCGCACCATCCCCCTCACACCCCGCAAAGAAGTAAGGAGGCCGCCGTGGCCGGCGCCCTGAAGAACGTGACCGATGACACCTTCGAAGAGGATGTCCTCAAGAGCGACAAGCCCGTACTGGTGGACTTCTGGGCCGCCTGGTGCGGTCCCTGCCGCCAGATCGCGCCATCCCTCGAGGCCATCGCGGCCGAGCACGGCGACAAGATCGAGATCGTGAAGCTCAACATCGACGAGAACCCGGCCACCGCCGCCAAGTACGGGGTCATGTCCATCCCGACGCTGAACGTCTACCAGAACGGCGAGGTTGCCAAGACGATCGTCGGCGCGAAGCCGAAGGCCGCGATCGTCCGCGACCTCGAGGGCTTCATCGGCGAGTAGCACCGCGCCGTTGTTTCACGTGAAACACGAATGGGTTCATCCCTCACCGGGGATGAGCCCATTCTGGCGTTCGTACTCACAACGGCCGCAGCACCGGCTCCTTCTGAACAGCCCCGAGCAGTCGGTCCAGCGCCAGCTCCACGTCTTCCTTCCAGGAGAGCGTTGTCCGCAGCTCCAGCCTCAGCCGGGGATACGTCGGATGGGGACGCACGGTCTTGAAGCCCACGGCCAGCAGATGGTCGGCGGGCAGCACACAGGCAGGCTCCTTCCAGCGGGCATCCCCGAACGCCTCGATCGCCCGGAAGCCCCGCCGCAGTAGATCCTTGGCGACGGTCTGCACCATCACCCGCCCGAGCCCCTGACCCTGATACCCCGGCATGATCCAAGCGGTCATCAGCTGTACGGCATCCGGTGAAACAGGGCTCGTCGGGAAAGCCGTGGAACGCGGCACATACGCCGGAGGCGCATAGAGAACGAAGCCGACCGGTACCTCGTCGACGTAGACAACCCTGCCGCAGGAGCCCCACTCGAGCAGCACGGCCGAGATCCAGGCCTCTTTCTCCAGTGAGGGTGTTCCCGCCTTTACCGCGGCTTCTCCACTGACTGGATCAAGTTCCCAGAAGACACACGCACGACAGCGCTTGGGAAGGTCCGAAAGGTTGTCCAGCGTGAGTGGTGCAAGCCGACGCCCCATGAAGGCCATTCCTCACTTCCCTCGCCTGCCGCGCTACGAGCAGCTGCCAGCGCGCTCCTCTCCCGGAGCAGGCTGCTGACGAACCCGCCCACTGCCCCCAGGCCCAAGCCGGCTGTCACCAGTTGGCTGCGGCTCACCGATTGCATGGCCCTCGCCCTCCCTCTGAGGTGGATCAAGGTGGATGCGCCATACCAGAACGCATCGTATCCACCCAGCCCTGGCACGGATACCGGGCGACGGCAAAGGGCAGACCGTGTTCCTCCAACGATCGGACACGGCCCGCCCCTGACGGTATTACGGAAGGGCTCAGCCCTCGTCGCCCTCAACGGGCTCCTCGCCGAGTCCCTGCTCCAGGACCCGTCCCTCGCCGGGGGCGAGGGTGCCGAGGATCCGCTCCAGATCGTCTATCGACGCGAACTCGACAACGATCTTCCCCTTCTTCTGACCAAGGTCCACCTTCACTCGCGTCTCGAACCGGTCCGAGAGCCGTGAAGCCAGGTCGGTGAGCGCCGGCGACAGACGGGCACCGGCTCGCGGACTCTTCGGCTTGGACGTGCTCTTGGGGCTCGAGTTGATCAGGGTCACGATCTCTTCGACCGCTCGCACCGAGAGCCCCTCGGCCACGATCCTGTGCGCAAGCCGGTCCTGCTCCTCGGAGTCCTCCACCGAGAGCAACGCCCGCGCATGACCGGCCGACAGCACCCCGGCAGCCACCCTGCGCTGGACGGGAGGCGAGAGACGCAACAGGCGCAGCGTGTTGGACACCTGCGGACGCGAGCGTCCGATCCGGTCGGCCAGCTGGTCGTGTGTGCAGTTGAAGTCCTTGAGCAGCTGGTCGTAGGCGGCAGCCTCTTCCAGCGGGTTCAGTTGGGCACGGTGCAGGTTCTCGAGCAGCGCATCCAGAAGGAGCTTCTCGTCGTCCGTATCCCGGACGATCGCAGGAATCCGCTCCAGACCCGCCTCACGGCAGGCCCGCCAGCGGCGCTCGCCCATGATGAGCTCATAGCGCTCGGTCCCCACCTGCCGAACGACGACGGGCTGAAGCAGCCCCACTTCCTTGATGGAGGTGACCAGCTCCGCAAGAGCGTCCTCGTCGAACACCTCACGCGGCTGGCGCGGGTTGGGCGTGATGGTGTCGATCGGCAACTCCGCGAAGTGCGCGCCGGCCGGCTCGACCGGCTGCGGCACAGCCTCCGGTTCCGGCGCGGGCGTGATCGCCTCCGACGGAGGGGAAGCGCTGGGCAGCGTCGTCACCTTCGCCGCCGCCACACCACGTTCCGCGGTCAGCACCGGACCCGCTCCCGAAGAGCTCGTAGCCCCGGAAGGAGGCACCGCCTTCTCCTGGGGAGCGGCAGGGATCAGCGCACCCAGCCCACGCCCCAATCCTCTACGTCGCTCACTCACTGGATCCCCTCCGACATGTTCTGCTGGCTGTTCTGGCTGCCCACATGGGCATGCTGCGGGTCGTAGTGGATCCCGACCCCCCGCAGCGCGATCTCACGCGCCGCCTCAAGATACGACAGGGATCCACTGGAACCCGGATCGTAGGTCAGCACCGTCTGTCCGTAGCTCGGCGCCTCCGAGATACGCACGGAACGCGGAATGCTCGTCCGCAGCACCTCATTGCCGAAGTGGCTACGCACCTCGTCGGCCACCTGGGAGGCCAGCCGCGTCCTGCCGTCGTACATGGTGAGCAGGATCGTCGACACATGCAGGTCCGGGTTGAGATGACCGCGAACCAGGTCCACGTTCCGCAGCAGCTGCCCCAGACCCTCCAGTGCGTAGTACTCGCATTGGATGGGGATGAGCACCTCGGCACCGGCGACCAGCGCATTGACGGTCAGCAGACCGAGCGACGGCGGGCAGTCGATGAGGATGTAGTCCAACGGCTGCTCGTAGGCCTGAATCGCCCGCTGCAGTCGGCTCTCCCGCGCCACCAGCGACACCAGCTCGATCTCCGCACCGGCGAGATCGATGGTGGCGGGGGCGCAGAAGAGACCTTCGACGTCCGGGACGGGCTGGACCACCTCGGAGAGCGGCCTGCTCTCCACCAGGACGTCATAGATCGAGGGGACTTCGGCGTGGTGATCGATCCCCAGCGCCGTGGAGGCGTTGCCCTGTGGATCCAGGTCTACCACCAGAACGCGCGCGCCATGGAGGGCGAGCGAGGCAGCCAGGTTGACCGTAGTGGTGGTCTTGCCCACGCCGCCCTTCTGATTGGCGACCACCATGACGCGTGTCTGCTCAGGTCGGGGCAGACCCTCACCGGCACGCCCCAGCGCCTCCACGGCCAGCTGGGCAGCACGGCCGATGGGGGTGTCGTCCATCGGGGGCGGTGTTTCACGTGAAACATCCTCCCCCGACGGCTCCGTACGGGGACCGGGGACCGGATCGGTCATCGGTCCCGCGATGTTGGCGTCGGACCGCAAGGATTCACTCTCCTCGACTTCAGGCTCGCAATGAGCAGAGCCTGCCATGCTTTCGGGGTCGTGAACCAGCGAGGCCCGTGGTTCTGTGGAGTAATCCACCTCCGTGGACAATTCCGTAACCCTCAAGAGGGACTTCCGGTCCCGCATCGGGGCGGCAGCACGGCCGCGACTGATGATTCCCTGCAGCAGTGAGCGACGTTTCACGTGAAACACGATGCACGCGCCGCGGGACTACAGTCGCACGACACTCCGAAATGCGTACGTATGGCAGCTTGTATGGAGCATCGCTGATAGACAGTACGGACTGTACGGATCAGCGACGCCGTCGGGTACGACTGGTTCGGGCGGCCTTGGCCCGCTTCGCCGCGAAACGCACTCCGCCGGGGCTCTCTCCGACTTCCACGCGCACCACAGTGGAGAGCGGCTCAACGATCCCCTCACCGACGTGCAGCACTGAGGTCTCCACCACACCGAGCTTACTCAGCGCAGCACGGGCCCCCTGCAGTTCCTCCTCGGCAGTGTCGCCCTTGAGCGCCAGCATCTCTCCGTACGGACGCAGCAGAGGCACTCCCCAGCCCGCCAGCCGGTCCAGCGGTGCCACGGCTCGCGCCGTCACCACATGCACGGGAGGCAGCTTTCCAAGCACTTCCTCGGCTCGGCCCCGGACCACGGTCACATGGTCCAGGCCCAGCAGTTCGACCACTTCCTGAAGGAAGTTAGTCCGCCGCAGCAGCGGCTCGAGGAGTGTGATCTTCAGGTCCGGGCGTACCAGCGCCAGCGGGATGCCCGGCAGACCGGCCCCCGAGCCGACATCGCAGACCGTGACACCTTCGGGCACGACCTCCGAGAGCACCGCGCAGTTCAGCAGATGCCGCTCCCACAGCCGCGGCACCTCACGGGGACCGATCAGGCCCCGCTTGACTCCTACGTCAGCGAGCAGCTCCGCGTACCGCACAGCCTCCGGAAAGAACTCTCCGAATACCGTCCGCGCCTCTTCGGGCGCCTGGGGAAGCTCTGCTGCCTCCGTCACGGGAACCGTCCTTCCGTACCGCACTGTCGCAATGTGACTGTGGTGGCTGACTATCAGGCTGACAAAGATCGGCCCCGCCTGCGAACAGACGGGGCCGAGGAAACAATCGAGGTCAGGCCGGGAGAACGACGACGAAGCGCTGCGGCTCCTCGCCTTCGGACTCACTCCGCAGACCCGCGGCCGCGACCGCGTCGTGCACAACCTTGCGCTCGAAGGGCGTCATCGGGTTCAGCTTCACCGGCTCACCGGTGCTCTTCACCTCGTCGGCCGCCTTCGCACCCAGCTCGCTGAGCTCCGTGCGCTTCTTGGCCCGGAAGCCCGCGATGTCCAGCATCAGCCGGCTCCGGTCCCCGGTCTCCCGGTGCACAGCGAGCCGCGTCAGCTCCTGGAGAGCCTCCAGGACCTCGCCGTCGCGGCCCACGAGTTTCTGCAGATCCCGGCTGTCCCGGTCGCCGATGATCGAGACCGCTGCCCGGTCCGCCTCGACGTCCATGTCGATGTCGCCGTCGAGATCAGCGATGTCGAGCAGACCCTCGAGGTAGTCGGCCGCGATCTCCCCTTCCTGCTCGAGGCGGGTCAGGGTGTCGCCACCCTCGGCGGGGGCGGAGATGGTGCCTTCCGTCACGGATGGACTCCTTCTTACTTCTTGGACGACGGGTGCTTGGGCCGCTGCTGACCCTTGCGCTGTCCGGACTTGGGCTGGCGTGCGGAACCTGAGGCAGGCTTGCCCGCCGACTTCGGCGTGGCGTCCTGCGGCTCGTCCTTCTGCAGCGAGAGCTTCGACTCGGAGTCGGCGCCCTCAGAGCTCTTGGCGGCGCCCTGCTGGGCACTGGCGGACTGCCGCTTCGCCTTGGTCTGACGCTTGGGCTGCTGCCGCCGCTGCGCCGCGCCGCCATCGGCCTCGGCGACAGCGGTGTCACTCTTGGCCACCGTGCCGTCCGCCTGAGCGGCAAAGCCCGCCTTGGCCAGGGCGGTGATGAACCTGCGCTCGTTGTCGTTGCGGTCCGCGCCCTTGGCGACGATCGCCTGGATGACATTGCGCTTGCGTCGCGAACGCACCTCGGTGTGGGCGGCGACGCCCTTCAGCAGCCGCTGCAGGTACTGGTCCTGGGCCTTGCTGCCCGGGGTCGGGTTCTGGTTGATCACGAACATCTGCTGGCCCATGGTCCACACGTTGGTGGTCAGCCAGTAGACGAGGACACCGACGGGGAAGTTGATACCCATCACGGCGAAGATCACCGGGAAGATGTACATCAGCATCTTCTGCTGCTGCATGTACGGCGTCTTCACCGTGAGGTCGACGTTCTTCTGCATCAGCTGGCGCTGCGTATAGAACTGCGACGCCGACATCATGATGATCATGATCGCGGTGACAATGCGCACATCGGTCAGCGAGGCGCCGAGGGCAGCGACCTTCTCCGCGCTGTCCGTGAACTTCGACGCCAGCGGGGCACCGAAGATGTGTGCCTGCCGAGCACTGTCCAGCAGCGATTCATTGATAACGCCGATGGTCTTGCCCGAGGCGATGCTGGAGAGCACGTGGTACAGAGCGAAGAAGAACGGCGACTGCGCGAGGATCGGAAGGCACGAGGAGAGCGGGTTGGTGCCCGTCTCCTTGTACAGCTTCATCATCTCTTCGGACTGACGCTGCTTGTCGCTCTTGTAGCGCTCCTGGATCGCCTTCATCTTCGGCTGGAGCGCCTGCATATTCCGGGTCGACTTGATCTGCTTCACAAAGAGCGGGATCAGACAGATCCGGATGAGGATCACCAGCGACACGATGGACAGTCCCCAGGCCCAGCCCGTGTTGGGGCCGAAGATCGCCCCATAGAGCGTGTGGAACTGGACGATGACCCACGAAACAGGTGTGGTGATAAAGCTGAAGAGACTGGCAATCGTGTCCACTAATCAGGCTCCTTGAGCATTGGGCGAAGACTCTGCGGCCGGGCTCGGGGGTTCGGGGGCCGACCCCCGGGAAGGCACATCAGCTGCGGAGTGCCCGCCCTTGCTGCCGCGCAAGGCGTCGCGCAGCATCTCGTGCCACCGCGGGCGCTTGCGCGGCGGCACATAATCCACACCGCCCGGCGACCACGGATTGCACCGCAGGATCCGCCAAGCGGTGAGAGCTGTGCCCTTCACCGCGCCGTGCCGGTCGATGGCCGTAAATCCGTAGTGGGAACACGACGGGTAGTACCTGCAGACAGGCCCCAACAGCGGGCTGATCGTCCACTGGTACAGCTTGATCAGAGCCAGCAGCGGGTACTTCATCGCGCGCCCCCTCCCAGCAGCCGCTGAAGAGCGGCATCCAGGTCTCGGGCCAGCTGTTCATAAGCGGCGTCGCCCGCACCGGGCAGCGCCCGTACGACCACCAGGCTACCGGGGGGCAGCTCGGCGAGACGGTCGCGTATCAGGTGGCGCAGTCTCCGCTTGACCTTGGTGCGTACGACCGCGCCGCCCACTGCCTTGCTCACGACGAAACCCGCACACGTCGGGGGAGCGCTCTCCCCAGGCGCGTGCGGGTCCGTTGCACCGCTGCTTAGATGGACGACGAGAAGCGGGCGTCCGGCCCGACGTCCCCGGCGTACTGCGGTCGCGAAGTCCTCGCGCCGCCTCAGCCGATTCTCGGTAGGCAGCACGTCATGACCTGTAAGTGATCAGGCGGACAGGCTGGCGCGACCCTTGCCACGGCGGTTCGCGAGAATCGCGCGGCCGGCACGGGTACGCATCCGCAGGCGGAAGCCGTGGGTCTTCGCGCGACGACGGTTGTTCGGCTGGAAGGTGCGCTTGCTCACTCGGGGGCTCCAGAAATGATTCGTAGATGGCGGGACATCGCCTGGCTGTCACCGTGCGCCCACGAGTAGCTCGCGTATACGCCCGAGTGCACCGCTTCACGATCACAGACCGTGATCTTTGCCCATCGGAGGCAGGCGGCAGCAGCCATCGACAACTCGACCTGGTTACGGTACGCGCGGCTACGCCATCCGGTCAAACCAGACCCATGACGTGGTCCACTGTGCACAGGCTGTGGACAACAACTTGAACCGCGCGGGTCGGCCTGACTACCGTGGCTGAACTCCAATTCCTTTCCTGCCTGTCTTCCCATCCCGTCCCGGGAACCACACATTCGTGGGACGGGACCTGTGAGAGAGCGTGCCTTGTGGCTGACGTACCTGCCGATCTTGCCGCAGTGTGGCCACGAGTGCTGGAGCAGCTCCTCGCGGAGGGCCAGCAGGGGATCGAGCCCAAGGACAAGCAGTGGATCGAGCGCTGCCAGCCCCTCGCACTGGTGGCCGACACCGCTCTCCTCGCCGTTCCCAATGAATGGGGCAAGCGCGTCCTCGAAGGCCGGCTCGCCCCATTGATCAGCGAGACCCTCAGCCGTGAGTGCGGCCGTCCGATCCGTATCGCGATCACCGTCGACGACTCGGTTGGCGAGCCCCTGGCCCCGCAGGCGCCCTCACAACAGCAGCAGGCGCCCCGCTATCAGGGCCCGCAGCACGACGAGCCCCGCCAGAACGACCACTACGAGGGGTACGGGCACCGGCCCGGCGACGACGGACTTCCCACCGTCCGCCCCGCCTATCCCGAGTACCAGCAGCACCAGCAGCAGCGACCGGAACCCGGCGCCTGGCCGCGCACCCAGGAGGACCTGTCCTGGCAGCAGCCTCGTCTCGGCGGCTTCCAGGACCGCGACGCGTCTGCGGAGCAATGGCGCGAGCCGTACGCAACCGGCCGGCCGCGCCAGCCCCAGCACGACTACCGGCAGCCGCAGCCGCCCGAGCGCCAGCAGTACGAGCAGCACCAGCAGCAGCGACCGAACCGGCACGAGCTGCCGGAGCGCCAGCCCCCGCACCGCGGCGCTCCCGGGGGTGCACCCGGACCGCTGGGCGCGCAGCCGTCGCCGGCCCCCGGTCCAGGCGAGCCACATGCCCGCCTCAACCCGAAATACCTCTTCGACACCTTCGTCATCGGTGCGTCCAACCGGTTCGCGCACGCTGCGGCCGTCGCGGTCGCCGAGGCACCGGCCAAGGCGTACAACCCCCTTTTCATCTACGGGGAGTCGGGACTCGGCAAGACCCACCTGCTGCATGCCATCGGGCACTACGCGCGCAGCCTCTACCCCGGCACGCGGGTGCGGTATGTGAGCTCCGAGGAGTTCACCAACGAGTTCATCAACTCGATCCGCGACGGCAAGGGCGACACCTTCCGCAAGCGCTACCGCGACGTGGACATCCTGCTGGTCGACGACATCCAGTTCCTGGCGAGCAAGGAGTCGACGCAGGAGGAGTTCTTCCACACCTTCAATACGCTCCACAACGCCAACAAGCAGATCGTGCTCTCCTCGGACCGGCCGCCCAAGCAGCTGATGACGCTGGAGGACCGACTGCGGAACCGTTTCGAGTGGGGTCTGACCACCGACGTACAGCCGCCGGAGCTGGAGACACGGATCGCCATCCTCCGTAAGAAGGCGGTACAGGAGCAGCTCAACGCTCCGCCGGAGGTACTGGAGTTCATCGCCTCGCGGATCTCTCGCAATATCCGCGAACTGGAGGGTGCGCTGATCCGGGTGACGGCGTTCGCGTCGCTCAACCGGCAGCCGGTGGATCTCGGGCTCACCGAGATCGTGCTGAAGGACTTGATCCCTGGTGGGGAGGACTCGGCCCCCGAGATCACCGCGAGTGCGATCATGGCGGCGACCGCCGACTACTTCGGACTGACGGTGGAGGATCTCTGCGGATCCTCGCGCAGCCGGGTGCTGGTGACAGCCCGCCAGATCGCCATGTATCTCTGCCGTGAGCTCACCGACCTGTCGCTGCCGAAGATCGGCGCGCAGTTCGGCGGCCGCGACCACACGACCGTGATGCACGCGGACCGCAAGATCCGTGCGCTGATGGCCGAGCGGCGCTCGATCTACAACCAGGTCACCGAGCTCACCAACCGCATCAAGAACGGCTGACAGGCCGACACAGCAGCCGACGAAGAGGCCTTCGAGGGCGCTCCGGGACTTCGTCCCGGGGTGCCCTTCGGCGTTCCGCAGATGTCCCGCAGATGTCCGGTGTTCGAATACGCGGCGACGGGGCGGGTTCTCCACAGATCTGAGGACGATCTTCCGTCCACAGCCTGGGGACTGGGAAGTTGTCCAGATTGCGTCCACAGGGGCGGTTGCTGAGACTTCATCACGCGAGGTCAGACGGTTGTGGATTTGTGGCCAACCCTGCTCCACAGACTGTGGACACGGAAGCCGTCCACAGGACGTGATCGCTGTTGTCCACTGGCGGCCCACAGGCTGTGCCGCGTTGCCCACAGCTTCTCCACAGCCCTGTCCACTGTTCGGCAACGAAACACCAGGTCTCACCGTGTCGAGTGAAAGGCGTCACACCAACGAGGTCGGTTGGGCTGTGGGGAACGTGGGTAAAGCTGGGGACAGCCCTGGGGAGAAGTCCCCCAGGGCTGTGCATCGGATGTGCAGAACTTTCAGGCGTCCACAGATGGGCCGGGTTGTCCACCGGCTCCACCCACAGGCTCGGTGGACAAAAAAACGGGTCTGACCTGCACAGATGACGTTATCCACGGTTTCCACAGGCCCTACTACTACTCCCACCTAGAGTTACCGGGAAATTCGCTTCGAAGAAGGCCCTGTGCACAACTGACGCCCGGAGCGTCCGACACCTCTTGCGACGACTTGACCCCGACCCGCACCGACTGTCGGTGCCGTACGTCAGACTGGTCCCCGGCGATACAGCCGACGACGAAGGCCAGCAGGGCGAGCCAGCAACAGCAGGAGGCGGTTCCGGTGAAGATCCGGGTGGAGCGCGATGTACTCGCGGAGGCGGTGGCCTGGGTGGCCCGGAGCCTCCCGGCCCGTCCGCCGGCACCCGTACTCGCGGGCCTTCTTCTGAAGGCGGAGGACGGTGCCCTCAGCTTCTCGAGCTTCGACTACGAGGTCTCGGCCCGTGTCTCGGTGGAGGCGGAGGTGGACGAGGACGGCACCGTTCTGGTCTCCGGCAGGCTGCTCGCCGACATCTGCCGCGCTCTCCCCAACCGCCCGGTGGAGATTTCCACAGACGGTGTACGCGCGACCGTGGTCTGCGGCCCCTCGCGATTCACACTCCACACCCTGCCTGTGGAGGAGTACCCGGCGCTGCCGCAGATGCCGACCGCGACGGGCACCGTGCCCGGTGAGATCTTCGCCTCTGCCGCCGCACAGGTCGCCATCGCCGCCGGTCGCGACGACACGCTCCCCGTCCTCACCGGCGTACGCATCGAGATCGAGGGCGACACGGTCACACTGGCCTCCACCGACCGCTACCGCTTCGCCGTCCGCGAGTTCCTGTGGAAGCCGGAGAACCCTGATGCGTCCGCCGTGGCGCTGGTGCCCGCCAAGACGCTGCTGGACACTGCCAAGGCACTGACCAGCGGTGACACGGTCACGCTTGCGCTCTCTGGCTCGGGTGCGGGCGAGGGGTTGATCGGTTTCGAGGGTGCCGGGCGACGGACCACGACCCGACTGCTCGAAGGCGATCTGCCGAAGTACCGCACGCTCTTCCCCACCGAGTTCAACTCGATCGCTGTCATCGAGACGGCGCCCTTCGTAGAGGCCGTCAAGCGTGTGGCGCTGGTCGCCGAGCGGAACACCCCGGTGCGGCTGAGCTTCGAGCAGGGCGTGCTGATCCTCGAGGCCGGTTCCAGCGACGATGCACAGGCTGTGGAGCGCGTCGACGCGAACCTCGACGGCGACGACATC
Organism: Streptomyces sp. NPDC048479; assembly: GCF_040651435.1. Classification (NCBI taxonomy): domain Bacteria; kingdom Bacillati; phylum Actinomycetota; class Actinomycetes; order Kitasatosporales; family Streptomycetaceae; genus Streptomyces; species Streptomyces sp. NPDC048479. Next base: position 43,705 of record NZ_JBEZKA010000003.1, read on the forward strand.
TCGATCGCCTTCAACCCGACCTTCCTGCTCGACGGCCTGAGCGCCATCGACTCCCCGGTCGCCCAGCTGTCCTTCACCACCTCGACCAAGCCCGCGCTGCTGAGCGGCAAGCCGGCTGTGGATGCCGAGGCGGACGAGGCGTACAAGTACCTGATCATGCCCGTCCGGCTGTCCGGCTGAGCCTGCCGAGTGAGCTGAAGGTGTGATCCCGACAGGCCTGCTCCCGCCCGAGCAGGCCCGTCGGGGCCGTACGTACCGGCCGGGCGTAGGCTCAGAGCCGGGTACGAATCGGCATACAACGCTTAAGGAATCTGTGATGGAGCTCGGTCTCGTCGGCCTTGGCAAGATGGGCGGCAATATGCGCGAGCGCATCCGCCGCGCAGGCCACACCGTCATTGGCTACGACCGCAATCCGGACCTCGCCGATGTCCACAGCCTCGAGGAGCTTGTGGGCAAGCTGAAGGGCCCGCGGGTCGTGTGGGTGATGGTCCCGGCCGGCGCCGCGACCCAGTCCACCGTCGACGAGCTTGCCGAGCTGCTCGAGCCGGGCGACGTGGTGGTGGACGGCGGCAACTCCCGCTGGACGGATGACGAGAAGCACGCGGTCGAGCTCGGTATCAAGCGCATCGGCTTCGTCGACTGCGGTGTCTCCGGCGGTGTCTGGGGCCTGGAGAACGGCTATGCGCTCATGTACGGCGGCGAGGACGAGCACGTCGCCAAGGTCCAGCCGATCTTCGACGCGCTCAAGCCCGAGGGCGAGTTCGGCGCGGTCCACGCGGGCAAGGTCGGCGCCGGTCACTTCGCCAAGATGGTCCACAACGGCATCGAGTACGCCATGATGCAGGCCTACGCCGAGGGCTGGGAGCTCCTGGAGAAGGTCCACTCGGTCACCGACGTACGCGAGGTCTTCCGTTCCTGGCAGGCGGGCACGGTCATCCGTTCCTGGCTGCTCGACCTGGCGGTCAACGCGCTGGACGAGGACGAGCACCTGGAGAAGCTGCGCGGTTATGCACAGGATTCCGGCGAGGGCCGGTGGACTGTGGAAGCCGCGATCGACAACGCCGTGCCGCTGCCCGCGATCACCGCGTCGCTGTTCGCGCGGTTCGCGTCCCGTCAGGACGACTCCCCGCAGATGAAGATGGTCGCGGCGCTGCGCAATCAGTTCGGCGGCCACGCGGTGGAGAACAAGAAGTAACCCTGAGCCGGGGGAGGTCGGCCTACATCCATGCACGTCACGCATTTGTCGCTGGCCGACTTCCGCTCGTACGCCCGGGTCGAGGTCCCGCTCGACCCGGGCGTCACCGCGTTCGTGGGACCGAACGGGCAGGGCAAGACGAACCTCGTCGAGGCGGTCGGCTATCTCGCGACGCTGGCCAGCCACCGGGTCTCGTCGGATGCTCCGTTGGTACGGATGGGGGCCGACCGGGCCGTCATCCGGGCTGCCGTCACGCAGGGCGAGCGCTCCCAGCTGATCGAGCTTGAGCTCAATCCGGGGAAGGCGAACCGGGCCCGTATCAATAGGTCTTCACAGGTCAGACCGCGTGATGTGCTGGGGATAGTCCGGACGGTGCTGTTCGCGCCGGAGGATCTGGCGCTGGTGAAGGGCGATCCGGGCGAGCGGCGGCGGTTCCTCGACGAGCTGATAACGGCGCGGTCGCCGCGGATGGCCGGGGTGCGGTCCGATTACGAGCGGGTGCTCAAGCAGCGCAACACCCTGCTGAAGTCGGCGGCGATGGCGCGACGGCACGGCGGACGCGGGATGGATCTGTCCACGCTGGATGTGTGGGACCAGCATCTGGCGCGGGCGGGAGCGGAGCTGCTGGCACAGCGGATCGATTTGATCGCGGCGATGCAGCCGCTGGCGGACAAGGCGTACGAGGCGCTGGCGCCAGGGGGCGGACCGGTTGCGTTGGAGTACCGTTCCTCCTCCTCTGCCGGGGGCGGGGTCGCTAGCGACGGCGGGGCCGGTGTGCACGGTCGCGACGAGCTGTACGCACAGCTGATCGGCGCGCTTGCGGAGGTGCGCAAGCAGGAGATCGAGCGGGGCGTGACGCTGGTCGGGCCGCACCGGGACGAGCTGGTGCTCAAGCTGGGGCAGCTGCCGGCGAAGGGGTACGCCAGCCATGGCGAGTCCTGGTCGTACGCGCTGGCGCTGCGGCTGGCCTCGTACGAGCTGCTGCGGGCCGAAGGCAACGAGCCGGTGCTGGTACTGGACGACGTCTTCGCGGAGCTGGACGCGCGGCGCCGGGAGCGGCTGGCGGAACTGGTGGCTCCCGGTGAGCAGGTGCTGGTGACGGCGGCGGTCGACGACGATGTGCCGGGGGTGCTGGCGGGGGCGCGGTACACGGTGGCCAACGGGGAGGTGGAGCGCGTATGAGCGACGAGCCGATGGGGTCCGGGGAGCCGGCGGAGTCGGCGAAGGTGCCCGAGTCGTCGGGCGTCGACCTGGCGCGGGTCGCGCTGCGCGCGGCGAAGGAGCAGGCGAAGGCGCGCGGTGCGGCGGCTCAGCAGAAGAAGCAGGCCAGGCGGGGCGGCGGGCTGAGGTCGGGGGCGCGGGCGGACGGGCGCGATCCGCTGCCGCTGGGTGCGGCGATCAACCGGCTGATCACCGAGCGGGGCTGGGAGACGCCGGCAGCGGTGGGCGGGGTGATGGGGCGCTGGCCGCAGATCGTGGGCGCGGACCTGGCGAATCACTGCGTGCCGCAGAAGTACGACGAGGACGAGCGCGTGCTGACGGTGCAGTGCGACTCGACGGCGTGGGCGACGCAGCTGCGGCTGCTGGCGCCGCGGCTGGTGGCGCGGCTGAACGAGGACCTGGGGCAGGGGACCGTGAGGCTGATCAAGGTGCTGGGGCCGGGTGGGCCGCAGCGGAGGTATGGGCCGCTGAGGGCGCCGGGGAGTGTGGGGCCGGGCGACACGTACGGCTGAGGGCGCGTCTGTCTCCCCGTGCCCGCCCTTCCCCGAAACCGGGGGGCTGCGCCCCCGGGCCCCCTGAAGCGGGGCTGTGCCCCGGCCCGCTTTTCGGCACCTTCGCGCCGAGATGCGGTGAGTGGGGGGTGGGGCGACTGCGCCCTGCTGCGGCAGCTTCGCACCGCGGTAGGGCCCGGTGTCGCGGGCAGGCCCCCGACCCCGTCGCGGCAGCTTCGCACCGCAGCAGCCCTGCCGTCCCCCTCTGTGCCGAGGTCCGGCGCCGCCCGCTTGGCTCGGCTCCGTGTCCCGTCCGGTGTCGGGCCCCGCGCCCGTCGCGCCGACGTCGTGCGGCGTCTCCGCGCGGCAGCGACCCCCTGCGATGGGCCCTGCTCCGCTCACGCCCGGTGTCGGGGGTTGCTCTGCGCCCGTTTCGGCTGCTTCGCGCGGCTGCTTCGCGCGGCGGCTTCGCCCCGCAGCTTCCCGCGGCAGCGGACTCTCCTGCCCTGCGATGGGCTCGCGGCCCGCTCCCGTCCGGTGTCGCGAGCCCGCCCCGGGCCCGGGCCGCCGCGCCGGCAGGCTGCGGCAGCCGTGCTCCCCTTGCGTCGGGCTCGCTCGCCCGGTGTGGAGGGTCTGCCCCAGGCCCCTTGTGCAGCTTCGCGCCGTGGCAGTCCGCCGTACCGCCCTGCGCCGGACTCGTGCCTCACCCCGCGCCCGGTGTCGGGATCCTCCCCGCGCCCCCCGGGGCAGCAGCGCGCCGTTGCCTCCATGCGCCAGGCTCCCCCGCCCCGCGGATCGGGCCCCGCACCCGTCGCGGCAGTTTTACGCGACAGCGGCCCGCGGTGCCCCTGCGCGTCGGGCTTGCCCTCGCCCCGCCCTCCCAGGCACCCACCCCGCCAAACGCCGCCGCGTCCCCTGGGCAGGACGAGCCGGAGGAAACCGGGCGAGGCATGTGAGGTGTCCCTCACCGTAGCGGGAGGTTGACAGGCCGAAGCGCTCAATGCCCGTGTGAGCCTCCTGAAGCCCCTTCCCGGATATGGGGAGTCGGACCGATACGGTTCAGGGCGGCACATGCGGACTCAGCTACCGGCAAACCCCCATTCGGGTCGGCGGTACCGGTAGACTGGTGGACAATCCCGCCCACTCGCGGAACATGTCGAACGACGCAGCCGCTCCCGCTCGCCCGGAGAACGGCTTGTGCTGTGCCAGAAAGGGCGCTTCGTGGCCGATTCCGGCAACCCCAACGAGAACATCCCGTCCACTCCTGCCGGCGGCAACGGCGAGGTCAAAGCCTCGTACGACGCCAGCGCGATCACCGTCCTCGAGGGTCTGGACGCGGTCCGCAAGCGCCCCGGCATGTACATCGGCTCGACCGGTGAGCGTGGCCTCCACCACCTTGTGTACGAGGTCGTCGACAACTCCGTCGACGAGGCCCTCGCCGGGCACGCGGACACCATCGACGTCACGATCCTCGCCGACGGTGGCGTACGCGTGATCGACAACGGCCGCGGTATCCCGGTGGACATCGTCCCGTCCGAGGGCAAGCCGGCCGTCGAGGTCGTGCTGACCGTTCTGCACGCCGGCGGCAAGTTCGGCGGCGGCGGCTACGCCGTCTCCGGCGGTCTGCACGGCGTCGGTGTATCGGTCGTCAACGCACTGTCGTCCAAGGTCTCCGTCGAGGTCAAGCGCGACGGCCACCGCTGGACGCAGGAGTACAAGCTCGGCGTCCCCACCGCGCCCCTCCAGCGGAACGAGCCCACCGACGAGACCGGCACCACGGTCACGTTCTGGGCCGACCCGGACATCTTCGAGACGACCGAGTACTCCTTCGAGACGCTCTCCCGCCGTTTCCAGGAGATGGCCTTCCTCAACAAGGGCCTGACCCTGACGCTGACGGATGAGCGCGAGTCGGCGAAGGCCACGGCTGGTGCCGACGCCCCCGAGGAGCCGGACGAGGAGCCGCCCGCACGCAAGGTGACGTACTACTACGAAGGCGGCATCGTCGACTTCGTCAAGTACCTCAACTCCCGCAAGGGCGAGCTGATCCACCCGACCGTCATCGACATCGAGGCCGAGGACAAGGAGCGTCTGCTCTCGGCCGAGATCGCCATGCAGTGGAACTCGCAGTACACCGAGGGTGTGTACTCCTTCGCGAACACGATCCACACGCATGAGGGCGGTACGCACGAGGAGGGCTTCCGTGCGGCCATGACGGGTCTGGTCAACCGGTACGCGCGCGAGAAGAAGTTCCTGCGCGAGAAGGACGACAACCTGGCGGGCGAGGACATCCGCGAGGGTCTGACCGCGATCATCTCGGTCAAGCTGGGCGAGCCGCAGTTCGAGGGTCAGACCAAGACCAAGCTGGGCAACACCGAGGCAAAGACCTTCGTCCAGAAGGTCGTGCACGAGCACCTCAACGACTGGTTCGACCGCAACCCCAACGAGGCCGCGGACATCATCCGCAAGGCCATCCAGGCGCAGACGGCACGTGTCGCGGCCCGCAAGGCGCGTGACCTGACCCGTCGCAAGGGCCTGCTGGAGTCGGCGTCTCTGCCGGGCAAGCTCAGCGACTGCCAGTCGAACGACCCGACGAAGTGCGAGATCTTCATCGTCGAGGGTGACTCCGCCGGTGGTTCGGCGAAGTCCGGCCGTAACCCGATGTACCAGGCGATCCTGCCCATCCGAGGCAAGATCCTGAACGTCGAGAAGGCCCGGATCGACAAGATCCTGCAGAACACCGAGGTCCAGGCGCTGATCTCGGCCTTCGGTACCGGGGTCCACGAGGACTTCGACATCGAGAAGCTCCGCTATCACAAGATCATTCTCATGGCGGACGCCGACGTCGACGGCCAGCACATCAACACCCTGCTGCTGACCTTCCTGTTCCGCTTCATGCGGCCGCTGGTCGAGGCCGGACACGTGTATCTCTCGCGCCCGCCGCTCTACAAGATCAAGTGGGGCCGGGACGACTTCGAGTACGCGTACTCGGACCGTGAGCGCGACGCGCTCGTCGAGCTCGGCAAGCAGAACGGCAAGCGGATCAGGGAAGACTCGATCCAGCGCTTCAAGGGTCTCGGCGAGATGAACGCCGAGGAGCTGCGCATCACCACGATGGACGTGGACCACCGCGTGCTCGGCCAGGTCACCCTGGACGACGCGGCGCAGGCCGACGACCTGTTCTCCGTGCTGATGGGCGAGGACGTCGAGGCGCGGCGCTCGTTCATCCAGCGCAATGCCAAGGACGTCCGCTTCCTCGACATCTGAGTCGGTCTCAGCTGACCGCTTCGAAAGGATCTTGACCAGCAATGGCCGACGAGAACACTCCCGCCACCACTGAAGAAGAAGAGCAGGTGCTGCGGATCGAGCCCGTCGGGCTCGAGACGGAGATGCAGCGCTCGTATCTCGACTACGCGATGTCCGTCATCGTCTCGCGTGCGCTGCCCGACGTACGGGACGGTCTCAAGCCCGTCCACCGTCGTGTGCTGTACGCGATGTACGACGGCGGATACCGGCCCGAGAAGGGCTTTTACAAGTGCGCCCGCGTCGTCGGTGACGTCATGGGTACGTACCACCCGCACGGTGACGCCTCGATCTACGACGCCCTGGTCCGCCTGGCCCAGCCGTGGTCGATGCGGATGCCGCTGGTGGACTCCAACGGCAACTTCGGTTCTCCGGGCAACGACCCGGCCGCCGCCATGCGGTACACCGAGTGCAAGCTGATGCCGCTGTCGATGGAGATGCTCCGGGACATCGACGAGGAGACCGTCGACTTCCAGGACAACTACGACGGCCGCAATCAGGAGCCGACGGTTCTGCCGGCCCGGTTCCCGAATCTGCTGGTCAACGGGTCGGCCGGTATCGCGGTCGGTATGGCGACCAACATTCCGCCGCACAATCTGCGTGAGGTCGCGGCGGGCGCCCAGTGGGCGCTGGAGCACCCGGACGCCACCCACGAGGAGCTGCTCGACGCACTCATCGAGCGGATCAAGGGCCCGGACTTCCCGTCCGGTGCGCTGGTCGTGGGCCGCAAGGGCATCGAGGAGGCGTACCGCACCGGTCGTGGCTCCATCACGATGCGCGCGGTCGTCGAGGTCGAGGAGATCCAGAACCGCCAGTGCCTGGTGGTCACGGAGCTTCCGTTCCAGACCAACCCGGACAATCTAGCGCAGAAGATCGCCGACCTGGTGAAGGACGGCAAGGTCGGCGGCATCGCGGACGTCCGCGACGAGACCTCTTCCCGTACGGGCCAGCGCCTGGTCATCGTGCTGAAGCGGGACGCGGTCGCCAAGGTCGTGCTGAACAACCTCTACAAGCACACCGATTTGCAGACGAACTTCGGCGCGAACATGCTGGCGCTGGTCGACGGCGTGCCGCGCACGCTGTCGCTGGACGCCTTCATCCGCCACTGGGTGCACCATCAGATCGAGGTCATCGTCCGGCGCACGAAGTTCCGCCTGCGCAAGGCGGAGGAGCGGGCGCACATCCTGCGCGGTCTGCTCAAGGCGCTGGACGCGATCGACGAGGTCATCGCGCTGATCCGGCGCAGTGACACGGTCGAGATCGCGCGCGAGGGCCTGATGGGTCTGCTGCAGATCGACGAGATCCAGGCCAACGCCATCCTCGAGATGCAGCTGCGCCGACTGGCAGCCCTGGAGCGGCTGAAGATCGTCGCCGAGCACGACGAGCTGCAGGCCAAGATCAATGAGTACAACGCGATCCTGGCCTCGCCCGAGAAGCAGCGTCAGATCGTCAGCGAGGAACTGAACGTCCTCGTCGAGAAGTTCGGCGACAACCGGCGCTCCAAGCTGGTGCCCTTCGACGGTGACATGTCCATCGAGGACCTGATCGCCGAGGAGGACATCGTCGTCACCATCACGCGTGGCGGCTATGTGAAGCGTACGAAGACGGACGACTACCGCTCGCAGAAGCGCGGCGGCAAGGGTGTACGCGGTACGAAGCTGAAGGAAGACGACATCGTCGACCACTTCTTCGTCTCGACGACGCACCACTGGCTGCTGTTCTTCACCAACAAGGGCCGGGTCTACCGTGCCAAGGCGTACGAGCTGCCGGATGCCGGCCGGGACGCGCGAGGCCAGCACGTCGCCAACCTGCTGGCCTTCCAGCCGGACGAGCAGATCGCCGAGATCCTGGCGATCCGCGACTACGACGCCGCGCCCTATCTGGTGCTCGCCACCAAGGGCGGCCTGGTGAAGAAGACGTCGCTGAAGGATTACGACTCGCCCCGTTCGGGTGGTGTCATCGCGATCAACCTCCGGGAGACGGAGGACGGCAGCGACGACGAGCTGATCGGCGCGGAGCTGGTGTCGGCGTCGGATGATCTGCTGCTCATCAGCAAGAAGGCGCAGTCGATCCGGTTCACCGCAACGGACGATGCGCTGCGTCCTATGGGGCGTGCGACATCGGGTGTGAAGGGGATGAGTTTCCGTGAGGGAGACGAGCTCCTCTCGATGAATGTTGTCCGGCCGGGTACGTTCGTGTTCACTGCCACCGACGGCGGGTACGCGAAGCGGACCGCTGTCGACGAATACCGCGTCCAGGGTCGTGGCGGCCTCGGTATCAAGGCCGCCAAGATCGTGGAGGACCGCGGGTCGCTCGTGGGTGCGCTGGTGGTCGAGGAGACGGATGAGATCCTCGCCATCACGCTCGGCGGCGGTGTGATTCGTACGCGAGTCAATGAAGTCAGGGAGACGGGCCGTGACACCATGGGCGTCCAACTGATCAACCTGGGCAAGCGCGATGCCGTGGTCGGTATCGCTCGTAACGCCGAGGCCGGTCGCGAGGCCGAAGAGGTCGAAGCGGCCGCAGAGGTTGAAGGGACCGAAGAGGTCGAAGGGGCCGACATCGAGACGGCCGAGGCGGCAGTCGAGGGCGCTCAGCCCTCGGCCGGGGAGCACGAGGAGTAAAGCGTGAGTGGAGCCACGGGCGCCGGATCGGCCGCTTCCGGAGCGAACGGTGCCCGTGGCCCTGCCGCGGACTCCCAGGGAGTTACGGTGACGGACACCCGGGGGCCCCAGCCCCCGTACGAGACGCACGGCGGCGAGCAGCAGGCAGCGCAGCCGTACCACCCGCCTCAGGCGTATCCCTCGCCCCAGGGTGTGGGACAGATGCAGGGCGGGCAGCAGGCGGGCACCGCTGTGCGGCGGCCGCGGACCGGGGCGCGTACGACGCCGCGTACCCGCAAGGCGCGGCTGCGGGTGGCCAAGGCTGACCCGTGGTCGGTGATGAAGGTCAGTTTCCTGCTCTCCATCGCGCTGGGCATCTGCACGGTGATCGCGGCCGCGGTGCTGTGGATGGTCATGGACGCCATGGGCGTCTTCTCCACGGTCGGCGGGACGATCAGCGAGGCCACCGGCTCGAACGAGAGCAATGGCTTCGATCTTCAGTCGTTCTTGTCGCTGCCGCGGGTGCTGGTCTTCACCTCGGTCATCGCGGTGATCGATGTGGTGCTGGCCACAGCGCTGGCGACGCTCGGGGCGTTCATCTACAACCTGTCCGCCGGTTTCGTGGGCGGTGTCGAGCTCACGCTGGCGGAGGACGAGTAACCGATTTTGGCGCTGCCAGGCACGTGCGCTAATCTTCAGAGGTCAGCGCAGAGCGCGGCGGGGCTATAGCTCAGTTGGTTAGAGCGCATCCCTGATAAGGATGAGGCCACAGGTTCAAATCCTGTTAGCCCCACAGTTGTGATTCGGCCCGGACGGAGATTCTCCGTCCGGGCTGATCGCTTTGTCCGAGACCGGAGTTGGCGCGTACGCAGGTCACCGATCGGTATCGGTCGGTGTGTATAGTCGGGCGCCAGAAGTCCTCATACGTCAAGGAAAGACGAGGTCGCGCGGTGAAGAAGCTTCTCCTGGTCGCACTGGCCGCCATCGGCGGGCTCCTCGTGTACCGCCAGATCCAGGCGGATCGCGCCGAGCAGGATCTGTGGACGGAGGCGACCGACTCCGTGCCCGCAGGTTCGGGTGTGTGAGACGCAGCAGTCTTGAATCATGGAGCCCCGGTCGCTGAAGCGGCCGGGGCTTCGTGTTGCCCGGGCCCGGGGGCCGGTGCCGTTGCGGGAACGTGACAATGCCCCTCTTGAGTTCACCTTCGCGAATCATTAGATTGCAAGAGCAAACTTTGGGTTTCGGGGAGGGGACACGGGTGAAGGCACGACTGGGTTGCCCGGCGACGGTGGCAACGATCGGCGCAGTGCTGCTCGCACTGGCGGCCGGGCCGCTGTCTGCCGCAAGCGCGGCCGGGCAGGCGGAGCAGGCAGAGCGGGTCGAAACGCCGGACGGGAAGAGCGGCCTGGTGATGGTGCTCGACTCCTCCGGCTCCATGGCCGACGACGACGGCACGGGCCGGACCCGGATGGAATCCGCCCGCACGGCGGTCGGAACCGTCGTGGACGCCCTTCCGGACGGCTTTCCCACCGGCCTGCGGGTCTACGGCGCCGATCGGCCCAAGGGCTGCACCGACACCCGGCTGGCCCGGCCCGTACAGCCACTGGACCGGGCGGCCATGAAGCAGGCCGTGGGCGCCGTACGGCCCAAGGGCGACACGCCCATCGGACTGTCATTGCAGAAGGCCGCCCAGGACCTGCCCAGGCCCGCGGACGGTGCGATAGGGACGCGCACGATCCTGCTGGTCTCCGACGGCGAGGACAACTGCGGCTCCCCGCAGCCCTGCGAGGTCGCCGAGCAGCTGTCCAAGGACGGTGTCGGACTGCGTATCGACACCGTCGGCTTCCAGGTGCGGGGCGCGGCACGGCAGCAGCTGGAGTGCATCGCGAAGGCGGGCAACGGCCGCTACTACGACGCGCCCGACGCCAAGGCCCTCGCCCGCCAGCTGCAGCGCTCCGCACAGTTGTCCGCGGACGGTTACCGCTTCCGCGGCAAGCCGGTCGAGGGCGCGCTGAAGCGGGACGCGGCGCCCGCTCTCGTACCGGGGCAGTATCTGGACACCATCGGACCGGGCGAGCAGCGCTATTACGCGGTCGACCTCGATGCCGAATCGACTGTGGACTTCTCGGCGACGGCGGTGCCGCAGCCCGGGGCGGCGGTCGACACCTTCGACGTCCTGCGCACCAGCATCGCGTACGGCACTGACAGTTCCTGCGGGACCAGCACCGAGCGCTTCTTCCAGAAGGAGGGCGCGACCCCGCTCACCTCGGCGGTCGCCCGGATCCGGAGCGAGAAGGGCACGGATGGCTGTGACAGGGCGGGTCGGTACTGGCTGGTCGTCGAACGTGAGAGCAAGAAGGGCTCGGACGCCGCGCGGTGGCCGCTGGAGCTGACGTACGGGGTGGAGAAGCCGCTGGCCAAGGATGTGACGCCCGCTCAGTCGCAGCCGGAGTACGGGGAGGGCGACAAGGACGCCCTGCTGCCGACCGGGGACCCGCGGGACGTGACGGGCGGCACCGGCTTCAACGACGCCAAGGAGCTCGGACAAGGCGTGTGGCGGGACAAGGTCCTGCCGTCGCAGACGCTCTGGTACAAGGTCCCGGTCGGCTGGGGGCAGCAACTGCGGTACGACGTGGAGTTCGCCAACGAGCCGACCGTGGAGGGCTCTTCCTCGGTCTGGTCCTACGGAGCCACTCAGGTCTTCACGCCGGACCGGGCGCCGGTCGGCGGCGGCACCGCGGAGTTCAGCCCGCAGAGCATCTACAACGGCCGGCCCATGGCGCTGGAGATGGGCACCGTGCCGGTTGCCTGGACCAACCGCCACGAGTCCAGCCCCAACGTCGTCCCGGTACACACCAGGGGCGGCTTCTACATCGCCGTCACGCTGGGTGCGAAGGCGGCCGAAATCGCCGAGAACCCTCACATCGGCGTGGTGGTACGAGTGGCGGTACTGGGCGACGAACTGGCAGGGCCGCAGCACGACGCTCCCGCCCTGGTGAAGGAGACGGACAAGCAGGGTGATTCGGCCGCCCGCGCAGACAGCGAAGGGGCCGCCGGGGCAGGATGGACCGGCACTGCGGCCGCGGCGGCGGCAGGCAGCGCGGTCATCCTGATCGCGATCCTGGTACTCGTACTGGTACGGCGCAGGTCGGCCACGGACACAACAAGGAGAAGCGCGTGAAGAGGCAGCGCGGCAGAGGCCGGGCGACGCTGGCCTGCATGGCGGCGATGTGCGCGGTGGCGGCGCTGCCCGGGCAGTCGTGGGCGGCCGGCGAGCCGAATCCGTACACCTTCGACAGCGCGGCGAAGCCCGTCCAGGGCACGGCGTCCAACACCGCCGGGCCGCCCCTGAACGCCGGATCGACCTACAAGGACACGATCAAGCCCCGCGAGAAGCGTTATTACCGCATCGATCTGGACGGCACGACCAACGCGTACATCTCTGCGGTGGTCGTCCCGAAACTGGCCACGAAGGTCGCGTACTCGGACAAGCTCACGGTGAGTATCGAGGACCGCTCGGGCGCCAAGTGCAGTGACAACTACGCTCAGTTCGGCTCAGCCGAGTACGCCCGGCCGGTCGCCGCGTACGCGGACCGGACGATCGAAAAGGAGAGCAGCAACTGCCAGGAGGCCGGCACGTACTACGTCCTCCTGGAGCGGACCAGCGACGCGACCTCCACGCCCGAGGCATGGGACGTCGAGATGCGTTTCGCCTCCGAACCCGGGCTGAAGGCGGCCGCTCCTACCGCACCGCCCGAGACCTGGCCCTCCGCATCGCCGGCGGCACCCGCAGGCGGCCCGGAGAAGCGCCCAGGCGGAACGAGCTACACGGACGCCACCAGCCTGAAGCAGGGCGAGTGGCAGGACGAGATCACCCCGGGCCAGACGCTTTTCTACCGGGTGCCGGTGAACTGGGGACAGCAGATCTTCGCCAGCGCCGACCTCGGTACGAGCACGGCGGCCGACAGCGCCCAGAGCGTCAGCCAGGCCTTTGTGCTGTCCTTGCACAACCCGGCCCGCGGGTACGTGAACAACAACGTCAGCGTGTACTACGACGGCAAGCAGAAGTCGGTCGCGCTGGACCCGCTTCCTCCGGTGGCGTACGAGAACCGGTACGCCACCGACAGCGCCGCCAGTGCCATGCGCTTCGCCGGCTGGTACTACCTGTCGGTCACGCTCAATCCGAAGATCGCCGAGGAGTACGGCAATAAGGCGATTCCGCTGACTCTGCGGGTGAACATCGAGGGAGAGGCAAGTCACGCCCCGGCGTACGCGGGGCCGGCCGGGGACTTCGAAGTCACCCAGGGCGACCAGGAGGCGGCGGACAGCGGGAAGAGCGCTCCCGAGGCGGCGAAGAGCGACACGATGAAGCTGGTCGCTGCTGCGGGGATCGGCGCGGGGACCGTGCTGGTGCTGGGGCTCGGGGCGTGGACGCTGCTCGCGCGGCGGCGGACGGCTGCGGTGCCGGCGGCATCCGCTCAGTCGTCGGCTCAGTCGTCGGCGCAGGGGCCGGCGCAGGGGCAGATGCCTGGGCAGCCACCCGGGCAGGTGTCGATGTACGGGCAGACGCCGGGGCAGGGTCAGGACCAGGCACCCGGTCAGGCACCGGGGCAGTACGGACCGCCCCCCGCCTGGTAGTTCAGGCCCGGTGGTTCAGGCCTGGGTCAGCGCCCAGATGCCGACCGCGAAACAGACCAGCGCAATGAACAGCACCGGGACCGCAACCTTCGGGGGCGGTCCCGGTCGCTTGTGGGCCGCCTGCGGGATTGGTGCGTGCGAGAGCGGAACCTGCGGGCTCTGAGCGGTGTAAGCACGAGTAAGAGCTTGTTCGTACTGCACCGGAGCAGTCGGGGCAGTCTGCGCGGTCGGGGACTGCGCGGGATGTTCGAGCGCCGGAGTGTGAAGGGGGGAGGCGCTGTGCATCGGTACGGGTGTGGGCGTGGGGGTCGGCGTTGGTTCCGCAGCCGCAGGCATGGGGGGAGGCGTGGACGGCTGTGTCGTGTACGGGAGTTGTGCGGGCGACTGCTGGGGTGGCGGAGCCAGATGGAAGCTTCCCGTCTCCGACGGCGGGAGCGGCTGCTGCACGGGAGCCTGGGCGGACTGTTGTACGGGCGCCTGAGCGGCCTGCCGGCCTGTCCGGCCTGACAGGTGGTCCGTTGCGGGGCCGGTGGGGCCGAATCCGGCGGGAAGCGGCCCGATCTGGTCGAAGACCTCGACCGGCTCTTCGTCGGCGCCGGCGTCCGGAAGCATCTCGACGGCGGCCGTGAGCGCCTTGCGCGCTCCCGTGGCGGTACGGAACCTGACCTGCGGATCGGGCTGCAGCAGACCGGCCAGCACCTGCCACAGCGGCTCCGGGATGCCTTGGGGAGCGCCCGGGGTGCCGTTGTTGGCGAAGTGCTCGACCAGAGCCCTGGAGTCGGGCTTCTGACCCTGGAGGAGATAGAGCGCGACCAGACCGACCGCGAAGAGATCGGCCGTGAAGTCCGGCTCGGCACCGAGCATCTGCTCGGGCGCGAAATAGCCGGGCGTGCCCACCACATAGTTGGTCTCGGTGAGGCGCGGCTCGCCCTTGCGCATGGATATCCCGAAATCGGACAGCCGTAGATGCGGCCGCCCGGTTCCGGTCGCCTCGAGCAGGATGTTTGCCGGCTTGATGTCGCGGTGCACGACCCCCTCCGCATGCACCGCGGCCAGTCCGGACAGCAGCTGATCAAGCAGGGTGCAGACAAAGCGGGGCGGCAGCGGTCCGTAGTCGCCGATGACGTGCGCCAACGATCCGCCGCTCACCAGATCCATGGTGAACAGCACCTTGTCGTCGTCCGCGGCCCAGCTGGCCGGGGCGAGGACATGCGGGTGATCGATCCGCAGGGCCTGCTCGCGGACGAAGCGCAGCAGCGCGTGCGCATCGCTCTGCTGCAGCACCTTGGCTGCCACATAGCGTCGGCGCCGGTGGTCCCAGGCACGCCAGACCGCGCCGACACCACCGCGTCCGATCGGGTCGATCAGTTCATACCGACCAGCGAAGACCTCACCCATTGCGCTGCGCCCGCTCCCCGTTCCCTAGTGAGGCCTTCCGCCTCGGTCAGCTCTGGTGCGACTCGTAGTGGGCGACCGCGTCGGCGGTGCGCCCTGCGCCGTACACCCGGAGGAACTCTGCCAGTTCCGGGTGGCTCGGTGCGAGGGAGTCCGCCGCATCGATGATGTCGCCCGCGGCCGCCACCGACCGCAGCAGCGACTGGATCTCGCGTACGACACGGCGCACCGTCGGCGCACCCGAGCTGCTGGTGCTCTGGCTGGTGCCGGTCAGAACGGAGCCGCCCTGCGACTTCTTGACCTCTTCCATCCGGTCGGTGGCCTCGACCGCGCTGACACTGCCGTCGGCGACCTGACTCGCCAAGTCCTGCAGCGCCTGGACCCGTTGGACCACAGCGGGGTTGCCGATCTTGGCGCGCTGGCCGCTCATCAGCTGGGAGAGCATCGGAGCCGAAAGACCGAGCACCGCCGCGAGCCGGGCCTGGTTCAGACCCAGATCGTCGATGAGCCGGCGGAAGAGCGCCCCCAGAGGCTCTCCGTACCAGCTGCGCTGCAGCTCTCTGGCTCTTGCGGTCGTTTCCTGCTGAGCTGCGTCCATCGCGTCTCCCCATCGCTTCCCCAAGCGGGCTTCGCTGCTGCGAACCACGTCGAGCATCCTACGGAGAGTGGTCGCCGACCGGGAGTCCCAATCCTTTTGCAGAATCCCGGGGGTGACCCGGTACTCTGGTCTGCGGCGGTGGCCGAGGACGTTGTGCTCGGTCGTGCCCACCCATCCGGGGCCTTAGCTCAGTTGGTAGAGCGCTGTCTTTGCATGGCAGATGTCAGGGGTTCGACTCCCCTAGGCTCCACACCTTGAAAACCCCCTCTGACCTGCGGAAACGTAGATCGGTGGGGAGTTTTTGCCCGATAGTGCAGATGAAACGGTCCGCATCATGATCATGATGCGGACCGTTTCGCTGTGTCCGGTGGTCTTTGGGCCATGTCCGGTGATGCTGTTGCCCAAGCCGACTTCCGTGCGGTGGGCTCCGGCCTCGGGCGGGGGCGGCACGGTGATCACCGGGCCTGCGTGACTGCGGACCGTGCGGCGTTGGCCCGCCCGTTCTGTCCAAGTCCACTTCTGGCCTGTCTCTTTGTGGACATCACATTCCCGCGCCCCGCCCTGCCCATTGGTGACAGTATTTGGGCCAATTGCAATTCGCCGCTGTCGACAGGCGGCCAATTGATGGGGGAAACGCATGTCAGGTCGTATTCACCTGGCCGCGATCGCGGCATTCACGAGTGTGCTGATCACGGGCGGTGGCGCTGCAGCCTCGGCCGCAGGTGGCGGCACCGTATGGGGCAGTGTGCGTCCGACTTCCGGGGGTGTTGTCGCTGATACGGGATGGGACGTTCCTGTTCCGCATTCCGGCGGATTCACCGATGACACAGGGTGGGACTGAAACACCTGAGGTTTCGGCGTGAGTGATCCATCGGCCCGGGCGGGGGGAATTCCGGCCCGGGCCGTGTGACGGAAACTCCGAGAGGAGCAGGATGGCGGCCGATTCACCACGGTCGGAGCGAGCCGACGAGAACTGCGGAGGAATGGACCCCCGGGAAACGATGCGGGTCCTGCCCGGATTTCTGCAGCACCGGCTGACATTGTTCACTGGAAAACCAATTATCGGCCAGAAATCGCCCGGGTGGACTCCCAGCTACCACCTGATCGCCGCCGCGGGGGCGATGGCGGCCGGTGCCGCCCTCTCCGCCGCGGCCTGGACACTGGCGGGCTGGTGGCTGCTCCTGCTGGCGGCCGGCTGGGCCGTCACGCTGCACGGTATGCGCAATCTGCGCATGATGATCTTCCACCAGTGTTCGCACCGCAATATGTACCGCCGCCGCACCGCCGACCTTGTCATCGGCCGGGCCGTCTCCTCCGTGCTGGTGATCCAGAACTTCGAGCGCTACAGCCGCGAGCATGTGGCCGACCACCACGCCGCGCACCACATGACGCTCCGCGACCCCACCGTGCAGGCCTTCCTGATCAGCCTGGGCCTCACGCCGGGGATGACGCGGGAGGCGATGTGGCGACGGGTGCTGGGCAGGATGTTCTCGCCGCTCTTCCACCTCCAGTTCGCGGTGGCGCGGG
Source organism: Streptomyces sp. NPDC048479 (assembly GCF_040651435.1). Lineage (NCBI taxonomy): Bacteria > Bacillati > Actinomycetota > Actinomycetes > Kitasatosporales > Streptomycetaceae > Streptomyces > Streptomyces sp. NPDC048479. The sequence continues at coordinate 60,673 of NZ_JBEZKA010000003.1, forward strand.
CGCGGTCCTTCTGGAGCGCCTCGGCGTCGGCCGAGAGGGCCACGGCGGGAGTGCTGTACGGAGGCCTGACCGTCGCCACCGCCGTCACGGGCACCTGGCCCGCCTTCCTGGTCGTGTGGTGGGTGCCGCTGATTCCGCTGTTCCAGATGAGCAACATCCTGAGGCTCTGCGTGAAGCACACCTTCCCCCCGGTCGGCACCGAAGTGCGGCGTGGCCGCGAGTACTTCGCGAGCCTGACCAACGCCATATTCATCGGCGAGGCCGCACCCGCGCGGCAGGGGGCCGGCGCGTGGTGCCGGTGGACGGTGCGGATGCTCTTCGTGCACGCCCCTGCCCGCTTCCTGGTGCTCACCGGTGACACCGTCGTGCACGACTACCACCACCGGTATCCGGCGAGCAGGGAATGGCACGACTACCTCTTCGCCCGGCAGCGCGACCTGGAGACGGGGCACCACGGATGGCCCGCGTACGAGCACGTCTGGGGGCTCGTCCCGGCCATCAACAGGGTCTTCGACTCGATCGCCGTGGCGGACCCGGAGGAGTACGACGCCGGGCGCATCGCCTCGGTGAGCAAGCGGGAACTCTTCGCCGCGTTCGACGACTGACGGGCCGGCATCAGCCATCAGGAACGGATCACCATGACGGAGCAGCCGGTGCACCAGCACGATCAGAACCAGGAGCGACGGTCGGTCATCCTCGGCGTCGCCGCCAGTGACGCGCACGCCGTGGCCAACCATCTCATCGCCCACTCCCTGCGCAGCATCGGCTTCCAGGTGATCAACCTGGGTACCTGCACCCCCGTGAGTGAGTTCGCGGCCGCCTGCGCCGAGCACCCGGAGGCCGAGGCGGTGATCATCGGCAGTCTCAACGGTCATGCCCAGGAGGATCTGCGGGACCTGCCGGCGGCCAAGAAGTCCGGCGCCATCGCCTGCCCGGTCGTGCTCGGCGGGAACCTCTCGGTGGGCAGCCACAAGGAGACCGCCGCGCTGGACAGGCTGTACGCGCTCGGGGTGGACCACATCCTCGATGACCCCTCCGAACTCCCCGACGTACTCGACCGGTTGCGCGACGAGCGAAGGTCTGCCGCCGACGCAGCCGCCCGGTCGCGCGCCGCGTCATGACCGACGGAGCGCGGCTGCCGCCCCTCGCGGAGTCGGTCGGCTACATCCGGTCGCTGGGCAAGGAGTCCGCAGCCGACGTACTGTCCCGGGCCCGGGAGTCCGGCCGCCTGGCGGTGCAGCCCCGCTGCGGGGTCGGCGGCCACGACGCCATGCGCGAGCTGCTGACGGAGCTGGCCGCGGAGGGTGCCCCCGATCTGCTCACCATCACCATCGACTCCCACACCCGGCTGGGCAACTTCGAGCGGGCCCGCCGGCTCGCCCATCTCAGCCCGCGCGAACTCAACGGTTATCCGCTGGTGGCACACGGCTGGCAGCGCGGCCGGGAGCTCAACGAGTCGGTGGCCCCGCCGCTGCAGATCCGGCACGGTTCCCCCGACGCACGGCTGATGTTCGAGGTGGCGGTGGCCGCCGGCATCACCTCGTTCGAGGGCGGTGGCATCTCGTACAACCTGCCCTACTCCAAGGACGTGCCGCTCGCCGATTCGCTCGCCGCCTGGGATGTGGTGGACCGGCGCTGCGGCGATCTCGCGGAGCTCGGGGTCGTCGTCGACCGGGAGCTGTTCGGCACCCTCACCGCGGTGCTGGTGCCGCCCTCCGTCAGTCTCGCCATCAGCGTGCTCGAGGCGGTCTTCGCCGCGCGGGCCGGGGTGCGGTGCATCTCGATGGCGTACCCCCAGGGCGGACAGCTGGCCCAGGACGTCGCCGCGTTGCGGGCGATCCCGCTGCTGGCCGAGCGCTATCTGCCCGACGGCGTGGACGTCCACGCCGTACTCCATGAGTTCATGGGAGTTTTCCCCAAGGAGCGGGGCAACGCCGAGGACCTGATCCTCTACGGGGCGCTGGTCGCCAGGCTCGGGGGCGCGTCCAAACTGCTCACCAAGACCTACCAGGAGGCGTACGGCATCCCGGACGCCGCGGCGAACGCGGCAGGCATCCGGCTGGCCCAGCGCGCCAATTCTCCGCTGCTCGGCTTTGTCGCGCCGAACGAGGAGGAGACTGCCGAGGAACTGGGCTGGATCCTGGCGGAGGTGGCGGAGATTGTGGAGCCCGTCCTCGAACGGCCCGACACGAAGGCCGCGGTGATCGAGGCCTTCGCCGACGGCCGGCTGGACCTCCCCTTCAGCGCCAGCAAGCACGCCCGGTCCGAGGTGATTCCCCGACGGGACGCCTCAGGAGCGATCCGCTACCTCTCGGCCGGCCGGCTGCCGCTCTCCGGGCGCAGCCTGCGCCGCCATCGCGAGCAACTGCGCGCCGGTCCGGGCACGGCGCCCGCGATCGGCTCGCTGCTGGCCGAACTCACCGGTGACATCAACTACTTTCCGCTGTTGTTCGGTGAGACTTCCGGGAATACCGGAGCGAAGCCGCGTGACAAGCCCTTGGGAGGACCCCATGAAAGCCGTCCGAGTACACCGGCCGGGAGGACCCGAGCAGCTCGTGCCCGAGGAGCCGGCGCCGCCCGTCCCTGAGCCCGGCCAGGTCCTGGTGCGCAACGACGCGGTGGGCGTCAACTTCATCGACGTGTACTACCGCGACGGCAGTTACCCCAGCGAACTCCCCTTCATCCCCGGGCAGGAGGCCGCCGGCACGGTGATGGAGACCGGCGAGGGTGTCACCGGCTTCGCGCCGGGCGACACCGTGGCGTACGCGACCCACCGCGGCGCCTACGCCCGGACCGCGGCGGTGCCCGCGGGCAAACTGGTCCCGGTGCCCGACGGGGTTGCGGTGCGCGATGCCGCCGCCGTGCTGTTGCAGGGCCTGGCCGCCCACTATCTGACCCATGACACCCACCCGGTCGGCGCGGGCGAGACGGTCGTGGTGCTGGCCGCCGCGGGCGGACTCGGCCGACTGCTGGTGCAGCTGGCGGCGCACCGCGGTGCGACGGTGATCGCGGTGGTGTCCGGTGCGGAGAAGGAGAAAGCGGCCCTGGAGTCGGGAGCCCGGCACGCCCTGCGCTACGAGGGCTTCGGCGAGCGGGTGCGCGAGCTCACCGGTGGCGCGGGCGCGCAGGTCGTCTACGACTCCGTGGGCGCGGCCACGTTCGAGGACAGTCTGCGTGCGCTGGGGCGGCGCGGGATGCTCGTGCTGTGCGGGGCGTCCAGCGGGCCGGTACCCCCGCTCGACACGGGGCTGCTGCGCTCCGGCGGATCCCTGTATGTGACGCGGCCGACGCTCGGCGACCATGTGCCGGACAGCGACGCGCTGCGGGCCCGGGCGGCGCAGGTCTTCGCCCTGCTCGCGACGGGCGCGATCCGGCCGCTGGTCTCGCGGGAGCTGCCGCTGGAGCGGGCGGCGGAGGCACACCGTCTGCTGGAGGACCGCGCCACCATCGGGAAGCTGCTGTTGCTGCCATGAGCGCTGAGTGCTGAGTGCTGAGTGCTGAGCGCTGAGCGCGGAGGTCTGAGCGCAGAGGTCTCAAGTCCGGGCGCCGAGATCTGACCGCCGAGGTCTGAAGACACGTGTGGCCGCCGGTTTCGCCGGCGGCCACCCGCGCGTTTCGGGAGGAACGCGGGTCCGGATCAGCTGGAGTCGGCAGCCCCGCCGTCCATCTGCGGGCCGGGTTCCGGTTTGACCAGGCCCTGCGCTGCGGCCCGCACCCCGGCCTGGAAACGGCTGGTGGCGCCGAGTTCATCCATGATGCCCGCCATGTAGCGGCGGCAGGTGCGGGTCGCCATGCCCAGCTTGCGGGCGATGACGTCGTCCTTCAGCCCGGTCGCCATCAGCCGCAGTATGGACGTCTTGATCTCTTCCGAGGTGCTGGTGTATTCGACGTCGCGCGGGTCGTAGGGACTGGCGGAGAGCCACATCTTGTCGTGCATACGCCATAAATGGCCGACGGTGGTCTCATCCGTCACTATCGCGGCTCCCGGCGGGCGACCACCCACCCGCTCCTGGGGAACGAAGGCCGTCGACCGGTCGAAGATGATCAACCGCTCGTAGATCTCCTCGGCCGTGCGCACCTCGGCCCCCAGGGCGGTGACCTTGCGGGTGTAGGTACGGGTGGCCAGGTTGGCGCGTGCGGTGTGCTGGTAGAGGATCCGCATGGTCACGCCCCGTTCCAGCATCGCCGTGTCACGGGCGACGGCCTCGTTGAGCGCCTCGGGGCTGCGTCCACCACCGGGCTGAATGGTGAACGCCTCACTGGTGCAGCTGCGGGTGGCGGCGGCCAGTTCTCGTCGCACTTCCGCCGGGTCCTCGACCAGCCGCACGGTGGGTGCGGTCTGATGCAGCTGCCGGTACTTGACGTAGATCGGGGCGATCGACCGCATCTGCCGGTGGATCTGGGCGAGTTGCTCGCGGCGCTCGCTGATGCCGGCCTCCAGATGGGCGGAGAGTTCGGCTTCGGCCACCTCCGGGTTGGCGGGGACCGGCGGCTGGTCCGTGCCGGGGAAGATCAGCAGTCTCATCTGGGTCAGTACGGTACGAATGCGCACGGCCTCGGCTGCATCGCACGAGAGTTGCTCGGCGATGTCGCTGTCGGTGAAGACGCCCCGCCGTACTGCGTGGTCGTACGCGGCTACACAGGAAGCGTCCAGTTTGGGAGCATTTTGCCGGTTTGATGTCGCCATATGCCCGTTCCGTCCGAGTCCACTAGTGGACTGGCCATCTTAGGACAGCGCTATACCGCCTGCATTCCTTTTGTCGTGGCCTCGCCGATGGCAGAGTTGCGCTCGGGCCCGCGGAATGTCGTCGAGTAATCCGGAATTGGAAGGAAGACGGCACAGGTATGCGCGAACTTGAGATATCAGACCGCCGAATAGCCGATGACACCGAGGCGTACGTCATCGCCGAGATCGGGCACAACCACGAAGGCAGCCTGGAGAAAGCGGAAGAGCTCTTCCGGCTGGCTGCAGCGGCCGGAGCGTCGGCAGCGAAGCTTCAGAAGCGCGACAACAAGGTGTTGTTCACGCGCGAGATGTACAACCAGCCGTACACCGGCCGGAACAGCTACGGCGCCACTTATGGCGCACACCGTGAATTTCTGGAGTTCGGGCGCGACGAGTATCTGCACCTCGCCAAGCTGGCCCAGGAGCTGGGCATCGATTTCTTCTCGACCGCATTCGACATGCCGTCGGTGGATTTCCTGATGGAAATCGATCTCCCGGCGATCAAGATCGCCTCCGCGGACCTCACCAACACCCCCCTTCTCGCCTATGCCGCCAAGACCGGCAAGGCACTGGTCGTCTCCACCGGCGGTGGGACGATGGACGAGGTCAGGCGGGCCGTGGACACGATCCTGCCGATCAACGACCGGCTGGCGCTGCTCCAGTGCACCGCCGTCTACCCGGCCGGCGCCGAGGACCTGCATCTGTCGGTGATCGAGACCTACCGGCGGGAGTTCCCCGACGTGGTGGTCGGCTTCTCTGGCCACGATCTGGGCAACGAGGGGAGCTGCCTGGCGTACGCCGTCGGCGCCAGGGTGATCGAGAAGCACTTCACCCTCGACCAGACCCGTCCCGGCAGCGACCACCACTTCTCCCTCGACCCGCCACTGCTGGCCGATCTGACCGCGTCCCTGGAGCGCACGCGCCGGACGCTCGGTTCGCCGGAGAAGATGTGCAGCGAGCGCGAGGCCCCGGCCGTGCGCAAAATGGGCAAGAAGCTCGTGGCGGTCCGCGATCTGCCGGCCGGCCACACGGTCACCGCCGAGGACGTCATCGCCAGGTCACCGGGCGACGGCATGAAGCCGTACCGGCTCGACGAGGTGCTGGGCCGCACGCTGCGCGAACCGCTGCCGGCCGACGGTGCCTTCGCGCCCGAACTGCTCGACAGAGCCGACACGGCCGCCGGCGTAGGACGGGCGGGCTGACCCCGTGCTGTCCGACCTGACCGGCAGAACCGCTGTGGTCGCCGGGGTGGGCGGCAAGCTCGGCAGGGTGTGGACCAAGGCGTTTCTGCAGGCGGGTTCCGATGTCTTCGGGTTCGACCGGGTCGAACCCGAAGAAGAGGTGCTCAAGGAGTTCACCGAGCACAGCCAGGAGGAGGGAGCCGGCCGGTTCGCCTTCCATTACGGGGACGTCACCGACCGGAGCAGCGTCCAGCGTGCCCTCGACGAGTGCCTCGCCCGGCACGGCCCGCCCAGCATCCTCGTCAACAACGCGGGCATCGACCAGCCGCCGTCCGCCGCATCGGGCAGCTGGCTCTTCGAGGACATCCCGGAGGAGCTCTCCAGCGCTGTTCTGGACGTCAACGCGGCGGGGGTGCTGCGCACCTGCCAGGTGTTCGGCACGGAAATGGCCCGGCGCGGGCGCGGCTCGGTGATCAACATCGGTTCGCTGTACGGAAGCGTGGCGCCGGACCCGCGCTTCTACGACCACATCGAGCTGGATCCGCCGTTCCTCAAGCCGCCCGCCTACGGCATGTCCAAGGCCGGAGTCGCCGCTCTGACCCGCTATCTGGCCACCTTCTGGGGGCCGTCCGGGGTCCGGGTCAACACCTTGTCGCCCGGCGGCGTACTGGGCGGGCAGGACCCGCAGTTCCGCGAGAAGTTCACCGCCCGCGTCCCGCTGCGGCGGATGGCCACCGAGGACGACCTCGTAGGGCCACTGCTGTTCCTCGCCTCCGACATGAGCCGGTACGTCACCGGGACCGAACTCGTCGTCGACGGCGGGTTCGTGTGCTGGTGACCACCCACGACCAACGGAGTCAGCCATGACCACCACCCTGCACTGGGTGCCGGCGGCCGAGTTCGCCCGCGTACGGGAGGGGATCTCCGATCCGTACGACGGCTCGCGTGCTGTGAGCGCACTCAGCCGGATCAACACCCTCTACATGATCATGCGGGCCGGGTCCGGGCACCTGGGCTCCAGTTTCAGTGCCGCCGACATCGTCACGCACCTCCATCTCCACGAGATGCGGCGGCCGTTCGAGGACGACGGTGACGTCTACTTCTCCTCCAAGGGCCATGACGCACCCGGTCTGTACGCGGCGCTCATCGGCCTCGGCGCACTCGACGAGCATCTGGTGCACGGGCTGCGCCGGATCGACGGGCTGCCCGGACACCCCGATGTGCACACCCCGCACATGCCCTTCAACACCGGCTCCCTCGGTATGGGCATCTCCAAGGCCAAGGGCCTGATCCTCGCCGACCGGCTGCACGGCCGGGACCGCCGCATCTACGTGCTGACCGGCGACGGCGAGCTCCAGGAGGGCCAGAACTGGGAGGCGCTCGCCGGAGCCGTACGGCACGGGATGCGCGAACTCACCGTCGTCGTCGACCACAACAAGATCCAGTCCGACACCTGGGTGGCCGACGTCAGTGATCTCGGCGACCTGGAGGCGAAGTTCCGCTCCTTCGGCTGGGGGACGCTGCGCTGCGACGGCAATGACCCGCTCGAGCTGGAGTCCGTCTTCCGCAAGCGTGCGGAGAGCTTCCCCGACGGACCGGCGGTGATCATCGCCGATACGGTCAAGGGCGCCGGCTGCGAGACGTTCGCCGCCACCACGTCCCTGCGGGACGGCGAGTGGATGTACCGCTTCCACAGCGGTGCGCCCTCCGCCGAGGACCACCGTTCCGCGTACGCCCAACTGAGCGCCACGGCGTCCGAGCTGCTGGACCGCCACGGCCTCGGGCCGCTGCGGGTCGAGGACGTGGTCCCCGGTCCCGTACCGGCCGTCGAGGTGGCCGCGAAGCGGCTGCCGCAGGTGTACGGCGAGGCGTTGGTGGAGCTGGCACGCCGGGACGCGCGGGTCGTCGCGCTCGACGCCGACCTGGTCCTGGACACCGGACTCATCCCCTTCTCCGAGGAATTCCCGGACCGCTTCTTCGAATTCGGGATCGCCGAGCAGGACATGGTGTCGGCGGCGGGCGGCCTCGCCGCGGGCGGGCAGTTGCCCTTCGTCCACTCCTTCTCCTGCTTCCTTCACTCGCGGCCCAACGAACAGATCTACAACAACGCGACCGAGGGCCGCAGGGTCGTCTACACCGGCTCCCTCGCCGGTCTGCTCCCGGCCGCACCCGGCCACTCCCACCAGGCGGTACGGGACATCAGCGCCCTCGGCGCCGTACCGGACCTGCTGGTCCTGGAGCCGGCCAACGCGGCCGGGGTCGGGGCCGCCGTCGAGTTCTGCGCCACCGCCGAGGAGAGCGTCTACCTCCGGCTGGTCAGTGCGCCCGTACGGAGCGAGGTGGACGCACTGCCCGCGGCGCCGCTTCGGGCCGGCCACGGCCGGGTGGTACGGGAGGGCGGGCGCACCGTCGCCGTCGGCTCGGGGCCTGTCGTCCTCGCGCAGCTGCTGTACGCGGCCGAACTGCTGACCGCCGACGGCATCGAGCTGACGGTGGTCGAGCTCCCCTGGCTCAACCGGGTCGACCCCGAGTGGCTCGCCGAACTGGCCTCCGGGGCCGACACATTGACCGTCGTCGAGAACCACTACACGCAGGGCGGGCAGGCAGACACTCTCGCCCGCGCCCTGCTGGAGCTGGGCCTGGCCGCGACTCCCCGCTTCCACGGGATCGGCCTCACCCAGGTTCCCCGCTGCGGCACCGAGTCGGAGGCACTCGCCGCGCACGGCCTGGACGCCGCGGCGCTCGCCGCCGCACTCCGTAACGACACCCGCTGACACCGGCTGACACCCGCTGAGACGCGCCGATCCGCGCCGAAATCCGCGCTGAACAGGAGTACGTACTGATGGAAACCGTCTACAACGACCTCGTACGGCCGCCCCAGGAGATCGTGGACGCCTTCCGCGCGGTCCTGGACGAGTACAGCCCCAGCTGCCTCGTGACCGACGCCCGCCGCCGCGTCGGCGCGATCGGCGGCTTCCAAACCGTGCGCCACGAGCACAAGGTCGTCGGCCCCGCCCTCACTGTGAACCTCTCCATCGACGACCTCGTCGACTGCATGCCGGTGCTTGCCCGCGCCCAGCCCGGCGACATCGTCGTCGTCGCCTGCCACGGCACCCCGCTCACCGCCATGTGGGGCGGGCTGATGTCCACCCTCTCGCTGAAGGCCGGGATCGGCGCGGGCATCGTCGACGGCGCCGTGCGTGACGTCGACGAGATCCGCGACCTGGACTTCCCGCTCTGGTACCGCTCCACCGTTCCGCGGCCCTCGCCGACCGCCGTGCACGACCGCACCGAGCCGGTCCAGGTCAACGTCCCCGTCGTGGTCGGCGGCCAGGTCATCAACCCCGGCGACATCCTCGTCGCGGACGAGAACGGCATCGCAGTCGTCCCGCCCGCGCTCGCCGAGGACGTACTGGAGGGCACCCGCCTCAACATCGGCAAGGAGCGCACCATCCGGGAGAAGATCACCTCCGGTGCGACCGTGCTGGAGCTGCTCGAAGAGTTCGGTCACCTGTGATGGGTGCCCCCGCGCGGCTTTATCTGACCGGGGCGGACGGCATGCTGGGCACCGCCCTGGCCGCCGCCCTGGCCGCCGACCCGGTGACCGGCGGCTGGGACGTGCACGGCGTCTCGGTCAAGGACTTCGACATCGCGGACGCGGCCGCGGTCGGCCGCTCCATCGGGGAGTTCCGTCCCGATGTCGTCGTCCACACCGCCGCGCACGCCGTGGTCGACGACTGCGAGCGCGACCCCGCGCTGGCGCTGCGCGTCAACATCGCGGGCGTGCGCAACGTGGCCGACGCGTGCCGGCGCACCGGCAGCCGGCTGGTCCACATCTCCAGCGACTACGTCTTCGACGGGGCCGCCCCGCCGGACGGCGGCTACCTGGAGACCGACCTGCCCAGCCCGCTGAGTGTGTACGGGCTGACCAAGCTGGCCGGCGAGCGCATCTGCGGCCTGCTGGGTGACCGGGCGCTGTCCGTACGCACCTCCTGGCTGTTCGGCGGGGCGGACGAGCGGGTGGACGTGGTGCTGGCCGCACTGCGGCTGGCCGCCTCCGGTGAGCCGGCCGCCCTGGTCGCGGACCAGTACAGCCTGCCGACGTACACCGGGGACCTGGCCCGGGCGCTGGTGTTCCTGCTCACCCGCCCCGAGCCGGTGGCCGGCACCGTCCATGTCGCCAACGCGGGTACGGCCAGCTGGTACGACGTCGGGCTGGCAATGCGCGAACTGCGCCCCGACATGCCGGAGCCGAAGCCGCTGACCATGGCGGAATGCGGTTTCGTCGGCGGCCGGCCGCGCGACTCGTCGCTGTCCACCGAACGGCTGGCCGCCCTGGGGCTGACCCTGCCGCACTGGCGGGACGCCCTGGAACGGTTCTGCGCCCGGCACTGACCCAGAGTCCGAGCCGATCAGAGTCCGAGGGGATCAGAGTCCGAGCGGATCAGAGTCCGAGCGGATCAGAGTCCGAGCAGATCAGAGTCCGAGCAGATCAGAGTCCGAGGAGAGGAATACGGTGCAGCGATCCACCTGGCGCACCTGGTCCGGCACGGTCGGCTGCGCTCCCGCGCAGCTCGTCCGCCCCACCGGCGAGGACGAGATCGTCCAGGCGGTACGGGCCGCCGCAGGCAGCGGACTGACCGTGCGGGCGGCCGGTACCGGCCATTCGTTCAACCGCCTGGCGACCACGCCCGGCGTGCTGCTCGACCTCACCTCGTACTCCGGGGTCGTCGCCGTGGACCGCGCGGCCGGGGAGGTCACGGTCCGCGCCGGCACCCCGATCGGCGTCCTCTGCAGGGAACTCGACCGCCAGGGACTGGCGCTGGAGAACATCGGCACTCTCGCCGAGCAGACCGTCGCGGGCGCACTGTCCACCGGCAACCACGGCACCGGACTGGCCCATCCGCCGCTGTCCGGCCAGGTCACCCGGGTCCGGCTGGTCACCGCCGACGGCGTCGCCCGGGACGTCGGCCCGGGTGACGACCCCGACCTGTGGGGGAGCGTACGGACCGCGCTGGGCACCCTCGGCGTACTCACCACCGTCACACTGCGCTGCGTGCCCGCGTTCAACCTCCGGCTGCGGCTGCACTCCGAGCCGCTGGACGCGCTGCTCGAGCGCTTCACACGCTGGGCGGGGCAGAGCGAGCACCCCAGCCTCAACTGGCTGCCCTGGACCGACCGGGTGAGCGTGCGCTCCATCGACCGCACCGACGAACCGGCCACCCCGCGGGCCCCGTTGCGGCGTTATGCGTCCACCCTCGACGAGGTGCGTTGCGGGATCACCGGGCAGGCCGGCCGGGTCGGCGGCGCGGGCACGGTGCCCTGGCTCACCAGCCGCGTCGGCGGCCTGTGGCCCGACTCCCCGTACATCGACACGAGCCACCGGGTCTTCACCTTCCCGCAGCCGGTGCGGTTCCTCGCCATGGAGCACGCACTGCCGCTGGAGCGCACCGCCGACGCGCTGCGCGCCCTGCGGCCCGTGCTGCGCAGGCTGGGCGCGTACTCCCCGTACTCGGTACTGGTACGGGTCAGTGCGGGCGACGACCTGCCGCTCAGCCTCGCCCACGGACGCGACACCGGCTATATCAACGTCACCGTGCCGCGGACCGCGGGCCAGATCGAGATTCTGCGCGCCGCCGAGCATGTGCTGCGCGAGTACGAGGCCCGCCCGCACTGGGGCAAGGCGCACACGGCGACAGCCGAGGTGCTCGCGCCGCGCTATCCGCGCTGGAAGGACTTCCAGCGGATACGGACGCTGCTCGACCCGGCCGGGGTTTTCTCCAACGAGTACGCGGACAAGGTCCTCGGCCCGGTGCCGGCCGCCGCACGCGACCTGGCACCCGCCGGGGCCGCCCAGTGACGGCGGCCGCGGCACCCGGCGCCGTACTCCTCGACTTCGACGGCCTGATCTGCGACACCGAGAGCGCGGGACACCGCGCCTGGCGGGAGATCTACGCCGAGTGCGGCCTGGAGTTCCCGGACGGGCTGTGGCGTTCCATGGTGGGCCGCGCCGACGGCGAACGGCTCGCCGCCGGCCATCTCGCGGACCTGATCGGCGGCGGGGACACGCCTGCCCTGGTGGCCCGCAGGAAGCAGCGCAAGCTGGACCTGTGCCGGAGCGAGCCGCTGCGGCCGGGGGTACGCGAGCTGCTCGACGCCGCCCGGGACGGCGGGGTGCCGGCCGTCGTGGTCTCCAGCGCGCCGCACGCCTGGGTGGCTCCGCATCTGGACCGGCTCGGGGTGCGGGACCGCTTCGCGTTCCTGGTGACGGGCGATCTGACGGACCGCCACAAGCCGCACCCGGACCTGTACGAACTGGCGTTGAGCCGCCTCGGCTGCCCGCCCGCCCGGGCCGCGGCATTCGAGGACTCGGCGATCGGGGTACGAGCCGCCCGCGCCGCCGGAGTGCGCTGTGTCGCCGTGCCCAACGCGGTCGGCGATCCGGCGGAACTCGTCCATGCCGACGCCGTACTGCCCTCGCTGAGCGACTACGACCTGAACGACTACGACCTGAACGACTACGACCCGAGCCACTACGACGTGACCGGCCTCGACCCGACCCGTTACGACCCGCAGGCGGACGGCGTCCGCACCGAAGGGACACCCGCCGTATGACCACCGCAGCCGCACTGGAGGCCCTGGCCAGCCCGGACGCCTCGAACCCCGAGTGGATCTGGCGCTCCGGCGAGCTCGTGCCCTGGGAGCAGGCCGCAGTCCATGTCAACGCGGTCGGCCATGCCTCGGTCGCCGCCGTCTTCGAAGGCATCAAGGCCTACCTCGCCGCCGACGGGCAGCGGCTGCTGGTCTTCCGGCTCGACGACCATCTGCGCCGGCTCGCCGACTCCGCCCGGCTCTGCCGCCTCTCCCTGCCGTACTCCGCGGCGGAACTGCACCGGGCCGTCGTGGAACTGCTCACCGTCAACGGCTACCGGCAGGACGCCTACCTGCGGCCCTGGGCCTTCCCCGGCGGCATCATCAGGGAACAGATGGTCCCGGCCGACGCGGTATGCGAAGTGATCGTCGACTCCTGGCCGTTCCGCAGCGCCCTGGACACCGAGCGCGGCTGCCGCGCCGCCGTCAGCTCCTGGCTGCGGGTCGGCGAGTCCTCGATGCCACCGCGCGCCAAGGCGTTCTCGAACTACCACAACGGCCGGCTCGCGATGATGGAGGCCAGGGAGAACGGCCACGACTGGCCGGTCATGCTCAACGAGCGGCACAAGGTCAGCGAAGGCGCGGGCGCCTGCCTCGCCCTCGTACGCGACGGAGTCGTCGCCACCCCCTCACTCAGCAGCGGCGTCCTGCCGGGCATCACCCGGGACACCGCGCTCGTCCTGCTGCGCGGTCTCGGCCTGCCGGTCGAGGAGCGCGAGGTGGACCGCAGCGAGCTGTATCTCGCCGACGAGATCTTCTTCATGGGGACGGCGTGGGAGATCCTGCCCGTCACCACCATCGACGGGCTGACGGTCTCCGACGGCACGCCCGGCCCGGTGACCCGCAGGCTCTCCCAGGCGTACGGCCGGCTGATGCGCGGCGAGGACGACCGATTCGCCGAGTGGATCACGGAGGTTCCGCTGTCGTGAAGGCCGTGCTGGTACGGGAGTTCGGCGCGCCCGAGGTGTTGCGCGCCGAGGAGGTGGCAGACCCGCGTCCGGCCTGCGGGGAGCTGCTGGTCGCGGTCGAGGCGGCCGGCGTCAACTTCATCGACGTCTACCGGCGGTCGGGCGCCTACCCCGGTCCACTGCCGTTCGTCCCGGGCGCCGAAGCGGCGGGCGTCGTCATCGCACTCGGACCGGAGACGGACGAAGCTGCCTGCCGCCACCGGGTCGGGGACCGGGTCGCGTGGGCCAACCAGCCCGGCGGCTACGCCGAACTCGCGGTGATCCCCGCCCACCGGGCCGTGCCCGTCCCGGACGGCCTCAGCTGCCGCTCCGCGGCCGCGGTACTGCTGCAGGGCATGACCGCCCACTACCTGACCCACGACACCTACCCCGTGCGCCCCGGCGACACCGTGCTCGTGCACGCGGCCGCGGGCGGGATGGGGCTGCTGCTCACCCAGCTGGCGCGGCTGCGCGGCGGCCGGGTGATCGGCACCGTCTCCACCGCAGAGAAGGAGAAGGCCGCCCGCGCGGCCGGCGCCTGGCAGGTCCTGCGGCACGGCCAGGACGACATCGCCGCGGCCGTACGGGAGCTGACGGACGGAGAGGGGGTCGCCGCGGTGTACGACGGGGTGGGCGCCCCCACCTTCGACGCGAGTCTGGACTCACTGCGGCCCCGCGGCACCCTGGCGGTCTTCGGCCAGGCCGGCGGCCGGGTGCCGCCGGTGGACCTGCAGCGGCTCAACGCCGCTGGCTCGGTGTTCGTCACACGGCCGAATCTCGACCACCACATTGCCACTGCTGGTGAACTGGCTCACCGGGCCGCCGACGTCTTCGGACTCGTCGCCGGCGGCCGGATCGACCTGCACATCGGCGGCAGTTTCCCGCTGGAGCGGGCCAGGGAGGCCCACAGGGCCCTGGAGAGCCGCGCCTCCACCGGGAAGCTGCTCCTCACCACCAGCACCACGAACGGAGACACACCATGAGTGACCAGTCGGCCACCTTCGCCCTCGGCGGCGACCTCCCTGTCCACCGCCTCGGCTTCGGAGCCATGCGGCTCACCGGCGACGGCAACTGGGGCCTGCCCGACGATCCCGAGGGCGCGCTCAAGGTCGCCCGCCGGGCGGTCGAGCTGGGTGTCGAGTTCATCGACACCGCCGACGCCTACGGCCCGGCAACCAACGAGATGCAGCTCGCCGAGGCTCTCCACCCCTACCAGGACGGCCTGGTCATCGCCACCAAGGCGGGCCAGAGCCGGCCGTCCCGGCACGAGTGGAAGCCGCTCGGCCGTCCCGAATACCTGCGCCAGCAGTGCGAGTTGAGCCTGCGGTGGCTGCGCGTGGAGCGCATCGACCTCTTCCAGCTGCACCGGATCGACCCGCAGGTGCCGGCCGCCGACCAGTTCGCCGCCCTCGCCCAGCTCCAGAAGGAGGGCAAGGTCCGCCACCTCGGCCTCTCCGAGGTCACCGTCGAGCAGATCGAGGAGGCCAAGACCTACTTCGACGTGGTCAGCGTGCAGAACATGTTCAACCTGACCGACCGTTCGCACGAGGCCGTACTCGACTACTGCACCCGGGAGAACATCGCCTTCATCCCGTGGCTGCCCATCGCACGCGGCGAGCACGCCGGCCCCGGCAGCCCGGTCGCCGCCATCGCCCGGGAGCTCGGCGCCACCCCCGCCCAGGTGGCGCTCGCCTGGCTGCTGCGCCGCTCGCCCGTGGTGATCCCGATCCCGGGCACCTCCTCCATCGCCCACCTGGAGGAGAACATGCGCGCCGCCGAGATCGAGCTCACCGACGACCAGTTCGCGCGCCTGTCCCAGCTGACCTGACCGGAAGGCAGAAGACCACCGCCATGAGCATCCTCGTACTCCACAAGAAGAACCTCAGCCGCCGCCGTCATCTGGCCAGGGCCCAGCAGTATGCCCACGAGCACGGTGAGCGTCTGCTGCTGGTGATGAAGGACCCCGAGTGGGAGGCGGAGTACGTCGACCGGGTCGTCATCGCCGACACCAGCAGCATCGACGAGACGCTGGCGGCGGTGAAGGCCCTCGCGGCCGAGGAGAGCGAGGCGTTCTCCGCGGTGGTCACCTTCGCCGAGGCGCCCGTGCCCTCGGCCGCCCGGGTGGCGGCCGAGTTCGGGCTGGTCTCGGTGAGCGAGCGGACCGCGCGGCTGGCCCGCGACAAATGGGTCATGCGCGAGGCGTTCGCGGCCGGCGGCGTACCGCAGCCCCGCTACGGCATCGCGCACTCCCTCGACGAGGCCCGCGAGATCGCCCGCCACACCGGCTTCCCGCTGGTGATGAAGCCGGTGCTGGGCACCGGCAGCATGTTCGTACGCAGCGTCGACAACCAGGACGAGCTCGACGAGCACTTCGAGTTCTTCCTCAAGGGCGCCTGGGACGGCTTCACCTACGACCCGCTGCACAGCGCGGCGCACCAGGAGTACGAAGGCGGGCTGCTGCTGGAGGAGTTCGTGCCCGGCGCCGAGATATGCGTCGAGTCGCTCGTCCACGACGGCGCCACCCGCATCCTCGCCATCCACGACAAGCCGCTGCCCACCGGGCCCACCTTCGAAGAGGTGTACGCCTGCACCCCGACCCGGCTCCCGGAAGCGACAGTGCGGGCGGTCGAGGAGGCCACCGTGGCCGTACACCGCGCGCTGGGCATCACCACCGGCGCCACCCATGTGGAGTTCCGGCTGCGCGGTGACGCCGAACCGGTGGTGCTGGAGGCCGCGGCCCGGATGGGCGGCGGCCCCATCTACCGGTCCGTCCTGCTCTCCACCGGCGTCGACATGGTCGAGGCGGTGCTGGACCTCGCGAGCGGGCGGGCGCCGCGCATCGAGCCCAAGGAGCGGGCCACCCCGGTCGGCTTCTGGAACATCTTCCCCGACAGGGCGGGCACGTTCACCGGTGCCGTCGGCCTCGACGAGGTGAGCGCCGACCCACGCGTCGACGAGGTGCAGATCTACAAGACGCCGGGCGACCAGCTGCTCGTACCGCCGCAGACCTTCCAGGGCCACGGCCACCTCATCTTCACCGTGGACACCGAGGACGAACTCGACCCGGCCTTCCGGGAGATGACCACCACCCTTCGACTGGAGACCGAATGACCAGCCCCACCAGCACCAGGCGCCGTATCGCCGTCGTCGGCGGGCACTCCCACTCGGTGATGTCGGCGAAGGATCTCGACCTCGACGTGGTGCTGGTCCATATGCCCGGCATGTACGAGGAGATGCTGCAGGACCACTGCGAGCGCATTGTCCACGCCGACCTGTCCGACGCCGGCGCGCTGCTGGACGTACTGCGCCCGCTGCACGAGGAGCGCCCCTTCGAGCGGGTGCTCACCACCAGCGAGGCCGGGGCCGTCCCCACCGCAGTCGTCGTCGAGCAACTCGGTCTGCCGGGCAACAGCGTGGCCGCGGTACGCGCCCTGTACGACAAGGTGCTCACCCGCGAGGCACTCGCCCGGGCCGGCGTCAGCCCGGTCCGGTACCAGGTCGTCGAGAGCGCGGAGTCCCTCACCGCGTTCCTGGACACCATCGGCGGCCGGATCGTCGTCAAGCCCGTCGACGGCACCGCCAGCGCCGATGTGCACATCCTGGACGACAAGGAGGCGGCGACGGCCGCCTGGGACGCGCTCAGCGCCGCCGGCTACCCCAGGGCGCTCGCCGAGGAGTTCCTTGACGGCCCGGTCATCAGCGTCGAGGCGTTCTCCTTCGGCGGCCGGCATCTGCCGGTCGCTCTGATGACCTCGGTGCTGGACGAGTACCTGGTGGAAATGGAGCACTCCATACCCGGGGCGTACGGCTCCGAGTGGACCGGCGAGCTGCACGCGCAGACCGTCGCCCTGCTCAACGAGGTCGGCCTCCAGGAAGGCCCCACCCACACCGAGTTCATCCTCACCCCGGACGGCCCGCGCATGCTGGAGTCCCACAGCCGCATGGGCGGCGGCGGCACCCCCTCCATCCTGCGGCGCGCCTACGGACTGGACTTCTCCCGGATGTTCCTGTCCGTCCCGCTCTCCATCGAGGAACTGCCCGAGCACGCGCCCCAAGCGGTGGGCGCCGGCCACATCCGCTTCTTCGCGCCCGAGCCCGGCGTGATCACCGGCTTCGACGGGATCGAGCGGCTGACGGAGTCCGGCATCGAGGTGCGGCAGGCGCCGGTCGGTACGAAGCTGCCCGGAGTGCCGGGGCTGGTGGAGCTCTCCGGCGCCGACACAGGGGTGCTGCTGCAGATGAACGTGGGCGACGCCGTGCCCGCGATCCGGGCCGGCTGGGACCGGGCCATGGGATACGTCATCGCCACCGGCAAGGACACGCCGGACGCCGCGCGCCGCTGCGCCGAGGTCGACGAGATCCTCCGCTTCCACACCGCCCCGGCCGCGGACGGAGCGCGGGACGCCTGATGACCACACCGAGGAAGACCGGCAGCAACGACGCGGACACCGCCGACAGCAAGGACGCGGCGGCCGCCGGCAGCGCGGACGCGGAAGCCCCCGACAGCACGGAGACCGTCCCGCTCCTGCGTGACCACGACTTCCGGATGCTGTTCGCGGCGGCCGTGGTCAGCAAGGTCGGCACGCACATCGGCTACATCGCCCTGCCCCTGGTGGCCATCGAGGCACTCGACGCGTCACCGGGCCAGGTCGGCCTGCTGGGCATGCTGTCCACCGTCGCCTTCCTCCTCATCGGGCTGCCGGCCGGGGCCTGGGTGGACCGGATGCGCTACCGCCGGGTCATGATCTTCACTGACCTGGTGCGTACCGCGCTGCTCGCCTCCGTGCCCGCCGCCGCCTGGCTGGACCTGCTCACCATCGAGCAGCTCTACGCGGTGGTGCTGCTGTCCGGCTGCGCCACCGTCTTCTTCGACGTCGGTGCCCAGAGCTATCTCCCCCACCTCGTCGGCAGGGACCGGCTGGTCCAGGCGAACGCGCAGCTGGGCGCCTGGGACGCGGCACTCCAGGTGGGCGGCAGGGGCGGCGGCGGCTTCCTGGTGGGGGCCCTCACCGCGCCGGTCGCGGTGCTCGCCAACGCGTTCGGCTTCCTGTGGTCCGCGCTCTGCCTGACCCGGATCCGCAAGCGGCAGGACAAGCCTTCCCACATACGGAAGAACCTCGCCTCGGAGATCGGGGAAGGTGTCCGGTTCGTCTTCGGCCATGTCGTACTGCGGCCGGTCGCACTGGCCGGGGCCTGCACCAATCTCTCCGTCTTCGCCATCACCACGATGATCCCGGTGCTGTTCCGCGACGAACTGGACCTCTCGGTGTGGACCGTCGGCCTCTTTCTCTCCGTCGGCGGCGTCGGCGTCTTCCTGGGCGCGCTCGCGGCCCGCCGGGTGGGAGAGCGCCTCGGCGCCGGCCGGGCGCCCTGGATCCTCGGTCTGTCCACCGCCCCCTTCGCGCTGGCCGTACCGCTGGTGGTGGACCGTGGCGCGTGGCTCTGGCTCACGGCCGGCTGCTGGCTGCTGGTCACGATCCGCATGGGCGTCGACAACGTGCTGATGGTCAGCTTCCGCCAGCGCGTCACCCCGGACGCGCTGCTGGGCCGGATGAACGCCACCATGCGCTTCCTGTTCACCGGGGCGCTGGCGATCGGTGCGGCGCTCGCCGCGCTCATCGGCGAGTACGTCTCCGTACGTGCCGCCCTGGGGACCGGGGCCGTGGGCCTGGCCGTCGCCTGGCTGCCGGTGTTCCTCTCCCCGCTGCGCACGATGCGCGAACTGCCCTCCGAATAGACCGCACGGCATCAGCACCGCATCAGCACCGCACTGCACCGCACAAGCCGCACTCCACCCAGACCGCCAAGCCCGAAGGGGGGACGTGTCATGTCCGAGCGCGTCACCGAGACCTACAACCAGCAGTGCCTGAACGGGAAGACCGGGCTGCTCCACGCGATGGCCCGCGCCGAGTTCCCGCCGCTGTTCCACGAGTCCTGCGGCCACCGGCTGCTGCCCCGGCCGTTCTTCATCGACGAGCCGCAGATGCGCGGCTTCGCCGCCGACATACGGTCGATCTTCGACCTCCTCACCCAGCTCCCGGACCGCCTCTTCGGCGGCGACCTCGACGCGTACTGCAAGGCCCTGGGAATACCGGAGCGGCAGGCCGCCCTGATGTGTCGCTTCTCGGACGGCGAGCCCGTCCCGTACGGCCGCGCCGACATCTACCACGACGGCACCTCCTTCAAGCTGCTGGAGTTCAACGTCGGCAGCGAACTCGGCGGAGCCGACCGGGCAGAGATCCAGCGGGCACTCCTCGACGTCCCGGACTTCCGGGACTTCGCCGAGGAACAGCGGCTGACCTACGTACACACCGGCGAGCGGATCGCCGCCGCCCTGCGCACCGCCGCAGCCCCGCTGACCGACGGGGCGGACCCAGTGGTCGCGCTCGTCGAAGGGGACGGCGGCCTCGCCCCGTACCTGCATCTGGTCCGCTCCTTCCAGGAGATGATGCAGCGCCTGGGGATCGACCTGCGGGTCGGCGAGGTCAGCCAGATCCGTGAGCAGAACGGCCGACTACTGCTCGACGGCACTCCCGTCGATGTGGTGCTGCGCTACTTCTCCGCGGCCCAGACCGTCCGGACCCCCGGCGGCGAGGAGTCGATCGAGCCGATCCTGCGCGCCCACGAGGAGGGCCGGGTGGTGCTGTTCACCACCTTCCAGAGCTCTCTGTACGCCAACAAGGGCTGCCTCGCGCTGCTGTCCGACGAACGCGGCCGGGAGGCGTTCACCGCCGCGGAGCAGGACCTGGTCGACCGGGTGCTGCCCTGGACCCGGGAGCTGACCCCCGCGCTGGTCGAGCACTGCCGCGAGCACCGGGAGCAGCTGATCGTCAAACCCCGTGCGGACTTCGCCGGCTCCGGCATTCACGTCGGCTGGGAGCTCACCGACCTCGAATGGCGCCAGGTGCTCGACGAGACCGCGGGCCGCGGCTTCATCGCCCAGGAGCGGGTGGTGCCGCGGCGCGAGCCCGTGGTCTCCCCCGAGACCGGCCGCACCGAGGACTGGATGGCCGCCTGGGACGTGTTTCTGACTCCCGACGGATACGCGGGCTCACACATCCGCGCCCTGCCGTACGGAGAGGGAGCCGTGGTGGGGATGGGAGCCAACCCCGCCTGCCGGACCAGTGGCCCGTTCCTCGTGCCGGCGTGATCCCGTTCGTCCTCGGCCGCCTGCGCGTCCCGCGTGCCCTTGTGTACCGCCGGGTGCATACATCACCCATGCCGCCACGCAACTCCGGACGTGGCCGGCTCCGGTCACTGCCGGGCTCTGCTCAACCGCGCCTTGCCATTTCATAGGGCCGTCATTGGACCGTCCGGGTGGTGTTCATCCGAAGAACTGCACAGCGGTGGCGTCGCTCCCCCACTTCTCGAGATGCGTACACATCATGAGAAAGGTATGTAGATCGCTCAACCCGAAAGCGAGGGGTCATGGCCGCCTTCAAGGTCAAGAATCTGTGGACCGCATTCATTGCCGCGCTCTTTGCGCTGCTCGCCTCGATGGGGCTGACCACCGCGGCCACCGCCGCGCAGGGGGCCGCCCTGCAGACGCCGGACCAGCCGGCCCTGCCGAGCCTGCCGAAGCAGGTGCCCGCACGAGCCCTCCGGGCGACATTGCCGGCGCCGAATACGCGATGGAGCCCCACGGCACGCGACAGGTCGCTGCCGCCCACGATCAAGCAGCGTATTCACGCCGAAGCCCATGGCTCCTCGCCCGTCACACGGCATCTGCAAGGGATCGACGCCGACAGTGCCTACGGCTCACTGAGCTTCGCCCCCGCACCACGGTCCGCATCAGGGTCTGCACCCGCCTCCGGGTCCGCCCCCGCCCCCGTCGCGGAACCGGCGCTCGCCGCGGCATGAGGCGCCGGGAGCACTCACGTCTCCCGGCGCCACAGGCCACAAGGGCGGTACCCGGTCAGCGGCGATCGTCGCGATCCGAACCCTCCGCATCATCCTGCTTAGCCTGCACCTCAGGGTCGAGATCATCCTGTCCACTGCCGTCGACGGACGCCAGCGGGGCGCGGTCGGAGACCTCCGTGGCAGCGGGCGGTTCCACCAGCCAATCGGGATTGGCCTGCTTGTCCCACCACTTCCAAGCGGCGAAAGCTCCGCCGACCACCGCGCCGATGATTGCGGCACCCTTGGCGAGGCGTCCGGCCTTGGACCGCCGTTCGTGCTTCCTCACCAGCTTCTGAATCTCCTTGGCCGTCACCTGTCCGCGCAGTGCGGCCAGCGCGGCAGCCGAGCGGGCCGCAGCCTCTTCTCGTACGGGCTGAGCGACCGCCACCGCGTGCTCGACACGCGGAACGGTGTAGTCCGCCGCCTGACGAGCGGCCTTCCGGGCCTTGGTCGCGGCTCGGTGCGCGGCCTTGTCCACTTTCGGTGGCACATGCGGCGCGACACGTACGTAGTACTGAACACGGGCCTGATCAGCGGCCTTCGAGACTTTGGGCGCGAGCCGTGCGCCGGCCTCGTGCGCATAATGCGCGGCGTGCTCCTTGGCCGTCCCGGCGTAGGGCGCCACCACTTCCGCGGCGTGCTGCACGCTCTCCTTCGCCGTACCGGTCGCGGCGCGCACGCTGTCCATGCGGGTCACGGGATCCTCCTCGTCGGTGGCGTTCTGGGGTCTGGGGTTTATCCCCAGTTCGGCACAGTTTCGCCTTTCCACCCGTTTGAAAATCATGCCTGTTGAGTGCCGCCCCGGCATGTGGGGCGGGCATCCGGGTCATGTCGGGAGCTTTGTGGACGACAATGCCACGGTTCGCCTCACAACGCGCCGCTCCGGCGGCGACTCGGCGGCTTTTATCCGTAGGCGTCTCTCGCGTGCGAGGATCGTTGGACGTCAGAGAAGACTTACGGAAGGCAGATCGTGGCCGAGCAGCTGTACGCCACCTTGAAGACCAACCAAGGCGACATCGAGATCCGGCTTCTGCCGAACCACGCGCCCAAGACGGTCAAGAACTTTGTCGAGCTCGCCCAGGGCGAGCGTGAGTGGACCCACCCGGCGACGGGCAAGAAGTCCACGGACAAGCTGTACGACGGTACGGTCTTCCACCGTGTGATCAGCGGCTTCATGATCCAGGGCGGTGACCCGCTGGGCAACGGCACCGGCGGCCCGGGCTACGAGTTCCAGGACGAGTTCCACCCCGACCTCGCCTTCGACAAGCCGTACCTGCTCGCCATGGCCAACGCCGGCCCGGCCACCAACGGCTCGCAGTTCTTCATCACCGTGTCGCCCACCGCCTGGCTGACCCGCAAGCACACCATCTTCGGTGAGGTCAGCAACGACGCGGGCAAGAAGGTCGTGGACGCCATCGTCGGCGCCCAGACCAACCCGCGCACCGACCGCCCGCTCAACGACGTCGTGATCGAGTCGGTCGTCGTCGAGATCCGCCAGGGCTGATCACCGGGGCTTGGTCCCCGGGTGCGGTCCCAGGCGGGGTCCCGGGCTCGGTTCTGCGCTGATCCTGTGTGTGAACCCGTGCCTGCCCCCGGGGAACCAATTCGCCCCGTCCGTCCGTAAGGATGGACGGGGCGGTGTGTTGAGCTAGGAGATTGAGGGGACCTCATGGACCAGGCGCCAGGTAGTCCACAGGAGCCACAGGAACCGCAGGCCGAACACGGCCTGCCGAGCTGCTACCGGCATCCGGGCCGCGAGACCGGCATCCGCTGCACCCGCTGCGAGCGGCCGATCTGCACGGACTGCATGGTCAGCGCCTCGGTCGGATTCCAGTGTCCCGAATGCATCCGTACCGGATCCGGTACGGGACACGGCCCGACGGCGAACCAGCCGCGCACGCTCGCCGGCGGTGCGGTGGCGGCCCACCCCCACCTCGTCACCAAGATCCTGCTGGTCATCAATATCGCGGTGTTCATCGCCGCGGCGGCCAGCGACCGCGTGGTCAACGATCTGGCTCTGATCGCACAGTGGCCGCCGACGCCGTTCGTCCCGGTGGACGGTGTCGCCGAGGGCCAGTGGTACCGGCTCTTCACCTCGATGTTCCTGCACCAGGAGGTGTGGCACATCGCCTTCAACATGCTGGGCCTGTGGTGGCTCGGCGGCCCTCTGGAGCAGGCGCTGGGCCGGGTCCGCTACCTCGCGCTCTACCTGCTCTCCGGACTGGCCGGCAGCGCCCTCACATATCTGATCGCGTCCCCGAACCAGGCCTCTCTGGGTGCCTCCGGCGCCATCTTCGGGCTGCTGGGCGCCACCGCCGTACTGATGCGCCGCCTCAACTACGACATGCGGCCGGTCATCGCGCTGCTCGCGCTGAACCTGCTCTTCACCTTCACCTGGTCGGGCATCGCCAAGGAGGCGCACATCGGCGGCCTGATCGCGGGCATCGTCATCGCCTTCGGCCTGGTGCACGCCCCCCGCGAGCACCGGAACCTGGTGCAGTTCGGGACCTGTGCCGTGGTCTTCCTGGCGATCGTCGTGACCGTGCTGGTGAGGACCGCTTCGCTCACCTGAGCGAGACCTTTCCCCAAGGTTGTCCACAGCGTGTGTCGGATCTTGTGCACGCTGTGGGGAACAAGCGTGCCCCTTGTCGCTGAGCTGGGCTTTTCCCAGCAGGGACAAGGGGCGGGTCGCTTCACCAACATGGCCGATGCAGTCACACCGGCGTCAATGCTGTGAGAGTTATCCACAGATCGTCAGACCTTTTCCCCCGCTTGTGGATAACGCTGGGGATAACCTCAGGGCAGGGCTTGACGGGCGGGCTGCGAAACAGCTACTTCCACTGTGTCGAGACGCCGAAGCCGGCGGCGATGAAACCGAAGCCGGCGACGATGTTCCAGTTGCCGAAGCTCTTGATCGGCAGATCGCCCTCGGTCACATAGAAGAGAACGATCCATGCGAGCCCGATGAGGAACATCGCGAGCATCACTGGTGCGACCCAGCTGCGACTCGTCAGCTTGATGGTTGTCGCCTGCTTCGATGCCGGCGGCGGCGTGAAGTCGGCCTTCTTGCGGATACGTGACTTCGGCACGAGGGACTCTCCTGTCGATGCGCTGCGTGACCGCGCAGGGAACTGTGGCGGGCGCCGGGGCTGGAGCGAGGGGGACCACTGCCGCCCCCGGGCGTCCGTTAGCGTAGTGCTTCCGCGGGGCCTGAGGAGATAAGGGTACGTTGAGCATTTCTGCCGACTCCCCCCAAGGGCCGGTTCACCGCTTCGACGGAGAGGAAGAGGGGCGAAGTCCGATGAGGGGTGGTGGCTGGGTGACGGGCGGGACGGTCCGGCTGTTGACGGCTGCCGTATTCGCTCTTGCCGGACTGATCTTCGTCACCAGCTTCAACACCGCCAAGGGCACCAATATCCGTACGGACGCCTCGCTGCTGAAGCTCTCCGACCTGATCCAGCAGCGCAGCACCAAGAACGGTGCCCTCGACGAGTCCACGGCGGCGGTACGCGCCGACGTCGACGCCCTGGCCCGGCGCGACGACGGCTCCACCAAGGCCGAGGATGTGAAGCTGAACGCCCTGGAGCAGGCCGCAGGCACCAAGAAGCTCAGCGGGCCGGCCGTCACCGTCACCCTCAACGACGCCCCGCCGAACGCGCAGGCCGCCCCCGGCTACCCCGAGCCGCAGGCCAATGACCTGGTCATCCACCAGCAGGACCTGCAGGCCGTCGTCAACGCCCTGTGGAAGGGCGGCGCCGAGGGCATCCAGGTCATGGACCAGCGGCTGATCTCCACCAGCGCCGTGCGGTGCGTGGGAAACACGCTGATCCTCCAGGGCCGCGTCTACTCCCCGCCGTACAAGATCACCGCTGTCGGTGACCAGAGCGCCCTCAAGAAGGCGCTCACCGCCTCCCCGGCGATCCAGAACTACCAGCTGTATGTGAAGGCGTACGGCCTCGGCTGGAAAGTCGGCGAGCATGAGGCGGTGACTCTCCCCGGCTACTCGGGCACAGTGGATCTCCACTACGCGAAGCCCGTTGGGTAGTACTGGGTAGAGCGGGGCTGGGCTGGGCAGCGCTTGGGGGAGCCGGTGTCGGTGCGTCTGATCGTCAGGACCGTCAGCGAACTCTGCATCACCGTCGGCACCTTGATCGTGCTCTTTGTGGTGTACGTGCTGTTCTGGACCGGTATCAAGGCCGGTAGCGCCACGGACGGCCAGATCGATCAGCTCCAGGACGCGTGGTCGCAGGGCCCGGTCGAGGCGCCCGCGCCCGGTCGCACCGCGACTCCCGCCCCGAAGGCGTACGAGGACGGAAAACCCTTCGCGGTCATGTACATCCCCCGCTTCGGCAGGAGCTGGGACTGGCCGGTTCTGGAGGGCACCGAGGCGCGTACCCTCCACAAGGGCCTCGGCCACTACATCTCCACCGCCGCGCTCGGCGGCAGCGGCAACTTCTCGGTCGCCGGCCACCGCCGCACGTACGGCGATCCGTTCAAGGACTTCCCCAAGCTGGGTCCCGGGGACGCGGTCGTGCTGACGGACGGTACGACCTGGTTCACGTACCGCATCGACAGGAAGCCGTACCGGACCGTGCCGAGCGATGTCGGCGTCATCGCCCCCGTCCCGAGCAAGTCCGGATTCGACGGCCCGGGCCGCTATCTGACGCTGACCACCTGCGATCCGGAATGGGGCAGCAGCCACCGGCTGATCGCCTGGGCGCATCTGGACGCCACCCAGCCTGTGACCGACGGCAAACCGGAAGCTTTGCACAGCTGACCCATGTGCCCCTGCCGCCCTTTAGTCTGGTGCGGTACCGAACGGAAAGGGACAGCATGTACGGCTGGATCTGGCGGCATCTGCCGGGCAACGCATGGGTGCGGGCTTTCATCTCGCTCGTGCTCGCTCTGGCGGTCGTCTACGTGCTGTTCCAGTACGTCTTCCCGTGGGCGGAGCCGCTGCTTCCGTTCAATGATGTGACGGTCGACGGAGCGGGGGCGCCCCGATGAGCGCACGCATCCTCGTCGTCGACAACTACGACAGCTTCGTCTTCAACCTCGTCCAGTACCTGTACCAGCTCGGCGCCGAGTGCGAGGTCCGCCGCAACGACGAGGTCGAACTCGCGCACGCGCAGGACGGTTTCGACGGCGTACTGCTGTCCCCCGGTCCCGGAGCGCCCGAGCAGGCCGGTGTGTGCATCGACATGGTGCGGCACTGCGCGGACACCGGTGTTCCGGTCTTCGGCGTCTGTCTGGGGATGCAGTCGATGGCGGTGGCGTACGGCGGTGTGGTGGACCGCGCGCCCGAGCTGCTGCACGGCAAGACCTCGCTGGTCGCGCACGAGGGCAAGGGCGTATTCGCCGGGCTGCCTTCGCCCTTCACCGCGACCCGCTACCACTCGCTGGCGGCCGAGCCGGCGGATCTGCCGGACGAGCTGGAGGTCACGGCGCGGACGGCGGACGGCATCATCATGGGGCTGCGCCACCGTGAACTGGCCGTCGAGGGCGTGCAGTTCCACCCCGAGTCGGTCCTCACCGAGCACGGCCATCTGATGCTCGCCAACTGGCTGGAGCAGTGCGGCGATACCGGGGCGGTCGGCCGTTCGGCGGGGCTCGCACCGGTGGTGGGCAAGGCCTTGGCGTGAGTGCCGTAGGCCCTGAGGACGAGTACGACCCTCTGACGGGCCCGCTGCCGCCGAGGGGGCACGGCTCGCCGTGGTTCCAGGCCCCGAGCGTTCCGGAGGCGGAGGAGCCGCAGCCGCAGCCTCAGGAGTGGTCCGGGTACGGCCAGTACACCGTGGACGATCCTGAGGGCTATCAGCGGGACTGGTACGTACAGCAGGAGCCGGTTCCCGAGCCGCAACCCATGTCCGCGCCCGCGCCGATACCGGTGTCCGAGCCGATACCCGTACCGGACGACGAGACCGTCGCGCTGCGCACGGCGGACACGCGTCGCGCCGCGGAGACTCCTGCAGGTCCGGGGCGGGCCGAGCGCCGCAAGGCGGCCAAGGGCGGCCGGGGCCGTAGGCGTGCTCAGCCCGCTGCCGCCGTCCCGGCCGGGGCCGACGCCGCGCCCGCCAAGCCTCTTTCGCGCGTCGAGGCCCGCCGTGCCGCGCGTGCGCTCAAGGACAGCCCCGCCGTCATCGCCAGCCGCGCCATCGGCGAGCTCTTCATCTCCTTCGGCGTGCTGATGCTGCTGTTCGTCACGTACCAGCTCTGGTGGACGAACATACGCGCAGGTCAGGAGGCCGGCAAGGAGACGAACAAGATCCAGGACGACTGGGCGAAGGGCCGCAAGCCCGGTGCGTTCGAGCCCGGGCAGGGCTTCGCCATCATGTATATCCCCAAGCTGGACGTGGTCGTCCCGATCGCCGAAGGCATCAGCAAGCACAACGTCCTCGACCGCGGCATGGTCGGCCACTACGGCGAGGGCAAGCTCAAGACCGCGATGCCCGCGGACAAGTCGGGCAACTTCGCGGTCGCGGGCCACCGCAACACCCATGGCGAACCGTTCCGTTACATCAATCGTCTCAACCCGGGGGACCTGGTCGTCGTTGAGACCCAGGACGCGTACTACACGTACAAGACGGTGCGTACCCTCCCTCAGACCTCGCCGTCGAACGTGGGAGTGATCGGTCCGGTGCCGCCCGGCTCCGGATTCACCGAGCCGGGCCGGTACATCACGCTGACGACGTGTACGCCGGAGTTTACGAGTACGTATCGAATGATCGTGTGGGGCAAGATGGTCGAGGAACGGCCGCGCAGCAAGGGCAAACCCGACGCGCTCGTCGGCTGAACGCTGTGGGACTTCAAGACGGGAACAGGTGCAGTGGCACGTGCGCGTAGCCGGATCGCCGGCGTCATCAGTGTCTTCGGCGAACTGCTGATCACCGCGGGCGTGGTGCTGGCGCTCTTCGTCGTCTACTCGCTGTGGTGGACGAACGTTCTCGCCGACCGTGCGGCCTCCAAGCAGGGCGACCAGATGCGCGAAGGCTGGAACGGCGCTCCTGGCGCGCTCGACACCAAGGACGGCATCGGCTTCCTCCACGTACCTGTCATGAGCAACGGCGAGGTACTGGTGAAGAAGGGAACCGACACCAAGAGCCTCAACGACGGCATCGCGGGCTACTACGCGGACCCGATCAAGTCGGCGCTCCCCTGGGACAGCAAGGGCAACTTCACGCTGGCCGCGCACAGGGACGGGCACGGAGCGAAGTTCCACAACATCCACAAGCTGAAGAACGGCGATCCGATCGTCTTCGAGACCCGGGACACCTGGTACGTCTACAAGGTCTACAACGAGCTCAAAGAGACCTCGAAGTACAACGTGGACGTGCTGCAGCCGGTCCCGAAGGAGTCGGGGAAGTCGAAGCCGGGCCGCTACATCACACTGACGACGTGCACGCCCGTCTACACCTCGGACTACCGCTACGTCGTGTGGGGCGAGCTGGAGCGTATGGAGAAGGTCGACAAGGACCGTACGCCGCCGGCGGAGCTGCGCTGACGGAGCCTGCCTCGACGCGCTGGGTGTCCTGGCGTAGGCCGATCAGTTCCCCTCGGTGTTCGCTCGACGGGGTTGTGGACGGAGTACGTACCTGACCAGCGGCTTCGCTGTCGGTGAGCAGCGTCGCGATGTTGAGTGATGGTGTACGCGACTGCATCTGACGGAGGTCCTTGGGGGACCTCAGTCCAGTCAGAAGGCGGTAGCCACTGGCTCGAAGCTCGTCGCGGTGCAAAAGAGGAGCCCCGGCACCCATCAAGGGTGCCGGGGCTCCTCGTTGTGCCCGCCGTACGGCGGGCGGAGGGCTGCTAGCCGCCGCCGAAGATTCCGCCGTTGCCGGCGCCGCCGTTGTTCCCGTTGCCCCCGCCGTCACCGGCGATGGTCTTCACATTGACCGGCTGATTCGGCGTCGCCGGCTGACCGGCCTGCGGGTCCTGGGCGACGACCCGGGCGTTGTCGTCGTTCGGACCGTCGACGGTGCCGAGCTGCAGTCCCGCCTGGGCGAGGAGTTGCTTGGCCTGGCCGAGTGTCTGGGTGAACAGCTGGGGCACCTGGGCGGTCTGCTGCGGGCCCTTGGAGACCTTCAGCGTGACCGTGGCTCCCTTGGCCGCCTTCGAGTTGCCCGACGGGTCCTGCTCGATGACCTCGCCCAACGCCTTATCGGAATCGACGTCGCTCCGGACAACCTGGAACCCGAGGGTTTCGAGCTGGTTCTTCGCGGCGTCGAACTGCTGGCCCACGACGGGAGGTACGTTGATCTTGGTCTGCTTGGCCACGGTGAGGGTGACCGTCGAGTTCTTTTCGGCCTGGCCCCCGCCCCTGGGGCTCTGGTCGATCACCGTGCCCGGCTCCCGGTCGGACTCGATCTCCTTGGTCTCGACCTTGAAGACCTTGCTCACCAGGATGTCCGTCGCCTTGTCGACCGGCTTGTCGGTGACGTCGGGGACCTCGATCTTGGGGGCGCCCTCGGAGACGACGACCTCGACGGTCTCCCCCTGCTTCATCTTGCCGTCCTTGGGAGTCTGGCTGCAGACGCTGCCCTTCGGCTGGTCGCACCGCTGCGTGCCGGACTTGTGGATCTTGACGCCGGCGTTGATCACCAGTTGCTCGGCTTCCTGGTAAGGCTTACCCACGAGCAGCGGCACCGGCACAGTGCTGTTGTTGCCGTCGTCGCCGCCGAAGACCGACTTGCCGATGAGTACCGCTCCGACCAGCACCAGGATGCCCGCGAGTACCAGCAGGATCGTCGAGGTGTTCGACTTCTTCTGGCGGCGGCGGTCCGGGCGGTCGTCGAAACCGCCGTAGCCGCCGTCGTCCGGGTTCACCGGCGGGAGCATCGAGGTCTGGCCGGCCGAGTCGGCCTGGCGCAGTGCCGTGGTCGGCTGGTCGTCCGGGGCGTAGCCGCCGTAGCCGACCGCGCCCATCGCCGCCGTTGCCGCGACGGGCTGGCCGTCGAGGCAGGCCTCGATGTCGGCGCGCATCTCGTCGGCCGACTGGTAGCGGTAGTCGGGGTCCTTGACCAGCGCCTTCAGCACGATCGCGTCCATCTCGGGCGTGATCTCGGGGTCGAAGTTGCTGGGCGGCTGCGGCTCTTCCCGTACGTGCTGATAGGCGACCGCGACCGGGGAGTCCCCGACGAACGGCGGCCGGACCGTCAGCAGCTCGTAGAGCAGACAGCCGGTGGAGTAGAGGTCGGAGCGCGCGTCGACCTGCTCGCCCTTGGCCTGCTCCGGGGACAGGTACTGGGCGGTGCCGATGACTGCCGCGGTCTGCGTCATGGTCATTCCGGAGTCGCCCATCGCGCGGGCGATGCCGAAGTCCATGACCTTGACCTGGCCGGTGCGCGTCAGCATGACGTTCGCCGGCTTGATGTCGCGGTGGACGATGCCGGCGCGGTGCGAGTACTCCAGCGCCTGGAGGATGCCGATGGTCATCTCGAGCGTGCGCTCGGGCAGAAGTCTGCGCCCGGAGTGCAGCAGCTCTCTGAGCGTGGACCCGTCGACGTACTCCATGACGATGTACGGGATCGAGACCCCGTCGACGTAGTCCTCGCCCGTGTCGTAGACCGCGACGATTGCCGGGTGGTTGAGCGAGGCGGCCGACTGGGCCTCACGGCGGAACCGGGCCTGGAAGGACGGGTCGCGGGCAAGATCGGCCCGCAGCGTCTTCACGGCGACGGTGCGGCCGAGCCGGGTGTCGTGGGCGAGGTAGACCTCCGCCATGCCACCACGGCCGAGCACCGAGCCCAGTTCGTACCGGCCGCCGAGGCGACGCGGCTCTTCCATAGCTGTTCCAGCCCTCTCCGTCAGTCCTGACCGCACCCGTGTGTGGTCCGGCGGTGTGCTGTTCGCGCATACGCTACCGGGCACGCCGTGCCTGATCCGCCCGCGACGGTCACCTGATACCCGACCGGTATCGCAATGTGCAGGTATGGACAGTGGACGTGATTCGCGTCACTTCTTGCTCTCCAGTACCGCCTGCATCACATCGCGGGCGATGGGACCGGCGAGACCGCCGCCGGTGATGTCGTCGCGAGAGATACCGCTGGAGTCCTCGACGACGACCGCTACGGCGACCGGCGATCCGCTGTCGGTCTTCGCGTACGAGATGAACCAGGCGTACGGCCGCTTGCTGTTGTTCTCGCCGTGCTGGGCGGTACCGGTCTTGCCGCCGACCGTGGCTCCGTCGATCTTGGCCTTGCCGCCGGTGCCGCTGGGGCTCTCGACGACGTTCTCCATCATCTGCTGGAGGAGCTGCGCGTTCTTCTGGGAGAGCGGGCGGCTCATCTCCTGCGGCTCGTTCTTCTTGATGACGTCGAGGTTGGGCGCTTCCAGCTGGTCGATCATGTACGGCTTCATCAGCTTGCCGTCGTTGGCGATCGCCGCGGCGACCATGGCCATCTGGAGGGGGGTGGTGGCGGTGTCGAACTGGCCGATGGAGGACAGCGCGTTGCTGGAGCGGTCCATTGTCTTGTTGTAGACGGAGGCGGCCGCACGGACGGGGGTGTCGATCTCCGGGTTGTTGAAGCCGAACTTCTGCGCCGTCTCCAGCATCTTGTCCCGGCCGACCTGGTCACCGAGCTTGGCGAAGACGGAGTTGCAGGAGACCTCGAGCGCCTTCATCAGGCTGGCGTTCTTGCAGCCGTTGGCGTGGTTGACCATCGGCGTGCGGGTGTTGGGCAGGATGTACGGCTCCGGGGTGTCCGTCGCCGCGTTGATGTCGTCGACCTCGCCATGCTCCAGCGCGGCGGCGGCGGTGACCACCTTGAAGGTGGAGCCGGGCGGGTAGACCTCGCGCAGTGCGCGGTTGAGCTTCGGCTTTTCCTTGTCCTTCTCGAGAGCGTTCCACGCCTTCTCGTCCTTGCCCGCGTATCCGGCGAAGGAGCTCGGATCGTACGAGGGGGTGGACGCCAGCGCGAGGATCTTGCCGGTCTTGGGGTCGATCGCGGCGACGGCACCCTTCTTGGAGCCGAGGCCCTTGTAGGCGGCCTTCTGGGCGGCGCCGCTGAGGGTGGTGACGACGTTGCCGCCGCGCTTCTGGTCGCCGGTGAACATCGCCATGGTGCGGTCGAAGAAGAGCTGATCGGAGTTGCCGGTGAGGACGCCGTCCTCGAGCTTCTCGATCTGGTTGGCGTCGAAGGCCTGTGAGGCATACCCGGTCACCGGCGCCCACATGGGGCCGTCGACGTAGGTGCGCTTGTATTTGAAGTCCGTGTCGTTCGTTTCGGCGGAGCCGGTGATGGGCTTGCCGTCGACGATGATGTTGCCGCGCTCGTAGGCGTACCGCTCGATCTGGACGCGACGGTTGTACTTGTGCGAGTTCAGCTCGTCGGCACGGACGTACTGGAGCCAGTTGTCCCGGATCAGGAGGGCGAGGACGAGAAGCCCGCAGAAGATCGCGATTCGGCGCAGGGGCTTGTTCACGGTCGGACCACCTGGGTCATCTCGGCGTCGGGGGACGGGGCGGGTGCCGGCGCGGGACGGCGCGCGGTGTCGCTGATACGGATCAGGATGCCGACGAGGGCCCAGTTGGCGATCACGGACGAACCGCCCTGCGCGATGAACGGCATGGTCATACCGGTCAGCGGGATGAGCCCCATGACACCGCCGGCGACGACGAAGACCTGGATGGCGAAGGCGCCGGAGAGGCCGATCGCCAGGAGCTTGCCGAAGGGGTCGCGGGCGGCGAGGGCGGTGCGCACCCCGCGCTCCACGATCAGGCCGTAGACGAGCAGGACGGCCATCATGCCGGCGAGACCGAGTTCTTCGCCGACCGTTGCGAGGATGAAGTCGGAGTTGGCGGCGAAGCCGATGAGGTCGGAGTGGCCCTGACCGAGGCCGGTGCCGAGGGTGCCGCCGGAGCCGAAGGCCATGAGGGACTTGGCGATCTGCTCGCTGGCAGCCTCCTTGCCCCAGCCGGCGAAGGGGTCGAGCCAGGCAGTCACGCGCTGCTGGACGTGCGGTTCGAAGGTGGCGACGCCGACCGCGCCGACCGCCGACATCAGCAGACCGAAGACGATCCAGCTGGTCCGCTCGGTGGCGACGTACAGCATCACGACGAACATGCCGAAGAACAGCAGCGAGGTACCGAGGTCGGTCTCGAAGACCAGGATGAGGATGGAAATCGCCCAGACGACCAGGATGGGTCCGAGGTCGCGGCCGCGGGGCAGGTAGAGGCCCATGAAGCGGCGGCTGGCGAGGGCCAGGGCGTCGCGCTTCACCATCAGATAGCCGGAGAAGAAGATCGCAATGATGATCTTGGCGAACTCACCGGGCTGGAGCGTGCCGACGCCGGGAATGTTGATCCAGATCTTGGCGCCGTTCACTGCTGGGAAGAAGACCGGCAGAACCAACAGGAACAGCGAGACCACCATGGAGATGTAGGTGTAGCGCTGCAGGATGCGATGGTCCTTGAGCAGGATCAGTACTCCGACGAAGAGGGCGACGCCCACTGCGGAGAACATCAGCTGCTTGGATGCGGCGGGGGCGAAGGTCTTGAGTGCCTGGAAGCGCTCGGACTGGTCGAGACGCCAGATGATCGCCAGCCCGAAGCCGTTGAGGAGCGTCGCCAGCGGGAGCAGCAGGGGGTCCGCGTACGGGGCGAATTTACGGACCACCAGGTGGCTGACGGCCGCCAGCAGACTGAGCCCGATTCCGTATCCGAGCATGCCGGCCGGGAGCGCGCCGTTGATGGCGAGGCCCACGTTGGCGTACGCGAACACGGAGATCGCTACGGCGAAGACGAGCAGCATCAGCTCGGTGTTGCGGCGGCTCGGTGCTTCGATCGCGCCGATCGTGGTGGTGTTGGTGACAACGCTCATGGTGGAGAAGGCCCCCTACGGCCGATTACTGCTTTCCGCAGTTCGAGGCCAGCTTCTGCTCCTCCTCCGAGAGGGTGGGACCCGGAGACGGAGTAGCTGCGGTCGGCTTGGTCTTGGCGTTCTGGGTGGTGGGCTTGCCGGTGGTGCCACCGGCCTCGCCCTCACCGGGCGGTGGAGTGCTCGCGCGGTCGGCGGCGTCGCGGCGCTGCTCGTCCTTCTTGCAGGCAGCGGCCTGGTCGGCGAGCTCCTGGACCTTGGTTCGCGCCTTGTCGAGGCTGTCCTCGGTGATCGTTGCCTCGACCTGCTTGCGCTGGTAGGGCGGGAGGTACTTGAGTTCGATCTCGGGGTGGTCCTTCTGGACCTTCGAGAGCGAGACCCAGGCGAGGTCCTGACTGATGCCCTGGTAGAGGGCGACGTGCTCGTCCTTGGAGCCGACGAAGTACTGGGTCTGCGTCCAGCTGTAACCGCCGTACAGACCGCCGCCGACGACCGCCAGCGCGAGCACGCTGTAGAGAGATCTCTTCAGCCACTTGCGGCCGCCGCGGGGCTTGATGAAGTCCTCGTCGGTGTACGCGCCGAAGCTGCCCTCGGGCGGCATTCCGCCGTACCCCATGCCGTCGCCGCTGCCGGGTGGGCCGAAGCCGCCGGAAGTCTGAGGCGGGACGGGGCGGCCGAGGCCGGCCGCGCGGCCCGCCGGGGTCTGCATGGCGCCGCCGTCGTTCAGCTGGAGCTGGTTCTCGGCGACCGCGCCGACGACGACCGGGGTGTCGCTGAGCTGCCCGGCCAGGGTGTCGTTGGAGTCGGTGTCGAGGACGTCCGCGACGATGCAGGTGATGTTGTCGGGGCCGCCGCCGCGCAGTGCGAGCTGGATCAGCGCCTGCACGGTCTCCTGCGGGCCCTGGTAGTCGGCGAGGGTGTCCTCCATCGTCTGGTGGGAGACGACGCCGGACAGTCCGTCGGAGCAGATCAGGTACCGGTCGCCGGCACGGACCTCGCGGATGGAGAGATCGGGCTCGACATGGTCGCCGCTGCCCAGCGCGCGCATCAGCAGGGAGCGCTGCGGGTGGGTGGTGGCTTCCTCTTCGGTGATCCGGCCCTCGTCGACCAGCCGCTGCACCCAGGTGTGGTCCTGGGTGATCTGGGTCAGTACGCCGTCGCGGAGCAGATAGGCGCGGGAGTCGCCGACGTGCACGAGGCCGAGCCGCTGGCCGGTCCAGAGCAGGGCGGTGAGCGTGGTGCCCATGCCCTCGAGCTGGGGATCCTCCTCGACCATCAGCCGCAGCTGGTCGTTGGCGCCCTGTACCGCCGTACCGAGCGAGGTGAGGATGTCCGAGCCGGGCACGTCGTCGTCGAGCGTGACGAGTGTGGAGATGACCTCCGAGGAGGCGACCTCGCCGGCGGCCTGGCCGCCCATGCCGTCGGCGATGGCCAGGAGGCGGGGTCCGGCGTAGCCGGAGTCCTCGTTGCCCTCCCGAATCATGCCCTTGTGTGACCCGGCGGCGAAGCGCAGAGACAGACTCATGCGCACCTCGCCCGTCGGCTCCGGGTACAGCCGGTCTCGAGCCACACTGCCCACCCTCCGGTCGGGAGCCCGTGCCGGTCCGCTGTCGGGACCGCTGCGGCTCGCTCGCTCCGCTCGCTCATTGTCGTACTACTTCCGCAGCTCGATGACGGTCTTGCCGATGCGGATCGGCGCGCCCAGCGGAATCGGTGTCGGGGTGGTGAGTCGGGTCCGGTCGAGATATGTGCCGTTGGTGGACCCGAGATCCTCGACGATCCACTGGCCGTCACGGTCCGGGTAGATCCTGGCATGCCGACTGGACGCATAGTCGTCGTCCAGCACGATCGTGGAGTCGTGTGCCCGGCCCAGGGTGATGGTCTGGCCCTGCAGCGCCACCGTGGTGCCCGTGAGGGTGCCCTCGGAGACGACGAGTTTGCTGGGCGCACCGCGGCGCTGGCGGCCGCCGGTGGCCTGCTGGCGCTGCTGCGGTGGCGCAGCGGCCTGGCGCGTCTGCTGCGGACGCGCGTCGGCATTGCGGCGTGAGCCGCGCTGCGTGACGCGCGTACCGAACAGGTCGCTTCGGATGACCTGAACGGCCACGATCACGAACAGCCACAGAACAGCCAGGAAACCTAGCCGCATGACCGTCAGGGTCAGCTCTGACATTGCCCCCGCTTCACCCTTCGGCTTGCCGGTAAACGATGGTGGTGCTGCCCACGACGATCCGCGAGCCGTCGCGGAGCGTAGCGCGGGTGGTGTGCTGCCCGTCTACCACGATGCCGTTGGTAGACCCGAGATCCTGGATCGTCGAGGGCGTTCCGGTCCGGATCTCACAGTGCCGGCGCGAGACGCCGGGGTCGTCGATCCGCACATCGGCGTCGGTGCTGCGACCCAGCACCAGCGTCGGGCGGGAGATCTGATGGCGGGTGCCGTTGATCTCGATCCAACGTCGTACTTGGGTGCTCGGCAGCGGTCCGGGACCGGGTGCCGGGCGTCGGTCCGCGACGGGCGCGGGGCCGGGGCGGCCGACGCCCGGAGGGGGCGCGGCCGGCATGGGAGGTGCGGCGGTGGGCGGGTAGCCGTAGCCGCCGCGGGCGCCGCCCTGGGGAGCGGCGGGGCCGGGGCCTGCCGGAGCCCGTTCCGGGGACTGTGACGTACTCGACGCGAGAGTGCGGCTGCGCACCCGGTACAGACCGGTGTCGAGGTCGTCCGCCTTCTCCAGGTGGACCTTGATGGGTCCCATGAAGGTGTAGCGCTGCTGCTTGGCGTAGTCGCGGACCAGTCCGGAGAGTTCGTCGCCGAGCTGGCCGGAGTACGGGCTCAGGCGCTCGAAGTCGGGCGCGCTGAGCTCGACGATGAAATCGTTGGGTACGACGGTTCGCTCGCGGTTCCAGATCGTCGCGTTGTTGTCGCACTCGCGCTGGAGGGCGCCGGCGATCTCGACGGGCTGGACCTCGGACTTGAACACCTTGGCGAAGGTGCCGTTGACCAGACCTTCGAGTCGCTGCTCGAACTTCTTCAGGACTCCCATGGGGCACCTCCTCCGTCGTTGCCGTCCTGGTACTGCTTACTGATCGTATCCACGCGTCGGGAAATCGGCTGGTTCCCCTTGTCTGCCCCGTCGATGAGTGTCACCTCTCACACGGATCGTAGAGGCGGCCTCATGACAGTGTCCCGCACCCAGGGTGCACCCAGAAGGAGTGGGGGGCTGCCGCCCTCCGTTCCCCCTGTTCGCCGACCGGGTCCGCCAAACAATCGGATGTGAATCCACCCTGTGCCGCGTGCTAATCTTCTGGAAGTCGCCAGGCGCTCGCATCGAACAGGTGGGGGACGGGCGGCAACACCCAATGCGCGGGTGGCGGAATAGGCAGACGCGCTGGATTCAGGTTCCAGTGCCCGAAAGGGCGTGGGGGTTCAACTCCCCCCTCGCGCACAAAGAGAAACCGGTGAAACGGGTCTCTACCAGTGACGAAAGTCATGGTGGGGGCCCGTTTCTCGTTGTTCGGAGCGCGTAGCTGTCCGAGCGCGGAGTAATTCGGGGCGTTTTTACGTGAAAGAGACCACACCGTGGCATACCTCACGATGCGGGCCCTGATCTTCAGATGATTCTCATCCGGTGTGACTGGAGCTGAGCGCCAGCCGGTCCGTGCGAGGTAGCCGGTGGGGGTCCAGCTGCCCAGTGGCTTGGTTCTCCGCCTGTGGTGGCTGCGCCTGCGGGGGCGCTCCCCGTTGAGCGTGAGGGTCCCGACCCAATTCTTGATCTTCCTGCGGTTGGCGTGGCCGAGCTGGTCGACCCGTTAGTCATGGACAGGCTTGTAGCCAGGGGCGCGGACCGGCAGCTGCCATTGATTGGGGTCGGAGTTGTTGTAAGCGAGGTCTGCAGCGAGGTACCCCGGCTTGTAGCCCCGGTTGCGGAGCCTGCTGAGGATCTTGAGCCCGTTGTAGGCGGGGCGCTGGCCGGGCTTGTCGAGGGAGACGCCGAGGACGAGTGCAGGCAGGACGTCGGGTTTGGGGGTGTTGTCATCGAGGAGCACCTCGTCGAAGCGGGCGTCGCGGGTGACGGCGAAGGCTGCGTCGTAGCCGACGAGGCTGCTCAACTCTCTGTCGGTGCGTTCCGCGTAACGCCCGCGGCCAAGGACTCGGCTGCCGCGGCGAGGTATGCCCAGGGCCGTTGCCGTCCGCCGCTCACGGCGGCGATCCCGGCCACGTCGTAGCGGGACGTCGCGAGCGACCAGGCGAGGTTGCCCGCCATCAGGTGACCCATGCCCTCCACATAGTGGTCGATGTGACCGCGCACCTCCGCAGGCACACCCCGTTCGCTCAGCGTCCTGGGAAGGGTGGCGGCGAGCTGGGCGAATCGGGCCGTCCGCGCATTGGCGAGGGCGGCGATGTGCTCGACGGACCGCTCCAGGGAGCAACCCTCCTGTTCGCGGAGGACGATGACGCTGTTGTTCACATCCCCGGCGGCCAGTTCCTTGGCGAGCGAGACGATGTCGTTGACGAAGATCACTACATCAGCGGTGATCTCACGCATCTCCCGGAGTGGGGAAGAGCCGTGCAGCTCGTCCGGCAGGGTGTACCCGCCGCACCTCTCGGTGAAGTCGAGGCAGGGCTGTACGCCTATGGAGTCCCGCCGGACCTTGAGGAGCTGCTCAACAGAAGGCAGGCGGTCGGCGTTCCGGTGGTGTGCTTCCCCTTGATAGGCGGCCATGTAGGCCTGCCAATGTGTACGGAACCGACGCTGCCAGCCGTACGGAGTACCGGCGGTCGCCCGGCGCCAGATGTCTCGGAACCCCTGGACGAGCGGTGGGCCCGCCCTGCCGGGCACCGAGGGCGTGCCCACCGCTGTCATGGTCCCTACGAGGGTGGTCACCAAATGCTCGATCGCCGCGGGCCGCATCCCCAGCCGACCGTCGAACTGGTCGTCGAAGATGAAGAACCATGCGTTGAAGTCGGCCGCGAGCTCAAGGTCGATGCCTGTGGCGTCGGGATAGAAGTACGCCATCAGCCGCTCGAGCCGCAGCGCGTCGTACTCTGCCGTCTCGGCTTCCGCCGTCAGCAAGCCCGTCTCCTGCAGCCACTGCAGTGTGTGCCGCCGTGCGCGCTCCGCGTGCGGGCTGAAGCGGGCAGGGAACGGAATCCTGATGGCCGCGGTGCGCCGGGTCGGGTCCGAGGGGACCGGGTGAAGGCCGGAAGCCGTCGATTTCGCCATACGCACCCCCTGAGTGTCGCGGCGCATCCCACCGGCTCGGCGGTACAGGCCTGACGCGTTCTCGCCGCCCTACGAGGCTAGGCGCCGCATT
The DNA here is from genome assembly GCF_040651435.1 of Streptomyces sp. NPDC048479. NCBI lineage: Bacteria > Bacillati > Actinomycetota > Actinomycetes > Kitasatosporales > Streptomycetaceae > Streptomyces > Streptomyces sp. NPDC048479. The sequence goes on from NZ_JBEZKA010000003.1 coordinate 100,199, forward strand.
ACCCGAGCGACCGTCAGCGACGGGTGTCATGTGGCGTGATACCGGCGTACGCGACCGCGTACGCGCCCCCTGGGGAGGCGCATCGGGAGGTGGGGACAGAGGAACCGCCGTGCGGTTGCCGGTATTACCAGAATCCATTCGTCTCCGCGGGCAAGACCTCCCCTGAGGACTACGGAACGTCCCGGCGGGCGTACGCTTCGCATACTCGGGGACCGACACGCGGCCGAAGGAACGGATGTGGCCTACACGGGAGACCGGCCGGGGCGACCGCGCCGACTGCTACTGGAACGTGACGCGGAACTCGCGGCACTGGATGCCCTGTTGACCGACCTGGGCGCGTCGTTCACGGGGCCGGTCGCACCCTGCACGGGCGGCTTAGTGGCCTTCGCCGGGCCGGCCGGACTCGGCAAGACCACACTCCTCACCGAGGTGCGCAGGAGGGCCGCGGCCCGCGGCTGCACGGTGCTCTTCGCCTGCGGGGGAGAGCAGGAGCAAGGCGTCGCATTCCATGTCGTACGCCAGCTCGTGCAGCCCGTACTTGCGGCAGGTTCCGAGAAGGAACACCGCAAGATGCTGGGCAGTTGGTATGACATCGTCGCCCCTGCTGTGGGTTTGGTGGCGGGGAACGGCAACGTCTCCCCCGATCCGCAGGGGGTGCGGGACGGCCTGGACTGGATAGCCACCCGCTTCGCCGTGCAGCACGCGCCGCTGGTGGTCATGCTGGACGACGCCCACTGGGCCGACGCCGAGTCGCTGGCCTGGCTCACCGGCTTCGCACCGCGGGTCACCGAACTCCCGATGCTGCTCGTCGTGGCCTACCGCTCCGATGAACTCCCCGTGAATGCTGTGGCGTTCGGCAAGCTGGCCGAACGCCTTGGATCGCGCCCCTTCGACCTCATTCCGCTCACCCCCAGCGGGGTCAGCCGCATCGTCAGGGAAACTCTGGGTGAGGAAGCCGATGAGGCGTTCTGCCGCGAGACCTGGGCGGTCACCGGAGGGAACCCTTTCGAGACCGTCGAACTGGTCGCCAAGGTCGCCGATCGCGGGCTGAAGCCGCAGGTCGTACACGTTCCCGAACTGCGGGAGCTCGCCTCCGCGGTGAAGGGCGGCGGACTCGTCGAGCGGCTGGAGCGGCTCGGCACCTCCGCCGTCCGGTTCGCCTGGAGTGCCGCCGTGCTGGGCTCCGAGGCATCCCGGAGCCTGGCCGCGAGCGTCGGGGGACTGGGCGAGGCCGAGTCCGCCGACGCCGTCGCCCGGCTGCGCGAGGCCCGCATCCTCGCCGACGCAGCTCCGGACGCCGCCGAAGACGACCGTCTGGAGTTCTTCCACCCGCTGGTCGCCACCGCCGTCTACCGGGCGATTCCCGCGGCGTTCCGTGTCGCCATGCACGGCCAGGCCGCCGCGATCGTGTCGAGTGCGGGCCTGGGCGCCACCACGGCTGCCCGGCACCTGCTGGAGATGCATCCCGAGAGCGACCCTTGGGCCGTGCGGCAGCTCCGCGAAGCCGCCCGCGAGTACCTCAGGGCAGGTGCTCCCGATGCCGCCCGGCGCTGCCTCGCCCGGGCGCTCCGCGAGCCACCCGCCCTGGAGGAGCGGGCCGACCTCCTGTTCGAACTCGGCTGCTCCGCCCTGCTGACCGAACCCGCGACCACGGTCAACCATCTGCGGGCCGCACTGGACGAGCCCGTCCTGGACCCGGCACTGCGCGAGGCGATCGTCTACCGGCTGGCACAGGCCCTCGGCCACTCGGACCGGATGGCCGAGGCCGCCGTGACGGTTGCCGAAGCTGCCCGGGGAGCCACCGACACAAGAACGCGGCTGCACATGCAGGCGGAGCAGTTCATGTGGAACGCCTTCCGGGCCGACGAACAGGACTCGCCCGCCCGCTCGCGCAGGCTGGCCCGGCTCGCCGAGCACCTCACCGGCCGGGACATCGCGGAGCGGTACATCCTGGGGCTGCGCGCCTGGGACGCCATGGTGCGCGGCGAGCCTGCGGCCACCGCGCTCCACTACGCGGAAGAAGCCCTCGGCGAGGGCCTCAAGTGGACCGACGAGCAGTGGGGTTTCGAGGTCCCGGTCCTGGTCGCTCTCACCTTCATGTACTGCGACCAGCCCGGACGAGCGGAGGAACTCTTCAACAGGGGCATCGCAGAATGCGAGAGCAAGGGCTGGCGCGGCGCCCATCTCTCGTTCGGGTACACGCTTCTGGGCTATATCCGCCATCGTCGCGGACGCCTTGACGAGGCCGAGACCCTGGTCCGCGCCGGACTGCGGATCGCGGACAGGGTCGGGCGCCAGGTGCCCGCACAGTACTTCGCCATCGGCATCCTCATCGAGATCCTGCTCGCCCGCGGCCGCACCCGGGACGCCCAAGAACTCGCCACCACGTACAGCTACGGCGAGGTCGTGCCCAGCGCCGTGGTGTACCCGGACTCCCAGACCGTCTACAGCGAGCTGCTGCTCGCCTTGGGCATGCGGCGGGAAGCTGAGCAGCAGCTCGTCCGGGTCGGCGAGCGGCTCGAACCGCGCGGCATGCGCAACCCCGCCTGGTGCCCCTGGCAGCTCCACCTGGCCCAGGCACTGGAAGCTTCCGAACCGGAACGGGCTCTCGAGCTCGCCTCCGAAGGTGTTCGCAGGGCCCGCCGATTCGGTACCCAGTCCGCGATCGGGCAGGCGTTGCGTGCCATGGCCTCGGTGACCCACGGTGCGCAGCGGGTCACCCTGCTGGCCGAGGCTGTCGTACACCTCGAGCGCTCCCCTTCCGGCTACGACCTGGCGTGTGCGCTGGTGGACCACGGCGTCGCACTGCGCCGTGCCGGGCTGCCGCAGGGCGCCGCCGAGCAGCTTCACCGTGGACTGGAAGGCGCCGTGCAGGGTGGGGCCGACGCCCTCGCGGCGCGGGCCCGCGAGGAGCTGGACGCAGCCGGTCTGTGGCCGCTCCAGCTGCGCACCGCAGCCACGGAGTCGCTCACCGCGCAGGAGCGGACAGTGGCCGAATGGGCCGCTCGCGGGTGGTCGAACGCCCGCATCGCCGAGGCGCTGGGTGCCCAGGATCAGATGGTGACCCGGCTGCTGTCGGACATCTATCGCAAGGTCGGCTCCGATCAGGCGGGACTTCCGAGGCTGATCGGGATGCAGGGGGGTGCGTCGCCGACACCGCATGGCTGAGCCGTTCGAGTGCGGAGCCAGGCGTCCCCTTTCGCCGGCCCGTACGGTGAAGGTGAAGGGGGACTTCGCGAGCCCGGCGAGCATGGGCGGCCGCGACCGGGAAACCCTCGGGCGCAATGCCGAGCACGCCTTCTCGCTCCTCACCCGTTCCGCACCGGTGTGAGCCCAGGAGCATCGCGGAAAAGGTTGGTGACGATGACCTCCGGCAGCCGAACCCCGCAACGGGCCACGCTCGGCACGTGGCCGACCCCGCTCGAACCCATGCCGCGGCTGGCCGGTGCACTCGGCCTCAACCCGGACGACCTGTCGATCAAACGCGACGACCTCACCGGCCTGGGCGGCGGCGGCAACAAGATCCGCAAACTTGAGTGGCTCTGCGGCGCGGCACTGGCCGACGGCGCGACGACCCTTGTGACCACCGGCGCGCCGCAGAGCAACCACGCGCGGCTGACCGCGGCAGCCGGCGCCCGGCTGGGGCTCGACGTTGTACTCGTGCTCGCCGGCTCACCCGGCTCGTCGGCCTCCGGCAACCTCGCCCTCGACGGGCTCTTCGGCGCCACGGTCGTGTGGGCCGGTGCCGTCGACGCCGAGGCCCTCCGCTCCGCCGCCGAGCAGATGGCGGAGCAGCTGCGACGGCGCGGCGCTGTCCCCGTGCTCATTCCCTTCGGTGGTTCGAGCGTGCTCGGTGCGCGCGGGTACGTCGAATGCGGACGCGAACTCCTCACCCAAGCTCCCGACGTGGCGAATGTGGTCGTCGCGGTCGGCTCCGGTGGCACCATGGCCGGCCTGGTCGACGTGCTGGGTCCCGCCCGCGTCCTCGGCGTCCACTGCGGTGCCGTCACCGACCCTGCCCGGACCGTGTCCGAACTGGCCTCCGGCCTGTCCGGCACGCACCGCGCGCCGGAGGAAGTCAGGCTCCGGCTCGACCAGGTCGGCGACGGTTACGGTGTTTTGACCGAGCGGGTCATGGCCGCGATGACGCTGGCCGCACGCACCGAAGGCATCGTGCTCGACCCGATCTACACCGGACGCGCGATGGCCGGCCTGATCGCAGCGACCGAAGACGGCGACATCGTTCCTGGACAACGCACGATCTTTCTGCACTCGGGCGGCCTGCCCGGACTCTTCGGCCACCCGGCGACGCTCGCGCAGGCGGAAGCCGCACTCACCGTCGGAGGCTAGTTCTCCCGGGCTTCTCGAAAAGCAGGGACGGCTGGTCGCCCGCGACTCCCTGCTCCTGGCGGCCGCTGTGGGATCAATTGCGCCATATGTACGCAGTGGTAGGGAATCATAACGAGTTCTTGATGCCTGTCCCCCTACCGGAGTCCCGCTGTTGAGCAGGTGGCGCGGCTTACGCTCGCGCCGTGTTCAACGTGACAGGGATTCTCAAGCGGCTGGTCATCGGCCGGGCCATGCGCAGTGAGGAGCTGGGCGAGACGCTGCTGCCCAAGCGCCTCGCCCTGCCGATCTTCGCTTCCGACCCGCTGTCCTCGGTGGCTTATGCCACCCAGGAGATCCTGCTGGTGCTCACCCTCGGCGGGCTGGCCTATCTGCATTTCACGCCGTGGATCGCAGCCGCGGTCGTCGCGCTGATGACGGTGGTGGTGCTCTCCTACCGCCAGGTCGTGCACGCCTATCCGAGCGGCGGCGGATCGTACGAAGTCGCCTCGACGAACCTTGGCCCCTCCGCCGGACTGGTGGTCGCCGCCTCGCTGCTGGTCGACTACGTGATGACCGTGGCCGTCTCGGTCGCCTCCGGGGTCGACAACGTCATCTCGGCCGTGCCCGCCCTGGTCGACCATCGGGTGTTGATGGCGCTCATCTTCGTCGCCCTCCTGACCGCGATGAACCTGCGCGGTGTGCGTGAATCCGGCCAGACGTTCGCCGCTCCGACATATCTGTTCATCGGCGGCGTGCTGATCATGGTCGGCACCGGCCTGCTCCGCTACCTGCTCGGCGACGCACCGGTGGCCGAGAGCGCCGCGTACGGCATCAAGCCGGAGCCCGGGGACGCGAACCTGGCGGGACTGGCCCTGGTGATGCTCGTCCTGCGCGCGTTCTCCAGCGGCTGTACGGCACTGACCGGTGTGGAGGCGATCTCCAACGGTGTGCCGGCGTTCCGCAAGCCCAAGTCACACAACGCGGCGGCCACCCTGGCCGCAATGGGCATCATCGCCATCACCATGTTCGTCGGCGTCACCACCCTCGCCATCGTCGCCAAGGTGCACATCACCGACGATGCCTGCCGGCTCACCGGTCTGACCGGCGACTGCTCCTCGTACACCCAACGCACCGTCATCGCCCAGCTCGCGGCCTCCGTTTTCGGCGGCGAGAACAGCGTCGGCTTCTTCTTCATCCAGGCCGCCACCGCCCTGGTCCTGATCCTCGCCGCGAACACCGCCTTCAACGGCTTCCCGCTGCTCGCCTCGATCCTCGCCCAGCACCGCTATCTGCCGCGCCAGTTGCACAACCGCGGCGACCGGCTCGCCTTCTCCAACGGAATCCTGGCCCTGGCGATTGTGGCCGGTCTGCTGCTGTGGGCGTACAAGGCGGATGTCACCAGCCTCATCCACCTCTACATCCTGGGCGTGTTCACCTCCTTCACGCTCTCCCAGACCGGCATGGTCCGGCACTGGAACCGTGAACTGCGCACCGAGCCCGACCCCGCCACGCGCCGTCGGCACCAGGTGGCCAGGATCATCAACGCCACCGGTGCGGTCATCACCTGCCTGGTCCTGGTCATCGTGCTGGCCACCAAGTTCACCCAGGGCGCCTGGCTGGCGGTGCTCGCCGCCATCGTCCTGTTCGTGATGATGCGGGGCATCCGACGTCACTACGACGCCATCGCGGCCGAACTGGCGGTCACCGACCCGCGCAGCGAGATGAAGCCGCCCTCCCGCGTGGTGGCCATCGTGCTGGTCTCCACGATCCACAAGCCCACCCTGCGGGCACTGGCCTACGCCCGCGCCTTCAGGCCGGACCACCTGGAAGCGCTCACCGTCGCGGTCGACCGCGAGCAGGCCAACGCGCTCCAACGTCAGTGGGAGGACTACGAAATCCCGGTGCCGCTCAAGGTCCTCGACTCCCCGTACCGAGAGATCACCCGGTCGGTCCTGGAGTACGTCCGTTCCATCCGGCGCGCCAGCCCGCGGGACGTCGTCGCGGTCTTCATCCCCGAGTATGTCGTCGGCCACTGGTGGGAGGCCCTGTTGCACAACCAGTCCGCACTGTGGCTCAAGAGCCGGCTGCTCTTCACCCCCGGCGTCATGGTCACCAGCGTTCCCTGGCAGCTCACCTCCTCCGCGCACGCCGACCACCCGGCCGCCCGTGCTCCTGGCTCGGTCCGCCGCGGAGAACCCATCAAGCCCGACAAGAGCGACGACGTCGGCGCGCATCAGTAACCGGGCGGGCTTCAGTAACCGGGCCGCACCTGCAACGGGGCAGGCATCGGCTGAGCGACGTTCGTCGCTGCCGCGTGCGACGAAAGTGGGCCGTGGACGGCGGGGTTCGCTGCTTAGGGTTCGGGCGTGGACGCGTCATCGAAGTTCCGGGCCGGTTGGCAGTGGCTGGCGGCGCCCGAGTTGTGGTCGCGGCGGCGGACCGCCGGCGAGGCGGTGCTCGCGCTGGTGCTCGGCCTCATGGCGGCAGGGACCGAGGAACTGCTGGGCAGCGAGGGGCCGCGGCTGCTCGCCGTGGGAGCGGCGGCCGCGGTGCTGTCGCTGCTGCGGCGGCGGATGCCCGCCCCGGTGCTGGTGGTGACGAGTGCGCTCGCATCGCTTCTGAGCGGTTTCGCCCCCCTGCTGATGGTCGTGGGGTGGTCGGCGGGTCGCAGGATCGTGGGTGCCGGACGGACGCTGGCGGCGTTCACCATCGCGTACGTCCTCTTTGACGCCATCGTGCTCCTGGACTCCTGGTCGCAGCAGGCACCGATGAGCCTCGTGCTGTTCACCACGCTGTACTTCCTGGCGACGACGGTCGTACCGGGTCTGGCCAGCCGGTACTGGACGCAGCGCAGGACCCTGCTGCATGCGCTGCAGGAGCGCAATGCCCAGCTGCTGCGTGAGCACGCGATGGTGGCGGGGCAGGCGCGGCTGCGTGAGCGGCAGCGGATCGCGCAGGACATGCACGACAGCCTCGGCCACCAGCTGGCGCTGATATCCGTGCACACCGGGGCGCTGGAGGTGGACCCCGAGCTGACGCTGCGGCAGCGGGAGGTGGTCGGGGTGCTGCGGGGCGCATCGGTGACCGCGATGCATGAGCTGCGTGAGGTCGTCGGAATTCTGCGGGACGGGGTCGAAGGGCCCGCGCCGGTGGACGAGTCGGGGCGGTCCGCGCGCGGGACGGCCGGGATCGAGGGGCTCGTCGAGGCGGCGCGAGTGGCGGGGAACACGGTGGAGCTGCGGCGTACGGGCGAGGTGCGGTCGCTCGCCGCGGCGGCCGACCACGCGGCGTACCGCATTGCGCAGGAGGCGCTGACCAATGCGTACAAGCACGCTCCCGGCGCGCCGATCGGTGTGGAGCTGCGGTACGAGCCGGACTCGTTCGTCGTCGAGATCATCAATGGGGCGGCTGGGGGTGTGGCGCCGGGCGAGGTGGTCAGCGGCGGGCAGGGGCTGACCGGGCTGCGTGAGCGGGCGCGGCTGGTCGGCGGCATGGTGCATGCGGGGCCGGCGGACGGCGGGGGTTTCCGGGTGGCGGGGGTGCTGCCGTACGGGGTGGTGGAGGCGGCGCCGTTCGTCGCCGCGGAGGACGACTTCCGCCAGCAGTCGCCGAAGGCCGCTCTCGGGAACGGTGCTCCGGTCATGGACTGGAGTGTCTCCGAGCGGGAGCTGGCGATGGCCGGCCGCGACCGGAGCAGGGGCGGCGGGTGGGCGCTGGGGTGCGGAATCGCGCTGGCGGCCCTGCTGGTGCTGGTGGTTGCCGGTATCTTCGGGCTGTTCTTCCTGGTGGGGGCGGCAAACAAGGGGATGATCGACCCGGAAGAGTACGGGCGAGTGCAGATCGGGGCGGGCGAGGACGAGGTTCGCGACCAGCTGCCGAGCGGGGACACCATCGCGACGACCGGGCTGGCCGGGACGGGTCCGAAGGAGCCGGCGGGCTCTGAGTGCCTGGTGCTGATGTCCTCGGAGGTGGGGGACAACTTCGACACCGAGCCGGTGTTCCGGTTCTGCTTCAAGGGCGGCAAGCTGATCGAGAAGAAGACCTACGAGGTCAGCCGGTAGGCGGGCGAGGCGCAGCGAGGTGCGGGGGTGGAAGTGGGGGTGGATGTGACCGGGTCGCCGATACGGGTCGTCGTCGCCGATGACGAGCCGCTGATCAGGGCCGGGATCCGGATGATCCTCACCTCGGACCGCGGGATCGAGGTCGTGGCGGAGGCGGCGAACGGCCGTGAGGCGATCGATCTGGCCCGTTCGCACAGCGCCGATGTGGTGCTGCTCGACATCCAGATGCCGGTGATGGACGGGCTCACCGCGCTGGGGGAGCTGCGCAGGGCTCTCCCCGCGGCGCGGGTGATCGTACTGACGACCTTCGGTGAGCGGGAGAACGTACTGCGGGCGCTGGAGTGCGGGGGCGCGGGGTTTCTGCTGAAGGACACGGCGCCCGCGGAACTGATCCGAGCGGTACGGGCGGCGGCTGCGGGCGATGCCTATCTCTCCCCCGGCGCGACCCGGCATGTGGTGGACCAGCTGGCCTCGGGGCGGGCGGCGGCGCGCGGTGAGGAGGCACGGGCGCGGGTGGCAGGACTGAGCGGGCGTGAGCGGGAGGTGCTGGCGCTGCTCGGGGAGGGACTGTCCAACGCTGACGCCGGTCGGCGGCTGCATATGAGCGAGGCCACGGTGAAGACGTATGTGAGCCGGATCCTGGCGAAGCTGGAGTGCGAGAACCGGGTGCAGGCGGCGCTGCTGGCGCGCGACGCGGGGCTGTGAGCACTGGCTCGCGAAGCGGTACGGGGGCGGTGAGCCGGGGATGTTGATCAGGGGACGCCGATTGCCGGATGCTCATCGCCGGATGCCGATCGGGCGATCGTGAACGACGTTTCACGTGGAACATGAGTGTTCGCTGCTTCACGCGTAACGCCCGCGGAGGTGTATCCGTCCATCCCCCGCGGGCGCGCGTGTTCGGTCTGCGCGATCAGGCGGCGAGGCGCGCGGCCAGCTCCTTGCCCTTCTGGGCGGCCTCGTCCAGTGCCTTGGTGCGGGAGGCGTCGGCGAGCGGGATGAGCTCGGCCATTTCCGGCCTGGAGCGAGCCAACGTCAGCTCGGGGACGATGAAGTCGACCTCGGCACCGAGCATGCCGGTGAACACCTTCTCCAGGTAGTTCTGGACGAACTCGAAGTCCTCGCGCGGGGTACCGGGGGCGTATGAGCCGCCGCGGCTGGCGACGATGGTCACCGGGGTGCCGGCCACCGGGCCGTCGGGGATGCCCGCGTTGTGACCGACGACGATCACCTGGTCCAGCCATGCCTTGAGGGTCGACGGGATCGTGAAGTTGTACATCGGTGCGCCGATCAGAACGGCGTCTGCCGCGTTGAGCTCGGCGGCGAGCTCGGCGCGCAGTGCGTCGTCGACGCCCGCTGAGGCGGCGGCGAAGTCCAGGTGGGGCACGGGGGCGGCGGCGAGGTCGCGGTAGACGACCTTGCCGTCGGGGTGCTGCTCCTGCCAGGCCTGGACGAAGGCTGCGGTGGTGTCGCGGGAGGCCGAGCCCTGGGGGAAGACGGCAGAGTCGAGATGCAGCAGCGTGGCCATGAGGTGCTCCAGGGGGGTGCGTGTCACTGAAATTCCGTACGTACCTATGGATAACATAGTCGCTTATTTTTTGTAAGTCCCTTGTGTTGGCGCAGTACTCTGGGGGTATGGCTGAACGGGGCATGGCTGAACACAGCGAGGAAGCGTGCAAGAAGGTCGACGGGGGCATCACCCGCGTCTTCGAGCTGCTCGGCAAGCGCTGGACCGGGCCGATCGTCTCGGTGCTGATGCAGCACGCGGTGCACTTCGCGGAGCTGAGGCGGGCTATTCCGGGCATCAGTGAGCGCATGCTCTCGGACCGGCTGACCGAGCTGGGGGCGGCGGGGCTGGTTGTGCGGGAGGTCGACGAAGGGCCGCCGCTGAGGGTCGCGTACCGGCTGACCGAGGCCGGGGCTGCGATGGAGCCCGCGCTCAAGGAGCTGGCGCTGTGGGCGGAGACGCATCTGGGGCACACCGGCGAGAACGGCTGCTGAGCCCGATCGGAGCTGCTCCCCACGTTGTCCACAGGGGGAGACGGTTGTCGGCCGGCAGCGGTACGGTCTTTGGCAGTTGATGTTGAAGTTGATGTCGTACGACGACGGGGGAGGCAGCGCTTCATGAGCGAGGCTGAGGCGGTGACGCCGGTGCAGCAACCGGAGTCGGGCGGTGTTGGGGCCGATGGCGGCAATGTGCGCATTCCAACGGTGGCCGGCTTTGCGCGGCGTACGGCGGCGGGGACGGCCGGCGCTCCAGGTGCTGTGCAGTCGCCGAAGGAGAAGGGCAAGGCGCTGCGGGACCGGATCCCGCGGTCCTCGCACGACTCGCTGGTGCTCGCCGTGGAGCGGCCCGGCGCGATCCAGGCCGTCGAGGAGTCCAGCCGGGGCCGGGTGCCGGAGCTCACACCGATACGGGTGGGCCGGATGGCCGCCACGCCCTTCGCCTTTCTGCGCGGCTCGGCCGGGCTGATGGCCCATGACCTGGTGGGCACGCCGGTCACCGGGATGAGCGCGCAGATCTGCGGTGACGCCCACGCGGCGAACTTCGGGCTGTACGGCGACGCGCGCGGCCGCCTCGTCATGGATCTGAACGACTTCGACGAGACCGTCGTCGGCCCGTGGGAGTGGGACCTCAAGCGGCTCGCGGTCTCACTGGTGCTGGCAGGGCGTGTGGCGGGTGCGGACGAAGCCGTCTGCCGGGCGGCCGCGTTCGACGCTGTGGGCGCGTACCGGCGCACCATGCGGCTGCTGGCGAAGCTGCCGGCGCTCGACGCGTGGAACGCCATCGCCGACGAGGAGCTCGTATCCCACACGGACGCGCGGGATCTGCTCGGCACCCTGGAGCGGGTCTCGGCGAAGGCCCGCAACAACACGAGTGCGCGCTTCGCCGCCAAGGCGACGGAGGAGAGCGGCGACGGCGGACGGCGCTTCGTGGACGCGCCACCGGTGCTGAGGCGGGTGCCGGACGCGGAGGCGGCGGCTGTTGCCTCCGCACTAGCGGAGTACCTGGCCACCGTGTCGGAGGACCGGCAGCCGCTGCTCGCGCGCTACACGGTTCATGACGTGGCCTTCCGGGTGGTGGGGACCGGGAGCGTCGGCACCAGGTCGTATGTGGTGCTGCTGCTCGACCACCGGGGAGAGGCGCTGGTGCTTCAGGTGAAGGAGGCGCGGGCCTCAGCACTGCTGCCCTATCTGCCGGCCGCCGGGTTCGCGGTCGCGGATGTGGAGCACGAGGGGCGCCGGGTGGTGCTCGGCCAGAAGCGGATGCAGGTGGTCAGCGACATCCTGCTGGGCTGGACGACGGTGGACGGACGGCCGTTCCAGGTACGGCAGTTCAGGAACCGCAAGGGCAGTGTGGACCCGGCGGCGCTCGCGCCGGACCAGGTCGACGACTACGGGCGGATGACCGGCGCGTTGCTCGCCAGGGCGCATGCGCACAGCGCCGACCCGCGGCTGATCGCCGGGTACTGCGGCAAGAACGAGGAGCTCGACGAGGCGGTGGCCGGCTTCGCCATGACCTACGCGGACCGTACGGAAGCGGACCACGAGGAGCTTCTGGCGGCGGTCAAGAACGGTCGAATAGCCGCTGAGCTGGGGGTGTGACGGGGTGCTCCGCCGCGCCCGTAGGCTGGACGGGTGACCCAGGATGCACCCGGGGGGCCGACGACCCGGAACGACGAAGAGCAGGACGCGCAGACGCGGCCCGAGGCCCGGCTGGCGAAAGCGGTGCGCGCGGCCGAGCAGGCGCTGATCGAGTTCGAGATCGCACTGGAGACGTTCCGGGTGGAGGTGGAGAACTTCTCCCGACTGCATCACCAGAGGCTCGGTCCGATGTATGCGCGCCTGGACGAGCTGGACGCCCAGATCGCGGAGGCCCGGGCCGCCGCCACCGGCGACCCGGAGGATCTGCGCAAGGCGCAGGAGGCGCGGGCCATGGTGATGCCCATGCCCGGCGTCGACGAGCTCTTCCACGACTGGATGGACTCCGACGGCCTGTCCCCCGAGGCTGCCGCGATGCTGAACGATCAGCCCGTACGGGCGCCGAAGCGGGTGCGGCCGAGCGAGGAGGCACGCAAGCTCTACCGCGAGCTGGCGCGCAAGGCGCATCCGGATCTGGCCCAGGACGAGACGGAGCGGGCGCGGCGCGATGAGTTCATCACGCGGGTGAACGCCGCATACGCGCTCGGGGACGCGGCGATGCTGAAGGAGCTGGCCGAGGAGTGGGCGGCCGGGCCCGTGCCTCCGGAGCAGCAACTCAGCGAGAGTGAGGAGCTCTACGCCCGGCTCGAGTGGCTGTCGCAGCGCAAGGAGCTGCTGACCGCGGTCGCCCAGGAGCTGGAAGAGAGCGCGATCGGCGCCATGCTGCGGATGGCTCCGGACGACCCGGACCGGCTGCTGGAGGAGATCGCCGAGCAGCTGCTGGCACAGGTCGCCGAGCGTGAGGCGGAACTGTCCGGACTGGTGGAGTAGGTTGCCTGAGGCTTTTCAGAAAGCCTCAGGACCCTGCAGCGTACGTACGAGAGAAGGCATGACCCATGAATTTCGCCCCGCTGCCCTCGGTGGACGTCGCGGCGGTACCGTCCGGCGGTCTGGTGCTGGACGTCCGGGAGGACGACGAGTGGGCGGCCGGGCACGTCGAAGGCGCGCTGCACGTCCCGATGGGCGACTTCGTGGCCCGCTTCGGTGAAGTGACCGAGGCGGTTGCCGACGGCCGCCGGGCGCATGTGATGTGCCGCGTCGGCGGCCGGTCCGCGCAGGTCACGCAGTATCTGGTGCAGCAGGGCATTGACGCCGTGAACATCGACGGCGGCATGCTCGCCTGGGAGGGCGCCGGACGCCCGATGGTCACCGACAACGGCGGCCCGGCTTCCGTCCTCTGAGGTTCCCAGCTCGTACGCCGGTGAGCCGCTAGCCGAGGGGGTGGGCGGCCAGCAGGTCGCCGAGGGCCTCCTCATGGGCCGCGGCCGGACCGAGTGAGAGCTCGAGCTGCTTGGCCCATGCGTGGTAGCGGTGCAGTGGATAGTCGGTGTCCGCGCCGAAGCCGCCGTGCAGATGCTGTGCCGTCTGGACGACGCGGCGTACGCCCTCCGAGGCCCAGATCTTCGCCACCGCGACATCGCCGGCCACAGGCAGCGGGCCGCCGACCCCCGGGCCATGGGGCGACGGGGCCAATCTCCAGGCCGCCTGCCAGAGGGTCGCTTCCATCGAGCGGAGATCTATATAGCGGTCGGCTGCCTGGACGGCGACGGCCTGGAACGTCGCGACCGGGAAGCCGAACTGCTCGCGCTTGCCGGTGTATGCACTCGTCATGGAGAGCACGCCTTCGCCGAGTCCGAGCGCGAGTGCGCAGGTTCCGGTGGCGAGGAGCTGGCGCAGCCATTCCCAGGCGCCCTCGGCGTCGATCAGTTCGCTGCTGTCGATCCGCACGAAGTCCAGGCTGACCTCGGCGAAGCGCTCGCCGCTGGTGGAGATCTGCTCGGCGAGAGCGAGGCCTTCCCGGTCCCGGGGGACCAGGGCGAACACGGCATGGCCCTCATCGGTGTGTGCCGGCACGGCGATCCGGTCCGCGGACTGCGCCCAGGGCACGCCTGTCTGCACACCGTCGAGGACCCAGCCGTCCCTGTGCTCGCTGTCCCGGCGTGCGGTGACGGCGAGCTCGGCGGGGTCATGGCCGGTGCGGCCGTTGGCACCGACGGTGAGCACCAGCTCGCCGCGGCCGATCCGGGGGAGTATCTCGTCGCTCAACTCCGCCCTGCCGTAACGCTCTACGGCCATGGCGACCGCGCTCGTCTCCAGCAACGGCACCCGTGCCAGCACCTTCGCGGACTCCCGCAGCACCAAGCAGAGCGCTATGGGGTCCAGGCCGGCCCCGCCGTGTTCCGGCGACAGAACCAGACTCAGCAGATCGGTGTCCGCGAGCTTGGCCCACAGAGGCCTGTCGAACTCCTCGGCCACCGCGCCCGGAGTGAGCGCGGGGCTCGGTACTCCGTCCGGCGCGACGCCCGAGAAGACCGCCTTGGCTGCCTCGACGGCCGCCTGCTGCTCCTCGGTGAAGGTGAAGTCCACTGCCTGTCCTCCCATGCACCGGCGCTGCCCGAATCTCTACCTGACGGACCGTCAAGATAGAACACGTTCTTGAAAAAGAACACAGCCCGGAAAGGACAGGGCCTCGAAGTGAACGACAGCGAGGTCAGAGGCTCAGTGGTTGTCGGTAGTCGTCAGCGGTCGAAGTCCAACTCCACTTCCGGTGTCGCCGGATGGGACTGGCAGGCCAGTACATAGCCCGCGTCGGTCTCCTCCGGCTCCAGCGCGAAATTGCGGTCCATGCGCACCTCGCCCGAAACCAGGAAGGCTCGGCAAGTGCCGCAGACCCCGCCCTTGCACGCGTACGGCGCGTCCGAGCGGCTGCGCAGCACTGTCTCCAGCAGCGATTCGCCTTCCTGTACCGGCCACTTGCCGGACCGGCCGTCGAGGGTGGCAGTGAGTGAGGCGCGGGCCGGGGCGGTCACCGACGCCGGAGCGGGTGCCGAGCCGTCGTCGACATGGAAGATCTCCTCGTGGATACGGCTCCGGTCCACGCCGAGCCCGCGCAGCGCACGCTCGGCGCCCTGGACCAGGCCGAACGGGCCGCACAGGAACCAGCCGTCCACATCCGCCACCGGAAGCAGGGCCGGCAGCAGCCCGGTCAGCCGCTCCTGGTCCAGCCGTCCTGACGGCAGACCTGACTGCTGTTCCTCCCGGGAAAGCACAGTGACCAGCTGAAAGCGGTCCGGGAAGCGGTCCTTCAGATCGGCGACCTCATCCAGGAACATCGTGGACGCCGCGGTGCGGTCGCTTCGTATCAGACAGAACTGCGCCTCCGGCTCCCGCGCCAGCAGCGTCGCCGCCATCGACAGCACCGGGGTGATGCCGCTGCCGCCGACGACCGCGGCGAAGTGCCCGGGACGCGGCGCGAGGAGGAACCTGCCCATCGGGGGCATCACCTCGACGGTGTCGCCCACGACGAGCTCCTTGAGCGCATACGTCGAGAACTCGCCGCCGTCGACCAGCCGGATGCCCACGCGCAGTACCGGATCACTGCCGGCCGTGGCGGCCGGAGCGCAGATGGAATACGTACGACGGATCTCCTGGCCCTGCACGAGCCTGCGCAGAGCGAGATGCTGACCGGGGGTGTGGCGGAAGGTCTCCCGCAGCTCGGGCGGCACCTGGAGAGTGACAGCGACCGAGTCGTCCGTGAGCTGTTCGACCTCGCTGACCCGGAGCGGATGGAACATCTACAACTCCTTGAAGTGGTCGAAGGGTTCGCGGCAGGCGACACAGCGGCGCAGTGCCTTGCAGGCGGTGGAGGAGAACCTGCTGAGCAGCTCGGTGTCGGTCGATCCGCAGTGCGGGCAGCGCACGGAGAGAGTGAGCGGCACCGGTCCCTCCGCCGCGTGTGAGCGGGGTGGGGCTATCCCGAACTCGGCGAGCTTGCGCCGTCCTTCCGCGCTGATGTCATCCGTGGACCAGGCCGGGGAGAGGACCTTGATCACCGAAACGTCCGGTATCCCGTGGCTGTGCAGCACCTGCTCGATGTCCGAAGTCATGGCCTCGATCGCCGGGCAGCCGGTGTACGTGGGGGTCAGCTCGACCTCCACCCTGCCGGGTCCGAGGATCTGGACTCCGCGGAGCACGCCGAGCTCCTCCAGTGTCAGCACCGGCAGCTCCGGGTCGGGCACGGAGCCGGCGAGCCTGCGCAGCTCGGCCTCGAGCCGGGTATCGGTCCCGGTGGGGGTCCTGGTTGTGGTCCCGGTCGAGGTTGCGGTTGTGGCCCCTGTCGCGGTCCCGGTCTCAGCGGCGGTCATCTCGGTCATCTCGGTCACCTCGGTCACCATGACGCCCCCGGATGGCTGCGATGCAGATGCTGCATCTCGGCAAGCATCCGCCCGAAGGACTCGGTGTGCAGACCCTGCCGTCCCGCGCCCGCCGACCATCCGCCGGACCGCGGCCCGTCGGGCACGGTCAGTGTCGCGCGCTCCAGGACCGTGGTGACGGTCTCGAGCCAGCTGTCCTGCAGCGACTGCCAGTCGATGTCCAGCCCGTCGACCGGCTGGAACATCTCGCCGGTGAACCGCCACAGCGCGTCGCACGCCCGCTGCATCCGCTCATGGCTCTCGTCGGTGCCGTCACCGAGCCGCTCGGTCCAGTGCTCGGCGTGGTCCTGGTGGTACGCGACCTCCTTGACCGCCTTCGCCGCGAGCCCGGCGAACTCACCGTCCCCGGTCGCCAGCCGTCCGTACAGCAGGCGCTGGTAGACGGAGAAGTAGAGCTGGCGGGCGATGGTGTGTGCGAAGTCGCCGTTCGGCTGCTCGACCAGCTGGAGATTGCGGAAGGCCCGCTCCTCGCGCAGATACGCCAGCTCGTCCTCGTCCCCGACGAGGGAGAGCAGCACCCGCGCCTGGCCCAGCAGGTCCAGCGCGATATTGGCGAGGGCGACGTCCTCCTCCAGCACGGGCGCATGGCCCGCCCACTCCCCCAGCCGGTGCGAGAGCACCAGCGCGTCGTCGCCGAGAGCGAGTGCCGCGGCATTCACCGTCGTGGTCACAGGTGCTTCACCCCTTCCGGGATCTCGTAGAAGGTCGGGTGCCGGTAGGGCTTGTCGCCGGCCGGCTCGAAGAACGAGTCCTTCTCGTCCGGCGAGGAGGCCGTGATCTCCGTGGACGGCACCACCCAGATCGAGACGCCTTCGTTCCGCCGGGTGTAGAGATCGCGGGCGTTGCGCAGGGCCATCTCCGCGTCCGGAGCGTGCAGGCTTCCCGCGTGGGTGTGGGACAGCCCTCTGCGTGAGCGGACAAAGACCTCCCACAGCGGCCAGTCGGTCGAGCTGCTCATGCCGTCGCCTCCCCGGGCTTCACGTGCTGTGCTTGGTGCTTCGTGGCGTACGCCGCGGCCGCGTCCCGGACCCAGGTGCCCTCTTCGTGCGCCTGGCGGCGCTGGGTGATCCGCTGTTCGTTGCAGGGCCCGTTGCCCTTGAGGACTTCCTGGAACTCGGCCCAGTCGATCGCGCCGAAGTCGTGGTGCCCCCGCTCCTCGTTCCACCGCAGATCGGGGTCAGGGAGGGTGAGGCCCAAGGCTTCGGCCTGCGGGACGCAGATGTCGACGAAGCGCTGGCGCAGCTCGTCGTTGGAATGCCGTTTGATCTTCCACGCCATGGACTGTGTCGAATGCGCCGACTCGTCGTCCGGCGGGCCGAACATCATCAGCGACGGCCACCACCAGCGGTCCACCGCGTCCTGCGCCATCTCGTGCTGTGCGGGCGTCCCGCGGGAGAGGGTGAGCAGCAGCTCGTACCCCTGCCGCTGGTGGAAGGACTCCTCCTTGCAGATCCGGACCATGGCGCGGGCGTACGGGCCGTAGGAGCAGCGGCAGAGCGGCACCTGGTTGGTGATCGCCGCGCCGTCCACCAGCCAGCCGATCGCGCCGACATCGGCCCAGGTCAGCGTGGGGTAATTGAAGATCGAGGAGTATCTCTGGCGGCCTGCGTGGAGCTTGTCGAGCAGCTCCTCGCGGCTCGTGCCCAGGGTCTCGGCGGCGCTGTACAGGTACAGCCCGTGGCCCGCTTCGTCCTGCACCTTGGCCATCAGGATCGCCTTGCGACGAAGCGAGGGCGCCCGGGTGATCCAGTTCGCCTCGGGCTGCATTCCGATGATCTCGGAGTGGGCGTGCTGCGCCATCTGGCGCACCAGCGTGGCCCGGTACGCGTCCGGCATCCAGTCGCGTGGCTCGATGCGCTCGTCGGCGGCCACGGCGGCGTCAAAAACCGCCTCGCACGTATCCGCAGTCACTGCCGTCATCCGGGCCCCCTACCGACCGATCGTTCGGTTCATTGACTTCAATGGTGAGTCGACGGCCCGTAGGGTGTCAACCCTGTGGATAACTGAGGTGGACCGATGGAGATCGGGGCGGGATGGACTCCCACGAGGACGAGGACGTCAAACGCGCCAGGAGCCTGAGCTCTGGGCCGCCGCCCGGAGACGCTCCCGAGCCCGCTGACCAGCCCGAATCCCCGACCGAGTCGGAGTCTGAGCCCGAGTCGGAGTCCGAGCCCGGGCCGCAGCCCCTGTACGAGTCCCAGCCCCAGTTCGAGTCCCAGCTCCAGTTCGAGTCCGAGTCCGCCCCCACGCGTGGCATGGCGGCGCTCTCCCTCCCCTACCAGGTGGCCGCCGCCGTCTCGCTCGCGATTATCGGGGCCCTCGCCTGCGTCCACCTGGCCATGGTGTTTCTGCACGTCGCCCCTTCCAACACCGTGACCAAGGAGTACGGCGAGGCGGTCGACGGCTGGATCTATCCCGAGTTCGAGCAGAACTGGAAGCTCTTCGCCCCCAATCCACTCCAGCAGAACGTCGCCGTGCAGGTCAGAGCCGAGTTCACCGTTTCCGACGGCAGCCGCAGGAGCAGCGACTGGATCGACCTCACCGACGAGGACGGCGAGGCGATCCGCGGCAACCTCCTCCCCAGCCATGTCCAGCAGAACGAGCTGCGCCGGGCCTGGGACTTCTACGTCAATGCTCACGACAGCGAGAACCGCCCCAACGGTCTGCGCGGCCAGCTCTCCGAGAGCTATGTCCGCCGCATCGTGATGCAGCGACTGGATGCGCACGATCTGGGCGGCCCCGTCGAGCGGATCCAGCTCAGGTCCTCGACCCGCTCGGTCAAGGCCCCGGAGTGGAGCGACGAGAAGATGGACACCCGCCCCGCCCACCGGGTCCTGCCCTGGTGGACGGTGACTGCCGCTGATCTCCCCGGGGGAGTTCGTAACGGTCGTACGGAGGCGGGCACGTGAACAAAACCGTCGACGGCCGGCTCGCCCGCAGCGTCCAGCGCGTCACCTCCACCGCCCTCGGTCCGTACCAGAGCGCGACCATACGGATCGGCTTCGCCGCCGGCTGGCTGCTCTTCCTTCTGCGCGAGCTGCCCAACCGCCATGAGATGTACGGGCCCAACGGTCCGTGGAGCTGGGAGATGTCGCGGCAGCTCATCGCGGGCAATGAAGCCTTTACCGCGCTCATGTGGTCGGACAACACCCTCTGGTTCGAGATCGTGTACGGCGTCGCTGTGCTGTCCAGCGTGCTGCTGATGCTCGGCTGGCGTACCCGCACCATGTCCGTGCTCTTCATGATCGGCGTACTGTCACTGCAGAACCGTTCCATCTTCATGGGCGACGGCGGCGACAACGTCATCCATCTGATGGCGATCTATCTTGTCCTGACGCGCTGCGGGCAGGTCTGGTCCCTGGACGCACGCCGAGCCGCCCGGGCAGCAGCGGCGGCAGTCCCGGGCCTGCCGCCCCGCGACCGGGTCGGCCCCGCGCTCTGGGTGGTGCTGGGATTCGGCCTGGTCATCGCCACCTTCCTGAACCAGACCGGCTCCTTGGTACTGCTGCTTCTCTGGGGACTGTGGGTGGTGCAGGGGCTCTGGTGGATGGTGAGCCGGTACGCCCCGTCCAGCGAGCCACGAACCCTGCTGGATGTTCTCGCCAACCTCGCGCACAACGCCGCGCTCGTCGTGATCATGGCCGAGGTCTGTCTGATCTATGCGACGGCCGGCTGGTACAAGATCCAGGGCTCGCGCTGGCAGGACGGCACCGCGCTCTACTACCCGCTCAAGCTCGACTACTTCACGCCGTGGCCGGCCCTGTCCGACCTCCTGGCCTCCAGTGGCGTGATGGTGATGGCGCTGACGTACGGCACAGTCATCGTGCAGGTCGCCTTCCCCTTCACGCTCTTCAACCGGCGCGTCAAGAACGTCCTGCTGGCGGCCATGATGATGGAGCACGCCGCGATCGCCGTGCTGCTCGGACTGCCGTTCTTCTCGCTCGCGATGATCGCCGCCGACGCGGTCTTCCTGCCGACCGCCTTCCTGGTCTGGCTCGGCGGCCGGGCCGTGCGAGGGCGGGACCGGCTGTTCTCTCGGGTGGACGTGACGCCGCGGCAGCGGCAGGGAAGCCAGGAGCAGCCCCGTACGCTCGTTGGGTGAGTACCACCGAAGAACCGATTCAGTACGACGAGGCCGCCTTCTTCCCGGGCAAGCAGAGCGTCCCGGAAGAGGTCGGCGTCGGGCCGCACCCGAGGCCGTGGCCGCAGGACGCGCGGTATGACCCCGAGCTACTGGCCGAGGGCGACCGGCGCAACGTTGTCGACGAGTACCGGTACTGGACGCGCGAGGCAATCGTCGCCGAGCTGGACACACGGCGGCACGACTTCCATGTGGCCGTGGAGAACTGGGGTCACGACTTCAACATCGGTTCTGTGGTGCGCACCGCCAACGCTTTCCTGGCGAAGGAGATCCACATCGTCGGCCGGCGACGCTGGAACCGGCGCGGGGCCATGGTCACCGACCGGTACCAGCATGTGCGGCACCACCCGGACACCGAGTCGCTGACCGCCTGGGCGGCGGCCAAGGGTCTGCCGATCATCGGGATCGACAATCTGCCGGGGTCGGTCCCGCTGGAGCGGACCGAGCTGCCAAGGCGGTGTGTGCTGCTCTTCGGACAGGAGGGGCCCGGGCTGACGGAGGAGGCGCGCAAGCACGCGGCGATGGTGTGCTCGATCGCGCAGTTCGGCTCGACCCGCTCGATCAACGCGGGCGCGGCGGCGGCGATCGCGATGCATGCGTGGGTGCAGCGGTACGCGGAGATCCCGGCACCGTAGGGGTATGTGTGAGCGGACGCGAGGCGGTGACCCGTACCCGTCCTACGGGTCACCGCCTGTCCTGCCGTCATGCTCGCCGCTACGCCCGTCGTCACGCCTGGCGGCGGACCTCCACCACACGGAATCGGTTCGAGACGAACGCTCCGTCGCACAGTGCCGCGTTCGCCGCCGGGTTGCCGCCCGAGCCGTGGAAGTCGGAGAACGCCGCGGTCTGGTTGACGTACACCCCGCCCGTCAGATTCAACGAGAGCTGAGCCGACTCCTCCAGGCAGACGTCCTCGATCGCGCGCTCCGTCTCCGCCGAGGTGGTGTACGCGCCGACCGTCATCGCGCCCTTGTCGCGGACCGTGCGCCGCAGCAGCTCCAGCGCGTCCGCCGTCGAGTCCACGGCGACCGCGAACGACACCGGGCCGAAGCACTCCGACAGATACACCGATTCGGCGTCTGGCTTGGCGCCGTCGAGCTTGACCACGACCGGCGTACGGACGACGGCATCCGGGAAGTCGGGGTTGGTGATCTTCCGTGAGGGCAGAGCCACTTCGCCCAGTCCGGAGGCCGCCTCCAGGCGCCCCTTCACATCAGGGTTGACCAGCGCACCCAGCAGGGCATTCGCCCGGGCGTCGTCGCCGAGCAGGCCGCCCACCGAGGCCGCGATATCGGCGACCACCTCGTCGTACGACTTGGGTCCGACGTCCGTCGTGATGCCGTCCCTCGGGATGAGGAGGTTCTGCGGGGTGGTGCACATCTGGCCGCTGTACAGCGACAGCGAGAAGGCCAGGTTGGAGAGCATCCCCTTGTAGTTGTCGGTGGAGTCGATGACGACGGTGTTGACGCCGGCCTTCTCGGTGTAGACCTGCGCCTGGCGGGCATTGGCCTCCAGCCAGTCGCCGAACCCGGTCGACCCCGTGTAGTCGATGATCTTGATCTCGGGGCGTACCGCGAGGGTCTTGGCGATCCCCTCGCCCGGACGCTCGGCGGCCAGGCAGACCAGGTTCGGATCGAACCCCGCTTCGGAGAGCACTTCGCGGGCCACGCGCACCGTGAGCGCGAGCGGCAGCACCGCGCGGGGGTGCGGCTTGACCAGGACAGGGTTGCCGGTGGCCAGGGAGGCGAACAGCCCCGGGTAGCCGTTCCACGTCGGGAAGGTGTTGCAGCCGATCAGCAGGGCGATGCCGCGCCCGGCGGTGGTGAAGGTCTTCCGCAGCTCCAGGGGGTCGCGCTTGCCCTGCGGCTTGGACCACTCGGCGGCGGCCGGCGTGCGGGTCTGCTCCGCGTAGGCGTAGGCGACGGCCTCCAGGCCGCGGTCCTGGGCGTGCGGGCCGCCCGCCTGGAAGGCCATCATGAAGGCCTGGCCGCTGGTGTGCATCACCGCGTGCGCGAATTCATGGGTGCGGGCGCTGATGCGGGACAGGATCTCCACGCAGACCAGAGCCCGCGTTTCGGGGCCGGCCTCGCGCCAGGCGCCCATGCCCGCGCGCATCGCGGGCAGCAGTACATCCAGGTCCGGGTGCGGATACTCGATGCCCAACTCCGGTCCGTACGGCGAGACTTCGCCGCCCGTCCAGTCGTCCGTGCCCGGCTGGTCCAGCTCGAAGCGGGAGCCGCGCATGGCCTCGAAGGCCGCGAGCCCGTCGGCCGGCGCGCTGTCGCCGTACGCCTTGGGGTGCTCGGGATGCGGGGACCAGTACGCGCGGGTGCGGATCGCTTCGAGGGCCTGGTCGAGCGTGGGCCGGTGGGTCTCGGTCAGCTGCATGAAGGACCAACTCCTCGTCGAGCTGGGCAGGGAAGGAATGACAGAGTTAGAGTAACCGAACGATCGGTCGGTACAAGGGGGCCTGTCAAACCTGTGGACAACTCATCGGGGAGGATCACTCCCATGACCGCCATCGAGCCCATCGACGCCATCGACGAGAGCCGTACCGTCGCCGTCGTCGGCACCGGCACCATGGGGCAGGGCATTGCCCAGGTCGCCCTTGTCGCCGGCCATCCCGTACGTCTCTACGACGCCGTTCCCGGACGGGCGGGCCAGGCCGCGGAAGCCATCGGCGCTCGTCTCGACCGACTGGTCGAGAAGGGCCGGATGGACGCCGTCGAGCGCGACGCCGCCCGCGGGCGGCTGCAGCCGGCCGCCGATCTTGCCGAGCTCGCCGACGCGGCGCTCGTCGTCGAGGCGGTCCTCGAGCAACTTGCGGTCAAGCAGGAGCTGTTCACGGCGCTGGAGAAGATCGTCGCGGACGACTGCCTGCTCGCCACCAACACCTCCTCGCTCTCCGTTACGGCCGTCGCGGGCGCTCTGGAGCGCCCCGGCCGCTTCGTCGGACTGCACTTCTTCAATCCGGCGCCCCTGCTCCCCCTCGTCGAGGTCGTCAGCGGCCATGCGACCGACGAGGAGGCGGCCACGCGCGCGTGGGCGACGGCAGCGGCCTGGGGCAAGACTCCGGTGCGCTGTGCCGACACCCCCGGTTTCATCGTCAACCGCGTCGCCCGCCCCTTCTACGCGGAAGCCTTCGCGGTGTACGAGGAGCAGGGCGCCGATCCGGCCACCATCGACGCGGTGCTCAGAGAGTCCGGCGGCTTCAGAATGGGCCCCTTCGAGCTCACCGATCTGATCGGCCAGGACGTCAACGAGGCCGTCACACGTTCCGTCTGGGAGTCCTTCTTCCACAGTCCCAAGTTCCTCCCTTCCCTCGCGCAGCGCCGTCTTGTCGAGTCGCGCCGCCTGGGCCGGAAGTCCGGCCAGGGCTGGTTCTCGCACGCGCAAGAGGCGACGAAGCCCGCGCCGCACACCGCGGAGCCGGCGGACGCCCCCGAGTCCGTCGTGATCGAGGGTGATCTGGGGCCCGCCGGGGAGCTGATCGCGATGATCAGGGAAGCGGGCATCACGGTGCGGCACGAGAACGACGACAAGGGGACGCGGCTGGTCCTGCCCAGCGGAGGTCAGCTGGTACTCGCCGACGGCCAGACGTCCGCCGAATTCCGCGATGTCGTCTACTTCGATCTGGCACTCGACTACCGGTCCGCGACCCGGATCGCCCTGTCCGCCGCCGACAGCGTCGAGGAGCAAACGCTCAAACAGGCGACCGGTCTCTTCCAGGCGCTCGGCAAGCAGGTCAGCGTCATCGGTGACATACCGGGCATGATCGTCGCCCGTACCGTCGCGATGCTCGGCGACCTGGCGCTGGACGCGGTCGCCAAGGGGGTCGCGACCAGGGAGGACATCGACACGGCGATGCGCCTCGGGGTCAGCTACCCCCTGGGGCCGGTCGAATGGAACGA
Organism: Streptomyces sp. NPDC048479; assembly: GCF_040651435.1. NCBI lineage: Bacteria > Bacillati > Actinomycetota > Actinomycetes > Kitasatosporales > Streptomycetaceae > Streptomyces > Streptomyces sp. NPDC048479. The sequence continues at coordinate 124,554 of NZ_JBEZKA010000003.1, forward strand.
AAGACTCGGACGTGGCTGGGCGTGGGAACTGCTCGGCAACCTTCATGAGAGCGTGCCGACCGGACGCTACGCCCGGTCCCTCGCGCTCCATCAGTGGTCCTACGAGACCTCACAGGAGGACGCCTCATGACCACCGCCAAGCGCGATACGTACACCCCTGAGACGCTGCTGACCGTCGCCGTCCGGATCTTCAACGAGCGCGGGTACGACGGCACGTCCATGGAGCACCTCTCCAAGGCGGCCGGCATCTCCAAGTCCTCGATCTATCACCATGTCGCGGGCAAGGAGGAACTGCTGCGCCGTGCGGTCAGCCGGGCGCTCGACTCGCTCTTCGCGATCCTTGACGAGCCGGGCGCCGTACGGGGACGGACCATTGAGCGGGTCGAGTATGTGACCCGGCGCACCGTGGAGGTGCTGATGGCCGAGCTGCCCTATGTGACGCTCCTGCTGCGCGTACGGGGCAACACAAAGACCGAGCGGTGGGCGATGGAGCGGCGCCGCGAGTTCGACCAGCGGGTTGCCGATCTGCTCAAGGCTGCCGCGGCGGACGGTGATCTCCGCGCGGACATGGACATCCGGCTGGCGACCCGGCTGCTCTTCGGCATGGTGAACTCCCTGGTGGAGTGGTACCGGCCGCATGCGGGTGGCGGCTACGACGGCGATCAGGTCGCCGAGGCGGTCGTACGACTGGCCTTCGACGGGCTGCGGACGGGCTCCTAGAGCCGACTGAGCCGACTGAGCCGCCGCGGGGCCGACGGGGCCGACGGGGTCGACTAGGCCGACTGGAGCCACGGCTCATTGAGCCGACCGGGCCCACTGAACCGACCGATCCCCAGCCGGGCCTACAGGAGCGGCTCTGCGTCCCGGGGCGGCTCCGCGATCTGCCCCGGGCCCGGATCGAGATCCGTCTCCTCGAAGACCAGCAGCGTGCGCGTGGACAGCACTTCCGGGATGGACTGGAGCCTGGTCAGGACGAGCTCGCGCAGCGTGCGGTTGTCCGGGGTGTGTACCAACAGGAGTACGTCGAAGTCTCCGCTGACCAGCGCGATATGGGTGGCGCCGGGCAGCGCCTGCAGCTGCTCGCGCACCGTGCGCCAGGAGTTCTGCACGATCTTGAGCGTGATGTAGGCGGAGGCACCCTGACCTGCCCGCTCATGGTTGACGCGCGCGCTGAAGCCGCGGATCACACCGTCATCGATGAGCCTGTTGATACGGGCGTAGGCATTCGCGCGGGAGACATGGACCCGTTCAGCCACGGAGCGGATCGAGGCGCGACCGTCCGATTGCAGGATGCGCAGGATGTCTCGGTCGATGGCGTCGAGCGGTCGCGCTGGAGGGGCCTGCTCCGCGCGGTCACCACCCTCGGCCATTTGTTCAGCTGCCATATCCCCCCGCCTCCCTGGCATGGACGACCTGTCTCCATCACAGGCTGTGGAGAACCGTTTGTCCACAGGCTGAAGGCGCCTGTAGCCAAAATGCGTCCACGACCGAACAATCGGTAGGTGAGGCGCGACACACTCGCGCCACTTCGTCATTGCTTTCGTCGTCGCTCCCACGAGGAGGTGCTCGCGTTGAGAAAGAGCAGCATGACGGTCCAAGAGCTGCCCGGTGCCGCTGACGCCTACCGGCCCACCCCGCCCCCGGCGTGGAAGCCCCGGACCGACCCCGCACCACTGCTCCCGGACCCGGAGCCGTACCGCGTGCTCGGCACAGATGCCGCAGCCGGTGCCGACCCCGAGCTGCTGCTGCGGCTGTACGCGCAGCTGGTGCGCGGCCGCAGGTACAACGTCCAGGCGACCGCCCTGACCAAGCAGGGCCGGCTGGCCGTCTACCCGTCGAGCACCGGGCAGGAGGCGTGCGAGGTGGCGGCTGCGCTGGCGCTGGAGGAGCGGGACTGGCTCTTCCCCAGCTACCGCGACACCCTCGCGGCCGTGGCGCGCGGCCTCGACCCCGTACAGGCGCTGACGCTGCTGCGCGGCGACTGGCACACCGGATACGACCCGCGTGAGCACCGCATAGCGCCCCTGTGCACGCCCCTCGCCACGCAGCTGCCGCACGCCGTGGGCCTGGCGCACGCCGCCCGGCTCAAGGGCGACGACGTCGTCGCGCTCGCCATGGTCGGCGACGGCGGCACCAGCGAGGGCGACTTCCACGAGGCGCTGAACTTCGCCGCCGTATGGCGGGCCCCCGTCGTCTTCCTCGTCCAGAACAACGGCTTCGCCATCTCGGTCCCGCTGGCCAAGCAGACCGCGGCCCCTTCGCTGGCCCACAAGGCCGTGGGGTACGGAATGCCCGGCCGGCTCGTCGACGGCAACGACGCGGCGGCGGTGCACGAGGTGCTCGGTGAGGCCGTGGCGCGGGCCAGGCGTGGTGGCGGTCCGACGCTGATCGAGGCCGTGACGTACCGCATCGACGCACATACGAACGCCGACGACGCGACCCGCTACCGGGGCGAGAGCGAGGTCGAGACCTGGCGTGCACACGATCCGATCCGGCTGCTGGAGCGGGAGTTGACGGAGCGAGGGCTGCTCGACGAGGACGGCATACGGGCGGCTGCCGAGGCGGCCGAGACGATGGCCGCGGATCTGCGCGAGCGGATGAACGCAGACCCGGTGCTCGACCCGATGGACCTTTTCGAGCATGTCTACGCCGAGCAGACGAGCCAGCTGCGGGAGCAGTCGGCACAGCTGCGGGCCGAGCTGGACGCGGAGGGAGAGGCGCGATGACCACGGCCGCGGTGAAGCCCGCTTCCATGGCTCAGGCCCTGCAGCGCGCGATGCGCGACGCGATGGCCGAGGACCCGGCCGTTCATGTGCTGGGGGAGGACGTCGGCACGCTCGGCGGGGTCTTCCGGGTGACGGACGGGCTCTCCAAAGAGTTCGGCGAGGACCGCTGTACCGACACCCCGCTCGCGGAGGCGGGCATCCTTGGCACCGCTGTCGGCATGGCGATGTACGGGCTGCGGCCGGTCGTCGAGATGCAGTTCGACGCCTTCGCCTATCCGGCGTTCGAGCAGCTGATCAGCCATGTGGCGCGGATGCGGAACCGCACCCGGAGCGGGATGCCGCTGCCGATCACCGTGCGCGTGCCCTACGGCGGCGGAATCGGCGGCGTCGAGCACCACAGCGACTCGTCCGAGGCGTACTACATGGCGACTCCGGGGCTCCATGTCGTCACGCCGTCCACGGTCGACGACGCATACGGGCTGCTGCGGGCCGCGATCGCCTCCGACGACCCGGTGGTCTTCCTGGAGCCGAAGCGGCTGTACTGGTCGAAGGCGCAGTGGTCGCCGGAAGCGCCGTCCGTGGTCGAACCGATAGGCCGGGCCGTCGTCCGGCGTCCCGGGCGCAGCGCCACGCTCATCACGTACGGGCCGTCCGTGCCGGTCTGCATGGAGGCGGCGGAGGCCGCCGCGGCCGAGGGCTGGGACCTGGAAGTCGTCGATCTGCGCTCGCTGGTGCCCTTCGACGACGAGACTGTCTGCGCGTCCGTGCGGCGCACGGGCCGGGCGGTCGTCGTCCACGAGTCCACCGGCTTCGGCGGTCCCGGAGGAGAGATCGCCGCGCGGGTGACGGAGCGCTGCTTCCACCATCTGGAGGCGCCGGTGCTGCGGGTCGCAGGGTTCGACATTCCGTATCCGCCGCCGATGCTCGAACGGCATCATCTGCCGGGAGTGGACCGAGTGCTGGACGCGGTGGCGCGGCTGCAGTGGGAGGCGGGGAGCTGATGGCCCAGGTGCTCGAATTCAAGCTCCCCGACCTCGGGGAGGGGCTGACCGAGGCGGAGATCGTCCGCTGGCTGGTGGCCGTGGGCGATGTCGTCGCGATCGACCAGCCGGTCGTCGAGGTCGAGACGGCCAAGGCGATGGTGGAGGTGCCGTGCCCGTATGGGGGTGTGGTGACCGCGCGCTTCGGCGAGGAGGGCACGGAACTGCCGGTCGGGGCGCCCCTGCTGACGGTCGCGGTCGGTGCCATGGAATCGGACGGATCCGCGGGAGCTTCGGGCTCGTCCGACTCCTCGGGATCCGCCGGCGAATCGTCCGGCAATGTGCTGGTCGGCTATGGGACGGGGGCGCCGGCTGCGCGCAGGCGCCGTATCCGGCCTGCCGCGCCGACTGCCGCCGCGCCTGTCACAGCTTCGGCGGCCGCCTCGGCTCCGGCGCCTGTTGAGGCGCCCGTCGAGGCTCCGGTGCCCGTTGCGGACGTGATGCAGGGCGGGCCCGTGCCCGTCATCTCGCCGCTCGTCCGCAGGCTCGCCCGTGAACACGGTCTCGATCTGCGCCGGTTGACCGGGTCGGGGCCGGACGGTCTGATCCTGCGTGCCGATGTCGAGCACGCCATGCGGGCCGCCGAGACGACTGCCGCGCCGGAGCCCGCCGTGGCCGCCACCGCGGCCGCCTCCGGAACGCGCGGTGAGCGTGTACCGCTGCGTGGCATCCGCGGGGTCGTGGCCGACAAGCTGTCCCGCAGCCGGCGCGAGATACCGGACGCCACCTGCTGGGTCGACGCTGACGCGACCGAGCTGATGGCCGCGCGAGCCTCGATGAACGCCGCGGGCGGTCCGAAGATCTCGCTGCTGGCGCTGCTCGCCCGGATCTGTACCGCCGCGCTCGCCCGCCACCCGGAGCTCAACTCCACAGTGGACATGGAGGCCAGGGAGATTGTGCGCCTGCCCGAGGTGCACCTCGGGTTCGCGGCTCAGACCGAGCGAGGCTTGGTCGTCCCCGTCGTACGGGATGCGCACAGCCGCTCGGCCGAGTCGCTGACCGTGGAGTTCGGGCGTCTGACGGATGCTGCCAGGGACGGGACGCTGACTCCGGCGGATCTGACCGGCGGGACGTTCACACTGAACAACTACGGGGTCTTCGGCGTCGACGGCTCCACGCCGATCATCAATCACCCGGAGGCGGCCATGCTCGGCGTCGGCCGGATCGTGCCGAAGCCATGGGTGCACCAGGGCGAGCTGGCTGTCCGCCAGGTCGTCCAGCTGTCGCTGACCTTCGACCACCGGGTCTGCGACGGCGGCACGGCAGGCGGTTTCCTGCGGTTTGTGGCCGACTGCGTGGAGCATCCGGCGGTGCTGCTGCGCAGCCTGTAGATCCACCGGACGGTCCACCCCGTCCACATGCCAAGAGAGATCCAAACGGGGCTCCCCGCCCAAGCGATCGCGGCCCATACTTCAGGGATGACCGCGTATGACGCCATCGTGCTCGCCGGAGGTGCCGCAAAGCGGCTGGGCGGGGCCGACAAGCCTGCGGTGAGCGTGGGCGGGCGGGCCCTGCTCGACCGTGTGCTCGGGGTGTGCCGCGACGCCGGGCGCACCGTTGTCGTCGGGGGACGGCGGGTCACCGCGCGCCCCGTGGTCTGGGCGCGCGAGGAGCCCCCGGGCGGTGGGCCGCTCGCCGCGCTGGACGCCGGCGTGCGGCAGATCGGGGCACCGGCCGTCCTGGTGCTCTCCGCCGATCTGCCGTTCCTGGGGGAGCGGACGGTGCGGCAGCTGATCCACGCCCTCGACACGAGCGGGCGGGAGGCGGCCCTGCTCACCGATCCCGGCGGTCGTGACCAGCCCCTCGTGGCGGCGTACCGCACCGAACCGCTGCGCCGTGAACTCGCGCTCCTCGCCACCGAGCACGGGAGTCTGGCCGGGCTGCCATTGCGTCTGCTGACGCAGGAATTGGACCTCGCCCGGATCGCCGCGGAGCCGCTCGCCTCCTTTGATTGCGACACCTGGGAGGACATCTCCGCAGCCCGGGCCCGTATCAGGGAGCATGGGAACGTGCTGGACGAATGGATCACCGCAGTCAAGGACGAACTCGGCATCGAACTCGACGTCGACACCGGCGTCCTGCTCGACCTCGCCCGGGACGCCGCGCATGGCGTAGCGCGTCCCGCCGCACCGCTCACCACCTTCCTGGTGGGCTACGCAGCCGCCAGGGCGGGCGGCGGCCCGGAGGCGGTCGCCCAGGCCTCCCGCAAGGCCGCCGCGCTGGCCGCGCGCTGGGCCGACGAGGCCGATCAGGCCACCCCTGGCACCGCGGCCGGTCCGGCCGCCTCCGGCGGGAAGCCCGACAAGCCCCCCAAGACCGACGAGGCCGACGCCGGATGACCGGTCAGGACCACGAGGCCGACGCCGCCGACGGAACCGTGGACGAGTCCGATGCGGACGGCGTCGAGGAGGCCCTCGCGCTGGTCGGCCGCCGGACCCGGCAGACGCCGGCGCCCGTCCCCGGCACGGCCCGGCACCGTGCCGCCCCCTGGCCCGACGCCCGCGCTCTCGCCGCCCGCCTCGGACGGGCCGCTCCGCCGCGCACCCAGCGCGTGCCTCTCGATCAGGCCCTCGGCCGGGTTCTCGCCGAGCCGCTCACCGCGCTCTGCGATCTGCCCCCCTTCGACACCTGCGCAATGGACGGCTGGGCCGTCGCGGGGCCCGGTCCATGGACCGTTCAGGGCGACGGCTCGATCCTCGCCGGGCACGCCGACGCCCCGCCGCTCCCCGATGGAGCGGCCGTACGGATCGCCACCGGCGCCCGTATTCCGCCCGAGGCCACCGCGGTGATCCGCACCGAGCACTCCCGTACCGACACGGACAAGGGCCAGCTGTACGCCGAGCGCGAGGTGGTCCCCGGTCAGGACATCCGGCCGCGTGGACAGGAGTGCCGCTCCGGCGACCAACTGCTGCCTGCCGCATCCCTGGTGACCCCGGCGGTACTCGGCCTTGCCGCGGCCGCCGGCTACGACGAGCTGCTCACGGTCCCCCGGCCCCGCGTCGAGGTCCTTGTCCTCGGCGATGAGCTCCTCACCGCCGGACTCCCCCACGATGGCCTGATCCGCGATGCCCTGGGGCCGATGATCGGTCCCTGGCTGCGCGCTCTCGGTGTCGAGGTCATCGCCACGCGCCGCCTCGGTGACGACGCCGAAGCCCTCCATGAGGCCGTCACCACCTCCGATGCCGACCTCCTCCTGACCACCGGTGGCACGGCTGCGGGTCCGGTCGACCATGTCCACCCGGTGCTGCGGAAGGCGGGTGCGGAGCTGCTGGTCGACGGAGTCGCCGTACGCCCAGGTCATCCGATGCTGCTGGCCCGGCTCGCGCCCGACCCGCACCGGCCGGACGGATCCCGGGACAGATATCTGGTGGGGCTGCCCGGCAATCCACTCGCTGCCGTCTCCGGGCTCCTCACCCTCGCCGAGCCGCTGTTGCGTGCGCTCGCGGCCCGGTCCGCCCCTGCCCCGTATCGCGCCCCCGTACGTGACGAGGTGCACGGGCACCCGTACGACACCCGCCTTGTGCCCTTCGTCCACCGCGCCGACCAGCTGGTCCCGCTGCACTACAACGGACCGGCCATGCTGCGCGGTATCGCCGCCGCCGATGGTCTTGCCGTCGTGCCGCCGGGCGGCGCGCGTGCCGGTGACGAGCTGGAGGTTCTCGATCTGCCCTGGGCGCCATCGAACGCCCAGGATGGGTGTTTCACGTGAAACTTCCCGGTCGTGACGCCATTGCCCGCGATGCCGACGAGCGCCTGGTCACCAGCCGGGTGAAACTCCCCGCCGTATCGTCGAGCGCCCGCTCCGCCAGGTCGCCAAGCGGGTGATGATGGCGCTGGGGTGCTGGCGCTGACGATGCTGCTCGTCTGGTCCGACCGGGCCGGCTACCAAAACAACTCCGACGGCTCCGTCGACTTCCTCGACTCCGTCTACTACGCGACGGTCACCCTCTCCACGACGGGACACGGCGACATAGTCCCGTACAGCGACGGAGCCAGGCTCACCAATGTGCTGGTGGTGACGCCGCTGCGTGTGCTCCTTCTGATCATCCTGGTCGGTACCACTCTCGAGGTCCTCACGGAGCGGACCCGGGAGGAGTGGCGGCTGAACCGCTGGAGTCAACGGTTCGCCGGATGCGCCACAAGTAGAGCCTGGTCAGCCGTGTGACTTCGCCCGCGTCACCGTGATCAGCCGATCGCCGGGCCTGAGCGTCGCGGCGTCCGGGTGGTCGTAGCCCAGAATCTCGCGCCTGCGCACGACAGCGACGACCAGGTCTGTGCACACGCGGGCTGATCGGCCCACTTCCTCGTCCGTCACCGGCCGCTCAGACAAATCAAGCCCGCTGCCATAAGTCATCAACTCGTCCAACACCGTGCCCACATAAGGCTTGGTGGTGGAGAGCCCGAGCAGCCGTCCGGCCGAACTGGAGCTGGTTACTACGGCATCGGCTCCACTCTGCTTGATCAGCGGTACGTTCTCCTCTTCCCGGACAGCCGCGACGATGGAGGCCCGCCTGTTGAGCTGTCTCGCGGTGAGCGTGACCAAAGTGGCTGTGTCGTCCCGCTGGGGGGCGATGATCACTCGTGCGGCGCGCGGCAACTCTGCTCGAAGCAGTGTTTCGGAGCGGGTTGCGTCCCCGTGGACAGCCACGAAGCCGTCACTACTGGCGGCATCCACTGCCTTCCTTTGTGGATCGATGACAACGACCTTGTCCTTGGGGGTTCCCTGGCCGAGCAGCGTTGCGATGGCGTGACGACCCTTGGTTCCGTAGCCGACGACGACCACGTGATCTCGGGTGCGGCTCTTCCAACGGTGAACACGAGCCTGCTGCCGCGTTCGTTCGGTGAGGACTTCGAGTGTGGTGCCCACCAAGATGATCAGGAAGAGCACACGCAACGGGGTGATCAGAAGGATGTTGGTCAGGCGTGCGCTGTCGCTGTGCGGAACGATGTCGCCGTATCCGGTGGTGGAGAGGGTGACCGTCGCGTAGTAGAACGCGTCGAGGAGATCGACCGAGTTGTTGGCATTGTCGTGGTAGCCGTCGCGATCGACGTAGACGACAGCCACTGTCGCCAGCAGTACGCCCAGGGCCATGGTGACGCGTCGTAGGACTTGCTGAAGTGGAGGCACCACGCCCATGACCGGCATGACGACGGTACGGGCAGTGTCGGCGTCGACCTGGCCGGCAGTCCGCGTGCCGGACCAGAGAGACCGGAAAACCGAGGGTCTTGCTGTCCCGGCCGACTGCGTCTCGTCTTTCATGACCGGCCCTCGCGTGCAGTGATCCGTTCATTCAGCATGCCGACCATGCTTGCGTACCGGACCGGGGAATGGTGTGTATCCGGGAGGCTTGATCTCGGCTCGCCATGGCTTTGGCCCGGTAAGGGTGAGAGGACGGTTGTCGCCAATCGACGGGCCACTCCACGCGGTTTCCCCAGCCGAGGTACGGCCGCTCTCGGTGCTCCGGAAAGTGCTGGATGCGCAGCCGCTGTGTGTGGTGCATGGGCAGAGTGTCGAGCTCCTCCGGCGATACGAACCGTAGTTCCGTGGACTCGTCAGGGATGGCAAGTTGACCGCCGAGTACGCGTGCTGTGAAGCAGACGTTGAATTGACGGCGTACCTCGCCGTCCGTGTAGGCGTCGACGGTGACGGCGGCGCCTCGGATGCCGTACTCACGTTCCGGTCTCGACCATGGCTGCGGGGTGTGGCATCAGTACCGCAATGCGTTGCGGACCTCGGCGGTCACCGTGCTGTTCAGGTCCCGGTTACTCCGGGCGGTGGCGTGGGCCGTGCCGCCCGCGGTGACCTGGGGGACCTCGAGGACGACCACATCGACCAGGTTGCCTGACTGGTCCTTGAAATTGACCACGATGGTGTAGCGCCTCGGCTTCGAGTCGTGGTTGGCGACGTTCACCGGGACATCCGCCCGGCCGTTGGAGCCGGTCGCGATGCTGCCGAGGGTGACGTCCGCCTTGGCGTCCAATCCGCCCTTCACCTTTGCCAACGCAGACGACGCAGCCGCCTCGGCGGAAGCGACCGCAGAGGCCACCGCCGACGCTGCCGTGGTTCTGGCCGCGGAGGCAAGGGCGGACGCCTTCGACCTCGCGGCAGAGGCCGCCGACGACGCGGGGGAACTTGGAGACTCGTTCGACGAACAGCCGGTCAGTCCGGCCCAGCTGAGCATGACGGCCACCCAAGCAGCAGTGCATCGGTTGACCTGGCGTTCCATGGCTTCTCCCGACTCGACGGCACTTTCCCGTCCACCGTCGGCTGTCCCGGCCCGCCGCACCAGCCACGCGTGGCACCCGGGTGACGTCGACAGACAGTCGACAGGATCGCCGCCAGTAACGGCCCCCTGCCGAGTGAGGCCCGGACCGCCCCAGCGTGGCCTTCCGCTGGGCGGCCTCCTCTTGATGCTTGGCGATCACCATCGTCGAAAGTGCCTTGTCCGCCTCCGGACCCGCGATCTTCGTTCCGCCGCACCCGGCGGGGACACTGCCGGTGCGGGCACGTGTAGTAGAAGTACCCCTCCGGCTTGCTTCGGCTCTTCGCAGCCTTCGTCACCCGCAAGGGCGCTCCGCACCCGTCGCGGTCGCAGCGGAGCGTGCCGTGCAACAGGTACTTGCGAGTGTTGTGCGCACCGTCAACGCGGTCGCCGTTCGGGGTTACGCCGCGCTTGAGATCTTCCAACGCGCCTTCGAAGACGGGGCGGATGACGCGATATCCGATCTCACCGTTTGACAGACGGACCCGCTTGCGCTTCCAGGCGCTGATGTCCGGCTCCTCGTACGTGTGGACGTACCGCCCGCCTCGCTGCTCCCCGAACTTGCGGCTGTCCTTCTCCTGCTCGTCCCGGTTCTTGATGTCGCGCCCGGTCAAGGGGCGGAATTCCTTCCTGGCGTGTGTGGTGTCGGTACCGTCGCTCCCATCGGCACCGGGGCCATCGTCGGGCTCGAAGGAAAGCCGGACGAGACCGGTCCAGTTCCGGACTTCAAGATCGCCCCAGCGTGCCCGCTTCACGAGATCATCGGTCCTGCTCATAGGTTACTTTCGGAAATCCGCTGGAGGCTTCGCTTGCGTGAGCACACGGTCATCGTCGGCTTCGGCACCAAGGGGCGGTCCGCGATGCAGACGCTGACCGCGACAGGCCTGAAGAAGGCCCAGATCATCGTCGTCGACCCCAGCGCCAAGGTGATCGAGGCCGCCGACGCCGAGGGCTTTGTGGGGGTGATCGGCGATGCGACCCGCAGCGATGTGCTGATCCGCGCCGAGGTTCACAAGGCCCGCCAGATCGTCATCGCGACACAGCGCGACGACACTGCGGTTCTGGTCGCGCTGACTGCGCGCCAGCTCAATCGGGGCGCGAAGATCGTCGCCGCGGTCCGCGAGGAGGAGAATGCGCCGTTGCTGCGCCAGTCCGGCGCGGATGCGGTGATCACCAGCGCGAGCGCGGCCGGTCGGCTGCTGGGCCTGTCCGTGCTCAGCCCCAGCGCGGGCACGGTGATGGAGGACCTGATCAAGCAGGGCAGCGGCCTCGACCTCATCGAACGGCCGGTGATAAAGGCCGAGGTGGGCCGCAGTGTGCGGGAGACCGACGATCTGGTGGTGAGCGTGCTGCGCGGGCACCGGCTGATCGGCTACGACGACCCGGCGGCGAGTCCGCTGCAGCTGACGGATCGCCTGATCACGATCGTGCGTGCGTCGAAGGTCCAGCCCCTCAACCCGCCTGAGTAGGCCCACTCCGGAGTAGCCTCGCGGCCATGCATGCGATCACGATTCCCGAACCTGGCGGTCCCGAGGCGCTTGTGTGGGCCGAGGTGCCCGATCCCGTACCCGGCGAGGGAGAAGTCCTCGTCGAGGTCGTCGCGAGCGCCGTCAACCGTGCCGATCTGCTGCAGCGGCAGGGCTTCTACGACCCGCCGCCCGGCTCGTCCCCGTACCCCGGCCTCGAGTGCTCGGGCCGGATCTCGGCGCTCGGGCCGGGTGTCTCGGGGTGGGCTGTGGGCGACGAGGTGTGTGCCTTGCTGGCAGGCGGCGGTTACGCGGAGAAGGTCGCCGTGCCGGCGGGGCAGCTGTTGCCGGTGCCGGAGGGGCTGGATCTTGTCACGGCCGCGGCGCTGCCCGAAGTGACGGCCACGGTGTGGTCGAACGTGTTCATGATCGCGCACCTGCGGCCGGGTGAGACGCTGCTGGTCCATGGTGGTGCGAGCGGTATCGGCACGATGGCGATCCAGCTCGCGAAGGCGGTGGGCGCGCGGGTGGCGGTCACCGCGGGCGGGCCCGAGAAGCTGGCGCGCTGTGCGGAGCTGGGCGCGGACATCCTGATCGACTACCGCGAGCAGGACTTCGTGGAGGAGCTGCGGAAGGCGACGGACGGGGCGGGCGCGGACGTCATCCTCGACATCGTCGGCGCGAAGTATCTGGACCGGAATGTGAAGGCGCTGGCGGTCAACGGCCGCCTTGCCGTGATCGGCCTGCAGGGTGGCGTCAAGGGCGAGCTGAACCTGGCGATGCTGCTCGGCAAGCGGGCCGCCATCGCGGCGACGTCGCTGCGGGGCCGCCCGCTCGGTGAGAAGGCGTCGATCATGGCGGCTGTACGGGAGCATGTGTGGCCGCTGATCGAGGGGGGCCTGGTCCATCCGGTGGTGGACCGCATGGTTCCGCTGCCGGACGCGGCGGAGGCGCATCGGGTGCTGGAGTCGGGCGCGAATGTCGGCAAGGTGCTGCTGGTGGCGCCTACGGCGGGCTGACCTGACTCGCCCCTGGGTGTGGGGGACCGAAGCACCCCCACACCCCTGAGCGTCATGCAACAGCAGCCTCAGACCCCGTCAGGCTGGGCGACTACAAATACGGCCCCGAGCGGATTGCGCCGTGGGGGCCCTCTTCGTCGGCTTCGTGAGAGGCGCCGGGCGGGAGGGCGCGGCGCATCTGTTCGAGTTGGGCGCGGGCCGCCATCTGCTGGGCGAACAGCGCCGTCTGGATTCCGTGGAAGAGACCCTCCAGCCAGCCCACCAACTGGGCCTGCGCAATGCGCAGTTCGGCCTCGGACGGGATCGCCTCGTCGGTGAAGGGGAGGCTGAGGCGTTCGAGTTCCTCAACAAGCTCCGGAGCCAGGCCGTCCTCCAGCTCCTTCACCGAGCTGGCGTGGATCTCCTTGAGCCGGACCCGGCTCGCCTCGTCCAGAGGTGCTGCCCTGACTTCCTCCAGCAGCTGCTTGATCATGCTTCCGATGCGCATGACCTTCGCAGGCTGTTCGACCATCTCTGTCACCGGGACCTCGCGCGACTCGTCGTCACCGTCACCGCCGCCGAGTGCCATCCCGTCCTGTCCCACAACAAGGACGTGGGGGCTCTCCTGCGACCGTTCATTCCTCGGCATCTCCATGCCGCCATTCTCTCGCATCGGTGCCTCACCACACGGTGTGCCCCCGTACGAGGGTGATCCACCCTCGTACGGGGGCACAAAACCCCAGGTTGTACCGGTCAGGTCGCCTCGCGGCGGGACAGCGCCCCGCGGGAGCGGGTGACCACTGCCGCCAGGAGCGCGGCGCCCAGCGGAACGGCGATGAGCAGCGCGGCCAGGGTCGCCCAGGGCACGATGATCGGTACATACGGTGTCGAATTGAACGAGCCGAAGCCCTGGTCCAGCGCCTGCTCGTAGAACTTCATCTGCTGGCGCTTCTCGGTGAGCCGCAGCCCGACCGCCGGGAGCACGCCCGCCGCCGAGCCCAGCAGCACACCCATCGCAGCCACCACGCCGCACTGGAACCCGCTGAGCGTCCTGCGGACCCGCGGCGGCGCGCCGACCGCGGCGAGCGTCTTCAGATCGGCCTCGGCATCCGCCTGGGCGAGGCCCGTGGCGATACCGGCCGCACCGATGGTGATCAGTCCGGCGAAGACGGTCAGCGCCAGCAGGATGATGCTGTTCTCGCTGGTGTAGCCCTCTTCGACATACAGGTTGATGTCGGAGCCGGTCTTGTCGAGCTCTCCGTCCAGCCGCTGGCGCTGCTCACTGCTCGGCATCTTGTCGGTGGAGTAGTACGCGCCGAGCGGGACGGTGTTCATACCGGAGGCCTTGGCCGCGGCAGTCGGCACGATCATCGAGACACCGTACGAGGTGGGCTCACCGGCGACCTGGTGCGCGGTGAACGTCTTGATCTCGCCGGGTGCCTCCTTGCCCTTCTCCGAGGCCGCGTCGGCCTTCTTGGTGTCGGTGACCAGACGGATGCTGATCTTTCCCTTGGTGTCGAGGTTGCGCTTGTCGAACGAGAGGATCTGTCCGGCAGCCAGTGCCTTCCCGGCCGCCGCGTCCTCGATTCCGAGCACCTTCAGCAGCTTGGCGTCGCCGACCAGCACACCGCTGTCGGCGTACGCGGAGCCCCCGCCCGAGTTCTCCATGCAGCGCCAGTCCTGGCTGAGCTTGCGGCGTTCGGCCTTGCTGAACTTCGTCGAAGGGTCCTCGTTCGGCTTGGCCGGGTCGGTCATCCACAACGGGCACTGGTTGGCCTTGGGCACGACGACCTCGTAGCGGCCGCAGCCCTCTGCACCGCCGTACATCGAGCAGTTGGACTTCCCGACGGAGATACGGTCCACATCGGCCCGTACGTCGATCGGCAGCATCTTCTGCACGGTGGCGCGCACCGCAGGCACGTCCCGCCCGCCGGCCTCGTCGAGCATCACGGCGACCACGCCGTGGGGCAGGCGCGCCTCGTACTCGGCCCTGCCCTGGGCGTCGCTGCTCGCGGCGTAGGTCGCCACGGCCACCGTGCCCGCGACGGCGGCCAGCACCGCGGCCACGGCGGGAGCCGTACGGCCCCGGTTGCGTACCGCGTCACGCAGCGCGAGGCGCGGCGAGAGCGGAAGGATGCGTCCGGTCCGGCCGAACAGGCCCACCAGGGCGGGGGTCAGCGCGACCACGCCCAGCTCGGCGATGGCGCTGCCGCCCGCGACGACGATGGACTCGTCGGTCATCGTCGACCCGTAGAGCGCGATCGCAGCGCCCAGACCGACCGCGATCAGCCCGATCACCGGGAGCACCCGGCTGCTCTTGCGTACACCGCGACGGCCGGTGAGCGAGGCGAGCACGCTCTGCCGGGAGGAGGTGACGGCCGGGACGATCGCGGCCATCAGGCCCGTGAACACGGCGAGCAGCCCGATGCCGAGCAGCTCCAGCGGCCGTACGTCGAAGCTGCCGAAGCGCTTGCCCAGGTAGTCCTCGAGCAGCGGCTGCAGCGCGAAGGTGAGGAGCAGACCGAGGATGGTGCCGACGACGGCCGCGGCGAAACCGATCACCAGACCGCCGGCGAGGACGATGGCACGGATATGGCGCCGGTCACCGCCGTTGGCGCCGACCAGACCGAGCTGGCGGCGCGAGCGCCGGGCGCCGACCGCGAAGGCGGGCCCTGCCAGCAGACAGATCTCCAGCATCGCGAGGCCGACGACGGTGCCGACGGCCGCGAGGGCCGCGGCCTTGGCGGCCGTGCTCTCCTCGTAGTTGCCCCAGCCGTCTTGCTCGTAGATCGGGATCTCGGACCTGGCCGGCGGGTCGAGGGCGACGGCGCGTGAATTGACCGTCACGCCCTTGGCGTTGGCCTGCTTGACCATGTTCCACGTGAAACCACCGGAGATGCGCACCAGCTGCGTAGTGCTCGCTTCGGTGCCGGGCAGTCCGGACTTTTCGAGAGCCTTGTCGAGCGGGGTGAGCAGCGCGCCGGGCAGCGCGTTGACCTGGTCGGTTTCCAGCGCGTCGGGGAGTTCGTATGCACCGACGATCTTGTACTCGCGGTCGAGCCCGCGCGCTGTGAGCGTGGAGCCCACCTTCAGACCGCTGGACTCCAGGAAGTGCGTGGTCGCGGCGACCTCGTCGGCCTTCTGCGGGAGCCGGCCGTGGTCGACGACCATGATGCCCTTGGCCATCGGGTCGGAGGACTTCAACTCGCGGATCTCGGTGTTCAGCAGACCGTGCGTGGTGCGGAGCTTGCCCGAACCCTGCGAGTCCGTCAGGGACTTGGCGCCGGCAGGCAGTGCCTTGTTGATATCGGTCTTGCCGTCGGGCCACGGCTTGTTGTCGAAGTTCCCCACCGGCGTGGAGCTGTTGGCGTCCGGTGTCTGCATGATGGGCACACCGCCCATGCCTGGATCTGTCAGCCGTGCGTCGGCCGCCCCCAGCGAACGCTCAAGGCTCTGCTCGGTGGAGAGCTCGGCGCTGCGCAGGGTCAGATCCGCGGCGCTCACGCCGAGGATGGGAAGGGCGATCATCGCCAGGACGAGGAAGCTCCGGCCCTTGGAGCGCCAGGCGTCTCGGCGGGCGATACGGATCGCGGCCCGCCAGGAGTGATACCAGGTCATCACAGTTCTGCCGCCTGGCCGGAGAGCAGCGAGTCGGCCTGGCTGCGGATGGTCTGGTCGACTACGGCGCCGTCGCGCAGGAAGACCACGCGGTCCGCCCAGGCCGCGAAGCGCGGTTCGTGGGTCACGAGAATGCCGGCCGCGCCACCGTCGCAGCGCGAGCGCAGCAGGGCGAGAACGGACTCGCCGGTCTCGGAGTCCAGTGCGCCGGTCGGCTCGTCGGCGAGGACGAGACGCCGCTCGCCGACCAGGGCGCGAGCGATGGCCACCCGCTGCTGCTGACCGCCCGACATCTCGTCCGGGAAGCGGTCGGCGAGATGGCCGAGGTCCATCTCCTCCAGGGCGGCGACGGCCTCGGTACGGGCCCTGCGTGCGGAGATCCCGTCGAGTTCGCGCGGCAGGGCGACATTCTCGGCGGCGGTGAGGGCCGGGATGAGGTTGTAGTCCTGGAAGACATAGCCGATGCTGCGGCGGCGCAGGGCGGCGAGCGTCTTGCGGTCGGCGGTGGTGATGTCGGTGTTCTCCACGATCACCCGTCCCGAGGTGGGCGCGTCGAGGCCGCCCGCGATGGTGAGCAGCGTGGACTTGCCGGAGCCCGACGGGCCCATGACGGCGACGAGTTCGCCCGGAAAGACATCGAGGTTGATGCCGCGCAGGGCATGCACCTCGGTGGCGCCGCTGCCGTGGACGCGGGTCAGTTGCTGGAGTTGCAGCACTGGTTGCTGTGACGGCTGTGACTGGTGGTCGGACATGAAGGGTCCCCCCTTGGACGGATGGCGTTCGTACGAGCGGATGTACGGAGACTGGGTGGCCGGTGGCCGGTGGCCGGTGGCCCGGAGATGAGCGGGAAGCCGCGGGAAGCTCGGGTGGGCTACGTCGGCGGTGCGGGCGGCGCGTGCGCCGGAGACGTGGACTGCGTCGAGGACGCGGGGGGCGGCGGAGATGCGGAATGCGGCGGAGGTTCGGGGTGCGGCGGGGGCGAGATCAGGGAAGCGGTCGTCGCGTGCCCGGCTGCCCGCTCGGCCGCCGCTGAGAGGCGGATCAACCGCACCTCGCAATGGTCGAGCCAGCGCGCCTCGGCTTCGGTCTGGAAGATCAGCTGCTCCAGGACGAGCAGCCAGGCCACGTCGTCACGCTCCTGCGAGCCCCCGCTCTCGATGGCGGCGAGGGCCTGCGCCTTGAGCCGGGTGTAGTCCTGCATCGCCTTCACGGTGTGGTGGCGCTGGGACTGGATGACGGCACGGATGTCCACGCCGGGCGCACCGACCGCCATCGCGAGCTTGATGGCCAGCTCGTCACGGGGCGGACTGCTGCGGTCCACGGGCGTCTCGAACCAGCTCTTCAGCTCGGCGCGCCCTGCATCGGTGATGACGTACAGCGCATGGCCGGCGTCGTCCTCGCCGTCCTGCGCGACCATGCCGTCGCGCTCCAGGCGGTTGAGGGTCGTATAGACCTGCCCGACGTTGAGCGGCCAGGTGGCACCGGTGCGCGACTCGAACTCCGTACGGAGCTGGGAGCCGTAGCGAGGACCGGGCTCCAGAAGGGCGAGAAGCCCGTGGCGGATCGACATACTCAGTATGTATACCGAGTATGGCGGACTCGGCAACCATCGAGAGACGGAGTCTGTGCGTCCGTCTTGAGGGGGACATGATGATCAACGGCGCCTCAGTCGCACGCCCAGGAAGCCGATTCCGAGCCCCATGAGCGTCATCCCGGCCCCCAGTGACAGCGGCGAGATCTGGTGCCCGACGACCTCGGGGACGGCCTGAGGGGCCTGCTGATGTGCGGCGGCGGGGACGGAAGGGGTCGGAGTGGGGATCGGGGAGTCCTGGGGATCCTCCTGCTCCTCCGTCTGGAGTTCCTCATCCTCCGTGGGAGGGGGCTCGGACGCGGACAGTCGCGTGTCGGACGGAGCGGAATGAGACGCGGACGCTGCGTCGGACGGCGTACGGTGCGGCCGGTCGGGGTGGTCCTGGCGGTCGGGATGGTCGGGATGGTCGGGATGGTCGGGGCGGACCGGCCGGTCCGGGCTCTCTGACTCACTCGGGCTCGTGCTCCTGGGAGACCGCCCGGGCCGCGGACGCCCTTCCCCGGCATGCCGCCCCGCAAGGGACGCCGAGACGTTGGGCCTGGCCGTCGGAGTGCGGTCGGAGGTCTCGGACTCCTCGTCGGCGTACGCGTGGGGCGTGGCCAGCAGCAGGAGTGACGCGACCGTGATCGCGCACTGTGTGCGGAGCCTTGGAGTCACCGGGTGACCCCCCTCCCGTGCCGAGTCGCCGAGATATCGGACTCAGCGTCACATGGCATGACACTTCCGGCATCTCGGGGCGGGAGAACGGGGAACGGCCCGGCACGCGGAGCGCGTGCCGGGCCGTTCCCCGGAAACGGGCCGTTCCCGAAAGCGGTGCGGGTCGGGCTAGCCGGCCTTGCCCGTGGAGATCGTGATCTCGAACTCCTGGCTCTTCGGTACGACAGCCTCGCCGGAGCTCGGGTACTGCAGGATGACGGCGTCCTTGGCGTACTGAGGGTTGTTCTCCTCGGTCACCTTCCAGGTCCAGCCGGCTGCCCGCAGGCAGTCCTTGACCGAGAGGAGGTCCTTGTAGAGGAGATTGGGAGCCTGGACCTTCGCCGGGTCATTGCCGTCTTCCGTGGCGTCCGAGCACTCCGTCGCCTCGATGGTCCGCGTACGGTCCGGGGCCAGGGCCCCGGCCTCCGCCGACTGGCTCGCGCTCGGGTCGTCGCCCGCGTTGTCGCCGCCACCCGGGTCGTCCTTGTTCAGCGCGAGCGCCGTGATCAGACCGCCGATCGCCAGCAGTGCCACCACGATGGCGCCCACGATGACCGGCATGTTCCGCTTGCCACCACCGCCGCCCGAAGCCGTCGTCGGCTGCGGCGACATGGTGTACGGAGGCGGCGTCGAGGACATCGGGGCAGGCGCCTGGTACGCCGACGCCGGAGGGGGCGTCTGATACCCCGGTGCCGGGGCGGGCGTCTGCGGGTACCCGTACTGAGGCGTGGGAGCCGACGTCGGCGTAGGAGTCGGCGGCCCGTACGGACCCGGCTGGTACGGCGTCTGCACGCTCTGCGGCGCCGGAGTCGACTGGTCCAGCGGCGGGAAGACCGCGGAGCCGACGCCCGCGCCACTGCTCGCCGGCGCGCCACCGATGATCACCGGTGCGCCCGTCTGCCCGGCACTCGCCACCCGCGCGCACTCGTCGCGCATCGCCGCGGCGCTCGGGAAACGCTCGTTCGGGTTCTTCTTCAGCGCCCGTGCGACCAGCGCGTCCATCGCCGGAGTGACGGAGCGGTTGATCGTCGACGGGGCGACCGGCTCTTCCTGTACATGCGCGTACGCGATCGCCAGCGGTGAGTCCGCGTCGAACGGGATTCGCCCGGTCAGCAGCTGGAACAGCATGATGCCGACCGAGTACAGGTCGGACCGCGCGTCGACGCCGCGTCCCAGCGCCTGCTCCGGCGACAGATACTGCGGCGTTCCGACCACCATCCCGGTCTGCGTCATCGAGGTGACGCCCGACTGCATGGCGCGCGCGATGCCGAAGTCCATCACCTTGACGATGCCGCGCTTGGTCATCATCACGTTGCCGGGCTTGATGTCGCGGTGGACCAGGCCCATTTCATGGCTGGTCTCCAGCGCGGCCAGCACATCGGCCGTCACCTTCAGCGCCTTGTCCGCCGGCATCGCGCCGTACTGCTGGATGTCCGCCTGCAGTACGGATCCCAGCGGCTGGCCCTCGACGTACTCCATGACGATGTACGGCATCAGCGCGCCGTCGAGCTCGTCCTCGCCGGTGTCGAAGACCGACACGATATTGGTGTGCGACAGCTTGGCGACGGCCTGCGCCTCGCGCCGGAAGCGTTCGCGGAAGGACTGCTCGCGACCCAGCTCCGTGTGCAGCGTCTTGATGGCGACCTGGCGGTCCAGCGCGGAGTCGTACGCCAGATAAACGGAGGCCATGCCGCCTTCGCCGAGCAGGTCGCGTAGCTGATACCGGCCGTTCGCTACGGAACCACCCGCGTAGCGGCCCTGTGCGCCGTCCTGGCTCATGACTGTGCATCCCCCTCGGCGCGAAGGCGCGGTGGCACGCGATGGTTCGCGTCGCTCGCTGATCTCTGCGCTGTGCTGTGTGATTTATGCCGCGTGATCCATGTCCCGGATCGGTTTTCCGTGATCCGTATTACGGGGCAAGTCTGCCCGAGGGGCCCGGCACGTCAAGCCAGGTGCCCGTTCCGTGACCGTACGCACAAGAAGCGTCTCGGAAGCGTTACAGGAAGAGCATGGAATTTGCCTGCCCGCAGGGGCAGCAGGTTTGATGGCCGGTCCATCTCGAATCAGGCCCGTCGCGCAAAGGCTGTAGCGTGACGTCGCACAGCACCCCGAGGACCACAGCGAACCCCCGCACGCAGAGTACGCACGCGGACAGATACGACGGCGAGGACTGATGGCACCCGAACCCGAAGCAGGCGGCGGCGGAGTGCCGGATGCGGCGGACTCCTGGGGCATCGGCGGAGTGGTCGGCGACGGCCGCTACCGCCTGACGCACCGTCTCGGACGCGGCGGTATGGCCGAGGTTTTCGCGGCGGAGGACGTGAGGCTGGGTCGCACTGTCGCGGTCAAGCTGCTCCGCTCCGACCTCGCCGAGGACCCGGTTTCCAAGGCCCGCTTCACGCGCGAGGCGCAGTCGGTCGCCGGCCTCAACCACCATGCGGTGGTTGCCGTGTACGACTCCGGCGAGGACGCGGTGGGCGGTCAGACCGTCCCGTACATCGTGATGGAGCTGGTCGAGGGGCGCACCATCCGCGATCTGCTCCTCAACGCCGAGGCTCCGCCGCCCGAGCAGGCGCTGATCATAGTCTCCGGAGTACTCGAGGCGCTCGCGTACTCGCACCAGCACGGCATCGTGCACCGCGACATCAAGCCGGCCAACGTCATCATCACCAACTCCGGTGCGGTGAAGGTGATGGACTTCGGTATCGCGCGAGCCCTGCACGGCGCTCAGTCGACGATGACCCAGACCGGCATGGTCATGGGTACGCCGCAGTACCTCTCCCCCGAGCAGGCGCTGGGCAAGGCTGTCGACCACCGCTCCGATCTGTACGCCACGGGCTGTCTGCTCTACGAACTGCTCGCGCTGCGACCCCCGTTCACCGGCGAGACCCCGCTCTCGGTGGTCTACCAGCACGTCCAGGACATCCCGTTGCCGCCGTCCGAGGTCTCGGACGTGGTGCCGCCGGAGCTCGACGGACTGGTCATGCGCTCGCTCGCGAAGGACCCGGACGACCGGTTCCAGAGCGCGGAAGAGATGCGCGGCATGGTCCAGTACGGACTGCAGATGCTGGAGCAGCAGGGCAGCCACACGGGCAGCTGGAACACCGGTCCGGTCGATATGCACGACGGCGCCATCACCCCGGCGATGGGGATGACGGGGCCGACGGTGATCGGCCATCCCGTGCACGGCGAGACGTCGCAGAGCCCGATCCTGCCGCCGATGAACCCGAACGACGGCGGATACGACGGCGGTCGCCGGGACGGTCGCGGCGGCAAGCGCGGCGGCCGCGCAAAGGCGTGGCTGTTCGCCGTGCTCGCGGTGCTGGCGATCGCGGGGGGCATTGCCTTCGCGGTGGACAAGGCGAACCACAGCACCGGCGACCAGAAGCCCGGCACGACGGTCACCCCGACCCCGTCCGAGTCGCAGGACTCGCCGACCCCGTCCGATGAGCAGACCGAGCAGAGCGAGGAGCCGGACACCTCCACGGGCGGCAATCAGGAGCCGAGCTGGCAGCCCTCCTACAGCGATTCGTTCACGCCGACCGATCCGGGGACGCCGACCGACGATCCGACGACGGCCGATCCGACCGAGCCGACCGGCGAGCCGACCGATGAGCCGACCGAGCCGACGGACGAGCCGAGCTCGCCCGGCAGCACAACGGGCAGCGGCGGCGATCCGGGTGGGACGCCGGGCGGCCAGGCAGGCGCCCCGGGCGGCATCGGCGGCTGACACGGCCCAAGGCGCCACGCGGTACGCCCCGTTGAACCTGCTCGCCCCGTCGACGTCGTTCACGTCCGCGACCTCGTTCACGCCGTTCACGCCGCTCATCCCGCGAAGGCTTCGCACACCGCCTCGTACTCTCTCGTCCACCACACCGCCAGGGCCGACGCCGCAGGAAACTGCGGGTCGGCCCTTCGGTCGTGCAGCTGGTAGCGCCAGCGCAGTATCCAGAAGTCGTTGAGCCGTTCCCACCACACCCGGTGCACCGCGGCCGCGAGCTCCGCCGCGTCCGCCCCGGCCGCTCGCCGGTAGGCCCGTGCATACGCCCGTACCTTCGTCAGTTCCAGCTCCCCCGCCGGTTGGACGAAGAAGATGGCTGCGGCCCGTACCGCCTCCTCGGCGCGCGGCTGCACCCCCAGCCGGTCCCAGTCGACGATCGCGGCCGGCTCGCCGCCCCGGTAGAGCAGATTCAGCGGGTGGAAGTCGCCGTGCACCCAGCCCCCGGCGGACGCCGGCGGCGGCCTGCGGTCGGCATGGAGCTCCAGCAGCGCCCGCCGCTCGAGGAGCCGCCGCTCGGCGAGCGTGTCGAACGCGTCCCGGGGCCGGGCCGCGCGCGCCAGCGCCAACAGCTCGTCGATCAGCGTGAAGGTCTCCTCGGGATCGGCGCTCTCGTACTCCCGCCGCTCTGTGGCGTCCACCGCCATGACCTGTTCCAGACAGGTGTGGACGAGCCCGAGGAGCGAGCCGAGCCGCGTCGACTGGACGGCCGTCAGCTGCGTCCCGTCGCGGTGTCGTCCGTCGATCCAGGGGTGCAGGGCGTAACACCGTCCGCCGATCACCGCGACCGTGTCGCCGTACGCGTCCTCGACGGGCGGTGCGACCGGTACGCCGAGGGCCTCGAGCCGCTGGGTGGCGCGGTGCTGGCGGGCGATGGACTCGCGGTCGCCGTCGAGGTGGTGCTTGAGGAAGTAGGAGCCACGGGTGGTGGCGAGCCGGTAGCCGCGGTTGAGCAGGCCCTGGGTGACGGGCTCGCAGGAGAGCGGTTCGCCCGTGTCCCGGTAGCGACGCAGAAGTGCACCGACGGGTGGGGCAGTTGCAGATGAGCGCGGCACCCGCCAGATGGTAGATCACGCAGCGTGGCCGAGTGACGGCTCTTCGGGATAATCCCGCCTACGTACGATCGCGAACTGCAGTTCGAGCTGCAGCCGCCCTCGACGACTTCGTAGCTATCGAGCGCAAATAGGGTGATTTTTCCAGCTTCGCGAGCGAAAGAGGACTCATCCATCTACTCTTCCCGTGCCCGGGGTCTGCGGGATAACGTGCCGGTGTTCCGGCGGCCTGCAAGGCTGTGACCAGTGGTTGTTCCCGCATTTCTCGATTTACTTGGAAATCCAAGCAAAATCGCAGGTCAAATGGGGTTTCGCAGTAATGCGACACACTGGGTAACGTGCCTTTGGCAGGGCGCTCGCCGGGGCACCTGTCACGCCTGATCCCGGCCGAGCGGCACCCACCCCGTGCACGGGTACGGATACCAGGCGAGCCGCACTGGCTCCCGGCGGACCCCGGGGGCCGGACCGACGGAGGAGCACGCACGTGACCGTGGAGAGCACTGCCGCGCGCAAACCGCGACGCAGCACCAAGCGCGTCAGCGCCGCGAAAAAGCCGCAGAGTTCCGAGCCTCAGCTCGTACAGCTGCTGACGCCCGAGGGTGAGCGCGTCGAGCACCCCGAGTACGAGATCGACCTGACCCCGGACGAGCTGCGCGGGCTGTACCGGGACATGGTCCTGACCCGTCGCTTCGACGCCGAGGCCACCGCTCTTCAGCGCCAGGGCGAGCTCGGACTGTGGGCGTCGCTGCTGGGCCAGGAGGCCGCACAGATCGGCTCCGGCCGGGCGCTGCGCGACGACGACTATGTCTTCCCGACCTACCGCGAGCACGGCGTCGCCTGGTGCCGCGGGGTCGACCCGACCAATCTGCTCGGCATGTTCCGCGGGGTGAACCACGGCGGCTGGGATCCGAACACCAACAACTTCCACCTGTATACGATCGTGATCGGCTCGCAGACGCTGCACGCCACCGGCTACGCGATGGGCGTGGCCAAGGACGGCGCGGACTCCGCCGTCATCGCCTACTTCGGCGACGGCGCGTCCAGCCAGGGCGATGTCGCCGAATCGTTCACCTTCTCGGCGGTCTACAACGCCCCGGTCGTGTTCTTCTGCCAGAACAACCAGTGGGCGATCTCCGAGCCGACGGAGAAGCAGACCCGTGTGCCGCTCTACCAGCGCGCGCAGGGCTACGGCTTCCCCGGCGTCCGTGTCGACGGCAATGACGTACTCGCCTGCCTGGCCGTGACCCGCTCCGCGCTGGAGCGGGCCCGCCGGGGCGAGGGCCCGACCCTGGTCGAGGCGTTCACCTACCGGATGGGCGCGCACACCACCTCGGACGACCCGACGAAGTACCGGGCGGACGAGGAGCGTCAGGCCTGGGAGGCCAAGGACCCGATCCTGCGGCTGCGTACGTATCTGGAGAACGCCGGCCATGCCGACGAGGCGTTCTTCACGTCCCTGGACGAGGAGAGCGAGACCCTCGGCAAGCGGGTGCGTGAGGCGGTGCGGGCCATGCCCGACCCCGACCACTTGGCGATCTTCGAGAACGTCTACGCCGACGGGCACGCGCTCGTCGACGAGGAGCGCGCCCAGTTCATCGCGTACCAGGCGTCCTTCGCCGAGGAGGGCAACTAATCATGGCCGTACAGAAGCTCCCGCTCGCGAAGGCGCTCAACGAGTCGCTGCGCAAGGCCCTGGAGACCGACCCCAAGGTCCTGATCATGGGTGAGGACGTCGGCAAGCTCGGCGGCGTCTTCCGGGTCACCGACGGACTGCAGAAGGACTTCGGCGAGGACCGGGTCCTCGACACCCCGCTCGCCGAGTCCGGCATCGTCGGCACGGCGATCGGTCTGGCCCTGCGTGGCTACCGGCCCGTCGTGGAGATCCAGTTCGACGGCTTCGTCTTCCCCGCGTACGACCAGATCGTCACGCAGCTGGCGAAGATGCACGCGCGCTCGCTCGGCAAGATCAAACTGCCGATCGTCATCCGTATTCCGTACGGCGGCGGCATCGGCGCGGTCGAGCACCACAGCGAGTCCCCCGAGGCGCTCTTCGCGCATGTCGCGGGCCTCAAGGTGATCTCGCCGTCCAACTCCTCCGACGCGTACTGGATGCTCCAGCAGGCGATCCAGAGCGACGACCCGGTCATCTTCTTCGAGCCGAAGCGGCGCTACTGGGACAAGGGCGAGGTCGATGTCGACGCGATCCCCGGTCCCCTGCACAAGGCCCGCGTCATCCGGACCGGATCGGACATCACGCTTGCCGCGTACGGGCCGATGGTGAAGGTCTGTGCCGAGGCGGCCGCCGCGGCTGCCGAGGAGGGCAAGTCGGTGGAGGTCCTCGACCTGCGCTCGATGTCCCCGATCGACTTCGACACCGTCCAGACGTCGGTGGAGAAGACGGGCCGGCTCGTCGTGGTGCACGAGGCCCCGGTCTTCTACGGCTCCGGTGCGGAGATCGCCGCTCGTATCACCGAGCGGTGCTTCTACCACCTGGAGGCCCCGGTGCTGAGGGTCGGCGGCTACCACGCCCCGTATCCACCGGCGCGCCTCGAGGAGGAGTACCTCCCGGGACTTGACCGGGTGCTGGACGCCGTCGACCGCTCGCTCGCGTACTGAGGAGTGCCGTGACCATGACTCAAGACACTTCACTTCGCTTCCGTGAGTTCAAGATGCCCGACGTGGGCGAGGGACTCACCGAGGCCGAGATCCTCAAGTGGTACGTCCAGCCCGGTGACACGGTGACGGACGGCCAGGTCGTGTGCGAGGTCGAGACGGCGAAGGCGGCCGTCGAGCTGCCGATCCCGTACGACGGCGTAGTGCACGAGCTGCGCTTCGAGGAGGGCACGACCGTCGACGTCGGCACCTCGATCATCACCATCGATGTGGCGCCGGGCAGCGGTGACGCACCTGCCGAGGCCGTGGTGGAGACGCCTGTAGCGCCCGCCGCCGAGGAGGAGGCCGAGCCCAAGGGCCGCCAGCCGGTCCTCGTCGGCTACGGCGTCGCCGAGACGTCCACCAAGCGCCGGCCGCGCAAGCCGGCCGCCGGGCAGGCCGTTCCGGCACAGCCGGCCGCCGAGGCTGCGAGCACGTACTACCCGCAGCCGGCCGCGGCCGCTGCGGTGCAGGGCGAGCTGAACGGCCACGGCGGCACGGCCACCGCGGCCCGCCCGCTCGCCAAGCCGCCGGTCCGCAAGCTCGCCAAGGACCTGGGCATCGACCTGACGACGGTCACTCCGACCGGTCCCGACGGCATCATCACCCGGGAGGACGTCCACGCGGCGGCCGCTCCGGCCGCCGCTCCGGCGCCCGCGCCCGTACAGGCACAACCCGAGCCGGTCCAGCCGGTGGCGGTCGTGCCTGTCGAGGCCGGTGCCCGGGAGACCCGTATCCCGATCAAGGGCGTACGGAAGGCCATCGCTCAGGCGATGGTCGGCAGCGCCTTCACCGCGCCGCATGTCACGGAGTTCATCACGCTCGACGTGACGCGGACGATGAAGCTCGTCGAGGAGCTCAAGGCCGACAAGGACATGGCGGGGCTGCGGGTCAATCCGCTGCTGCTGATCGCCAAGGCGCTGCTGGTCGCCATCAAACGCAATCCGCAGGTCAACGCCGCCTGGGACGAGGCCAACCAGGAGATCGTGCTCAAGGAGTACGTCAACCTGGGCATCGCGGCCGCCACACCGCGCGGTCTGATCGTCCCGAACATCAAGGACGCGCACGCCAAGACGCTGCCCGAACTTGCTGCCGCGCTGGGCGAGTTGGTCTCCACGGCCCGCGAGGGCAAGACGACGCCGGCGGCGATGCAGGGCGGCACGGTGACCATCACCAACGTCGGCGTCTTCGGCGTCGACACCGGTACGCCGATCCTGAACCCCGGCGAGTCCGCGATCCTCGCGGTAGGTGCGATCAAGCTCCAGCCGTGGGTCCACAAGGGCAAGGTCAAGCCGCGCCAGGTCACCACGCTCGCGCTCTCCTTCGACCACCGCCTGGTCGACGGCGAGTTGGGCTCCAGGGTGCTGGCCGACGTCGCCGCGATCCTGGAGAACCCGAAGCGGCTGATCACCTGGGCCTGATCCGTCAGGTCTGATCCACAGGCACGATCCCCAGGTCTGATTCGTCAGGTCTGCTCCGCAGGTCACAAGGCCCGGGTGCGCGACGCCCGGGCCTTTGCCGTGATCGTTCGGGGTGCTCGAAAGAGCAGCCCGAACGGTCCTTGTCGGCGCCCACGTGACTGGGCAGGCTCGGTCGGGGCCGCACACGATGACTGGGGATGGGGGAGCGCCATGACTTCTGCGCGCCGTTCGGCGTTCTTCGATGCCGACGAGACCGTGATCACGGCCAAGAGCATGTTCGCCTTTCTGCGCCACTGGATGGCTCAGAACGGAGATTCCGGTTCCGGATACGACAGGGTCATGGCGGACATCAGGTCGCTGGCCGCGGACAACGTCGACCGCAGCGAGATCAATCGCACCTACTACCGGCTCTTCAAAGGCGTATCGCAGCAGGAACTGGTCGCGGCGGGCCGCGATTGGTACGACGGGTACCGGAACGGGCCCACTGCATTCGTCGGAGCCACGCTCGACGCCCTGGACGGGCATCGCGCGGCCGGGGATCTGATCTGCCTTGTCTCCGGTTCGTTCCGTGCCGTTCTCGAGCCGCTCGCCGAGGAGATCGCGGCGGAAATCATTCTGTGCACCGAGCCCGTGGTCGGCGAGGACGGGCTGCTCACCGGTGAGGTGCGCCAGCCGATGATCGGCGTGGCGAAGACCGCCGCGGTGGCCGACGCGATCGCCGCCCACCGCCTCTCACCTGCGGATTGCTATGGATACGGCGATCATCTGTCCGACCTGGGCCTGCTGGAACAGGTCGGTAACCCGCATGTCGTGGATGTCGACCCGGCGCTGGTGGCCCTCGCGAAGGAGCGGGGCTGGCCGGTGCTGCCGTCCGCTCCCACGGCTCTGCGGCAACGCGACTGACCGCTGACCGTACCGCGGCAATTCATTTTGAATTAACCCCCGGAATTTTCGCGCCGGGGGTTCTTTCGCTTTCTTTCCGGTTGTGTTGCTGATTTATTACCGGAATCACCGGACGAGTCATTCGGGTATGCGCATTCGGCCCGATGGTCATGTGGTAAACCTTTTTAGTATCCCTTTCAAATTATCCATGGTGAGCTATATCACATGGGATGGCTGAATCTCGTCGGTATCCTTGACTTGTGCGCGGAGTCGGATGACCGCCGGCGCGCATCAAAGCAACAGGGGGTAGTCTTGTTGGGCGTCTCGGAAATCAAGGAAAGAGAGATCTGTGTACGACGCGTCGTCGTGGCGATCGGGAATGGTCTGCTGCGTTACGGCGTCGAGAGGATGCTTCAACTGCCATCGGAAGTCGAGATCCGCTCCTTGCCCGGGATCGTCGAAGCGCTTACTGACGGTCTCGACGAGGGCGACATACTCATCGCCCTGCTGGGTGAGGTGGACGACGCGATGGCTGCGGAGTTACGCAGGAACGAGGAGCGCGGTGTACGCATCATGCTGCTCATAGAGGACGACGATCTCGTCGACCTGCCCAAGGTGACCGGCATCAGGGCCGGTTTCGTGAAGATCAACGGGATCAATGAGGACACCCTCAACAAGGCTCTGGCTGCTGTTGCCAGGGGTAACGTCCCCATCCCGCCCGAGCTCGCTCAGGATCTGCTGCTGCTCGCGACCCGGCGCAACGACGCCCCGCGGGGTCAGCTGAGGCTGACCCCGCGGGAGCAGGAGGCGCTTGTTCTCATGGTCGAGGGGCTGAGCAACAGGCAAATCGCCCGCAGGCTTCAGATATCCGAGCACGGCGCCAAGCGCCTGGTTGCCAATATTTTGGCAAAGATGGACTGCAACAATCGCACACTCGCTGTTTCAAGGGCACCCCGGGAAGGCCTCTACGAGCGCTATGTGAAATCCAGGGGAATGAACTGACAAGGCCCGCTACGAGGGAATAGCATAGAAGGCTGAATCGCCCCAGGTCGCTGTCGCCAGGTGGCCCTCGGTGTCAATGCCGAGGGCCACTGGCGAGCTCAGACCGGTCATGATGGATGCGGCAGAGCCATCCGCATCCACCCGCTTGATCTCGCCGACGGCACGATCGGTGACATAAACGGAACCTGCCTTGTCGGCTACGATTCCCACGCCCAGCCCGTCGAAGTCGCTGGAGTGGGTTTCCACCGTCCCGTCACGCTTGACGCGGGACAGCACACCACCCTCGTAATTCGACACATAGATCGTGCCGTCGGCAGTCTCGACCACACCCACCGGCGTGCGCAGCCCGTCGGCCACCTTGCTGCTCTTCCCGTCCGGGGAGACGCTCATGAGCTCATTGGTCGCCCGGTTGGTGACCAGCAGGTTCTGCCGGGAGTCGAGGCTGATGCCGGTCGGCGTGTGGAAGCCGGAGGCGAACCTCTCCTTCCTTCCCGCGGCCGCGGCGCGGTAGACGACATCAGCGTTGTAGTCGGCGATGTAGAGCGCGCCCTGCCGGTCGACGGCGAGACCGGCAGGGGCTTCCAGCCCGTCGGCGTAGACGGAGCGCTTTCCGTCGCGGGTGATCCGCTCGACGGTGCCGGCGGACCAGTTGGACACAAACACCGAGCCGTCCCGGCCGTAGGCCAGACCGGTCGGCGACGAGAAGCCGGTGTACTTCGCCTTCCCGGCCTTCGCCGCCTTCCCGGCAGGCTTGCCCTTGCCGCCGGTGCCGCTGCCACCGGTGTTGCCCGTGCCGCCGGCCCCGGTCGGAGGACCGGAGGACACGGAGGACCCCGGTGTCCGCGACGCGCCGCCGGAACCCGCATCGTCTTCGCTTCCACAGGCTGCCACGGAGGACATCAGCAGGCCGCCCACGAGAAGCTTCGGGAGGAGTGAGGAACGCATGACCACCTCTTGGGGGGGAGTGGATGAGTGCGCCGCAGACAACCTACGAGTTGGAGCGCACTTCATCGCAAGTGCCGACCGGAGTACGGACGGTCAACGCCCCTTGCTGCGCACGAAATCGGTCACGGACTGAGCCATGTAGTCGATCTTCTCGTCGGTGAGGCCGGGGTGCACGCCGATCCAGAAGCTGTGCTCCGTGATGATGTCGCTGTTGGTCAGATCGCCTGCCACGCGGTAGTTGGTGCCCTGGTACGCCGGGTGCCGGGTCAGATTGCCCGCGAAGACCTGACGCGTGCCGATGCTCCTCGCCTCGAGGAAGGCCACCAGCTCACGGCGGGTGAAGGGTGCGTCCGGCAGCACGGTGAGCACAAAGCCGAACCAGCTCGGCTCGCTGTTCGGCGTGGCGCTCGGCAGCAGCAGACCGGGGACATCCGCCAGCGCGTCGTGCAGCCGCTGCCAGTTGCGCCGGCGGGCCTCGATGAAGACGGGCAGTTTGGCCAGCTGGGTGAGGCCCAGCGCGGCCTGGCTGTCGGTCGCCTTGAGGTTGTAACCCACGTGCGAGTAGATGTACTTGTGGTCATAGCCCTCGGGCAGGGTGCCGAGCTGCCAGCGGAACCGCTTGGCGCATTTGTTGTCCTCGCCGGGCGCGCACCAGCAGTCCCGGCCCCAGTCGCGCAGTGACTCGACGATGCGCGCCAGATGCAGGTCGCTCGTGGAGACCACCCCGCCCTCGCCCATGGTGATGTGGTGCGCGGGATAGCAGCTGAGCGTCGACAGATCGCCGAACGTGCCGGTCAGCCGGCCGTCGTAACGAGCGCCCAGCGCATCGCAGTTGTCCTCGACGAGCCACATCTCGTGCTCCTGGGCCAGCTCGGCGATCTCGCGGGCCGCGTAAGGATTTCCCAGCGTGTGGGCGAGGGAGATCGCCTTGGTCTTCGGGCCGATCGCCGCGGCGATCGTGTCCACGCTCGCGTTGTAGGTACCGAGTTCGGTGTCCACGAACACCGGCACCAGACCGTTCTGCAGCACCGGGTTGACGGTGGTCGGGAAGCCCGCGGCGACCGTGATCACCTCGTCGCCCGGAACCAGCCGCCGGTCGGCGAGCTGCGGTGACGTCAGTGCGCTGATCGCCAGCAGATTGGCGGACGAACCGGAGTTCACCAGGTGCGACTTGCGTACGCCGATGGTCTTGGAGAAGCGGCTCTCGAATTCCTGCGCGGACCTGGCCGCGACGATCCGCATCTCGAGCGCGGCCTCGACGAGCGCGACACGGTCCTCGTCGTCGAAGACCGGCCCGGAGGAGTACAGCGGAGTGACACCGGGCACGAACGGCCGGTCCGACTCTTCTGACTGGTGGAACTTGCGTACGACGTCGAGGAGTTGGGCCTTGGCTTCTTCGCGGCTGTCCGAGCCAGGCGCCGGGCTCTGTACGGGTGCGCTGGTCACACTGGACCCCTTGTCTTCGTCGGGAGGGGGAGAGAAAGCAGGGCCGATCGCGGTCAGCGGCCCTCGGTGTCGAAGGCCGTCCCGAGCAGGCGGACCGTCTCGTCGAGACCGGTGCGCGCGGCGTTCTCGTGCCGCAGCCGCCCCGCGACCTCCCGCAGGCCGGGGTCCTCGAGCACGCCGTGCACGGACTCCCTGATGGCCTCGACCGAGGCCTCCTCCGGGTGCAGTACGTGCGCGGCGCCGACCGCCGCGATCCGGTCCGCGTGCTGGTACTGGACGCACATCTGCGGCAGTCCGAGCTGAGGAATGCCGGCGACGGTCGCGGCCATCGCGCTGCCCGCGCCGCCGTGGTGGATGACGGCGGTGCAGGACGGCAGCACCTGCGAGAGCGGCAGAGTGTGGATCCGCCGGGTGCGTGCCGGGCGGTCGCCCAGCTGGTCCAGCTTGATGTGGTCGCCGACCGCGATGATCACATCGACGTCGAAGGCGGTCAGCGCCTGGACCGTGCGCTGGAGCACATTCGCGTGGTCACCGCCGATCGGCGCGTTGCCGAGGGTGACCAGCACCCGCGGCGCCTCGGGCTCCTCGAACAGCCAGTCCGGCATCAGGCCGGCCCCGTTGAAGGGGACGTACCGGCTGGGGACGGCGTTGGCCGGCGCGATCCGCCACTGCAGTTCCGGCGGGCAGTTGTCGATGATCTTCCAGTGGGTGTGCGCCTCCTCGCCGAGACCCCACTTGCGCCGGACCGGCCGCAGCGCCTCGGCGATCGGCTCGTCGACCGCGGTGTCCGCCAGCAGTCCCCAGCCGTGCAGGACCGTCGGCACGCCGATCAGGTCGGCCGCCAGGGGGGCCGCGTACTCCCAGTCGGTGCACACGATCAGATCGGGCCGCCAGGACTTCGCCAGCGCCACGGTCCGGTCCACGGTGCGCTCGGTGGCCGGCACGTAGTAGTCGACGATGTGGTCGGTCAGCTCCTCGATCGACGAGCCCTGCTGGGCCCTTCGGGTACCGAGGTCGCCGAGCCGGAAGTCCTCGGCGACCGCCACGGACGAGATTCCCGCCTCGGCGGTGAGCCGCGCGAACCTGTCGGGCAGCGCGGCCAGTACCTCGTGACCGGCGTTCCGCAATGCCCACAGCGTCGAAATCATTGGATAGAGATGCCCCTGGTTGGGAGCACTGGTCGCCAGAATTCGCATTGCTCGAACATAAGGAATCAATTTTCCTTCGGTCAACGCCCGCCAATTATCAGTCCCTTGGGTGTAGCCATCTGGTGCATGCCTCACGGGCAGCCCAGAAGCGCCTTGTCGGGCGGATGGTGGCGCTGGCAGGGTCGTCGGCAATCGTCCTCGAATGCTGGACAGGTGAATTCCATGCGCATTCTGGTTACCGGCGGGGCAGGTTTCATTGGTTCGCACTATGTGCGCAGCCTCCTCGGCAACGATCTGCTCGGCCGCGCGGTGGAACGGCTCACCGTGCTCGACAACCTGACCTACGCCGGAGACAAGAGCAATATCGCGCCACATCTGGCCGATCCGCGCCTGACGTTCGTGCACGGCGACATCAGCGATCCGGAAGTGGTCGGCGCCGTCATGGCCGGCCAGGACGTCGTGGTGCACTTCGCCGCCGAATCGCACGTCGACCGGTCCATCGCCGAAGCGTCGGTCTTCGTCCGTACGAACGTGCTCGGCACAGAGGTGCTGCTCAGCGCGGCCCGACGGCATGAGGTCGGCACCTTTGTGCATGTCTCGACCGACGAGGTCTACGGCTCGCTGGAGCGGGGCTCATGGCCCGAGACCGACCCGGTGAACCCCAACTCGCCCTACGCGGCCAGCAAGGCGTCCTCGGACCTCCTGGCCCTCGCGTACCACCGTACGTACGGAATGGACGTACGGATCACGCGCTGCTCCAACAACTACGGCGCTTACCAATTCCCCGAGAAGGTCATCCCGTTGTTCGTGACCAATCTCCTCGAAGGGAAGAAGGTACCGCTCTACGGCGACGGAACGAACGTGCGCGACTGGCTGCATGTCGACGACCACTGCCGCGGTATCCAGCTGGTTGTGGAGAAGGGGCAGCCGGGTGAGATCTACAACATCGGCGGTGGACAGGAGTTGGCCAACATTGAGCTGGCCGATCTGCTCCTCGATGCCCTGGGTCACAGCCGGGAAATGATCGAGTACGTCGAGGACCGCAAAGGACACGACCGCCGCTACTCCGTGGACTGGTCGAAGGCGCGCGCGGAAATCGGCTATGAGCCCCGGCACGACTTCTCATCCGGACTCGCCGACACCATCGACTGGTACCGGGAAAACCGCGACTGGTGGACAGCACTGAAGAAAAGGTGAATCGCTGATGCGTGGAATCATCCTGGCGGGCGGCGCCGGCACCCGGCTTCGGCCGCTGACCTCGGTGACATCGAAACAGCTGCTCCCGGTCGGTCAGTGGCCTCGCGGAGATCGCCGAGCGCGATGCGGCCCAGCGGGAGCTGGCGGCCACCATCGCGCCCGCTCTGGCCGGCGACTTCCGCCGCCAGGTCGTCGAGTTCGTCGAGGCGCCGAAGGACACCGACGAGCCGCTGCCGGCGACTCCGTACATCCAGCTGAGGCATGTCGAGGTCAAGCCGCCGGTGCACGACGCCTACCGGGAGTGGCGGGACCGCACGATCTTCGACGTCGTACGCACACACGACGAGGTCGAGGTCTTCCTCGCCTACCACTCCCTGCTGAGCACCGAGCCCGGAGTGCTGTTCGTATCCGGATTCTCCGTCGAACCCGACGTCTATCAGGCGGTGTTCACCTCTCCCCGGTACCAGGACATCGTCAAGCAGGCCGGGGACACGTACATCACCGACCGGGGTCTCTACACCCGGATCTACGCCCGCGTCGAGAACTGAGAGGCCGCAACGATGACTGAGCTGAAGGAGACGGACCGCGATGTGGCCGTCGTCAGCGGCGCCACCGGCGGAATCGGCGGCGCGATCGTGGAGCGGCTGGCCGCGGACGGGGCGCGCGTGGTGCTGCTCGGCCGTGACGCGGCCCGGCTGGAAGCGGCCCGCAAGCGCATCGCCGAGCGGCTCGGCGAGAGTGGCGACGGAACGCACGAGCTCACCGCCGTGGTCCTCGACATCAACGAGACCGCGTCGGTCGAAGAGGGCATCGCCTGGGTGGTGGGGCGCTTCGGCCGGATCGACGTGCTGGTGAACGCCGCGGGCGACGGCCCGGTGGCTCCCCTGCTCGAGTCCACCGACGAGCAGTGGAACACCACGGTCAACAGCAAGCTGTTCGGCGCGATACGGCTCACCAGGGCCGTCGCCCGGGCCATGGTGGAGCGCGGAGCGGGCCGGATCGTCTTCATCAACGGCTCGTTCCGCCGCGAGCCCGATCCGCTCTTTGTGATCAACGGAGTCACCAACGCAGGGCTCGGCGGCTTCGCCAAGGCGATCTCCCGCGACCTGGGCAGGAGCGGACTGCGGGTCAACACCGTGGACCCGGGAGCGACCGACACCGATCTGTGGACGCAGACCCTCGCGGACCTCGGCCGGCGCTTCGGCATCAGCCCCGAGCAGGTGGGCGAGGACTTCCTCGGCAAGACGCCGTACGGATCGCTGCCGACGCCCGCGGATGTCGCCGAGGCGGTGGCTTATCTCGTGTCGCCCGGCGCCGCGCAGGTCAACGGTGCCTCGATCACCGTCGACGGCGGCGCCTCGGTGGCGCTGTAGGTGGAGGAAGCCGAGATGGTCACCACGGCCCAGACATCCCCCTCCGCTGCCGAGCGTTCCAGGGCGGCGGCCTGGCGCGCGGCCGTCGTCGCCGCGGCCGCGACCTGCTGCGCGGTCTCCACCATCTATATGACGCAGCCGGTCTTCCCCGAGATCGCCGCATCACTGAAGGTCGGCCCGGAGGACGCCCGGTTCGTCTTCACCGTGGCGAGCTTCGCGTACGCCCTGTCGTTCTTTCTCTTCGGGCCGCTCTCCGACCGGTTCAGCAGCAAGGTGCTGGGCGGCAGCGGAGCGCTGACAGTCGCCGCGCTGATCTCCCTTGCGGCGGTGGTGCCCGACTTCAGCGTGTTCGCGCTGCTGCTCGCCGTGGCCGGGATCGCGGCCGCCGCGGTACCGGCCGCGATGATCGCGCTGATGCCAAGGATCGCTCCCGACGGCCTGGTCGGTGTCTTCTTCGGACTGATCATCGGGGCCACGGTCGCCGGCATCACCCTCGGGCGCTCCTTCACCGGCGTCGTCGCAGGGTGGGCCGACTGGCACAAGGCGGTGCTGCTGCTCGCGGCGCTCAATGTGCTGACCGCGGTGCTGCTGCGCCTGCTGCCGACACCGCGCGCGAGTGACCAACGGGCCCGCAAGCCGGTGGGGCAGGCGTATCTGGCGGCGCTGCGGATGTTCGGACAGGGGCCCGTGATGCGGCTGTTCGGGGTCGGGGCGCTGCTGTTCTTCGGCTATCTCGGGCTCGTCACGTTTCTGACGTACCGGCTGCAGGGCGACCCCTTCCACTACAGCGCCGGTGCGATCGGCACGGTGAGTCTGATCGGTCTGACCGGTGTGCTGGGCGCACCGCTGGCCGGACGGCTGAGCAGCCGGATCGCGCCGCGCCAGGTGGTGCTGCTGGGCCTCGGCCTCGTGCTGGCCGGTGTCGCCGCGCTCGGGGCGGCGTCGGGCACCGCGCTGCTGGTCGTCGGGATGCTGCTGCTCTTCCTGGGCGTCTTCTCGTGCCAGCCGGCCGTGCTGGTGCTGCTGGCTCGGTCCGTGCCCCAGGAACAGCGACGCGGCGCCGCCTCGTCCATGTACATGCTCGTCTGTCTGCTCGCGGGCAGCGCCGCCAGCGCCGCGCTCGGCCCGGTGTGGACCGGCGGCGGCTGGGGTGCCGTGGTGGCCACCGGTGCGGGTTCCGTGGGACTCGCGGCCGCACTCGCGGCGCTCGGCTTCCGGGACAACACAGCAGAAGGGAGTGGTTCGCGATGAGCCGTTCGCAGAGCTACCGGCTCAGCCCCACCACCCAGGGACCGTCGTATCCGCCCAGTGAAATCGTCGACGCCGACGGCGACTTCGTGGTGATCGGAATGATCAACCGGGAGGGGCCCTCGGGCAGTGTCGAACGGTCCTGGGGGTCTGCGATCGTCAGCCCCAAGAGCGATCTGCCGGCGTTCGGCGAGCAGCTCCCGTACACCGTCGTACGCGAGCTGAGCAGCGAACTCGCCCCGGCGGACCGGGACATGGTGCTGTATACGCTTCCGCTTCCACTGCCGTGCAACAACTACCCGATGGTCTTCGCACCCGAGCAGCGGCCCGACGCGAACGAGATCGTACGGCCGAGCTATCCGCTCCATCAGGCGCCGATCCCCGATCTGCGGCCGGAGGACGGGCCCAAGGTGACCGAGCCGATCACGCTCGGCCGGTGGGTCCAGGCGGAGGGGGTGCTGGAGGTGGAACTCACCCCCGACGGCCGTGGCGCCGTATTCCGGATGGAGTTCGGCGGGCTGGTCCCGAGCAGCCTCTACACCGTGATGTCCCTGCGTCAGCACGACCTGGACCCGGCAGGGCCCACCAGGCCCGGTCCGTTGGGTGTGCCCAATGTCTTCGTCACCGACGAGGACGGCAGCGCGAGTTACCGCGCGACCATGCCGCATCCCTTTCCGGCGCCCGGCACACCGGGAGCGAACCGGATCATCAATGTCGTGGTGCTGTGGATGAGTTATCAGCAGAACTACGGCGGTGCCATCGGCTGGTTCGGCCTGGGCGGCGATATTCATGCCCAGTTGAAACTTCAGAAGCCGGAATTTCACGAATTCGTAACGACGGAATGAATTGAGGTTGGTGGCTGTGCCGTTCATCACTGTGACCACGTGGCCGAATCAGTCGGATGAGAAGAGTCAGGAGCTGATCGAGGAGATCACCAAGGCCACACACAAGGTCACCGGAGCGCCGCTCGACAAGATAGCGGTGGTCATTCAGGAGATTCCCCAGAATCGCTGGGGCGAGGGTGGGATCATGGCTACGAACCCGGAATTTCCGGAGTTGAGCCGGCGCCGGAACTGAGCCGGCGCAGGTCCTGAACCATGGAACAAGGAGTCATCCAGGCATGGCAGTTGAGTCTCACGACGATGGGAAGGACCGCTACAGCAGGGGGTTGGCAATCCTGCAGCAGCTCGCCGCCGAGGAACGCCCTTCGGTGCTCGACAGCTTCTCCGACATCGCCCCCGACCTCGGTCGGTTCACGGTCGAGTTCCCTTACGGCGATATCTACGCACGGTCCTCACTCACCCTGCGGCAGAGGCAGCTCGCAACGGTGGGCGCCCTGACTGCTCTCGGGCATGCCGCACCGCAGCTGAAGTTCCATATTCACGGAGCGCTCAATATCGGTGTGACCCGGCGCGAGATTGTCGAGGCGATCCTTCATGTCGTGGTGTACGCGGGATTCCCGGCGGCCATCAACGGTCTGAATGTTGCCAAGGCGGTGTTCGCGGAGCGTACGGACGACCGTGACGAGGCCCCGCACGCCGTCAGCGAGAACGACGAGGCGCCGCGCTATGACCGGGGCTGGGACGCGCTCGCCGAGATCGACGGCCACGCGGGCGAGGCGGTGATCGAGAGCCTCAAGGACATCGCTCCCGATCTCGCCCGCTACATCGTGGAGTTCTCGTTCGGGGACATCTACACACGCGGCGGTCTCGACCTGCATGCCCGTGAGGTGGTGACGATCGCCGCTTGCACCGCGCTGGGTACGGCCCGTCCCCAGCTCAAGGTGCATGTGAACGGGCTGCTCAATGTCGGCGGCACCCAGGACGAGGTCGTGGAGACCATCCTGCAGATGGCTGTCTACGCGGGCTTCCCCGCCGCGATCAACGGCATCACGGCCGCCCGCGAGGTCTTCGCGGAGCGGGCGGCGCATTCGGACCCGTCCGGCGATTGAGGACACACCGGTTGCCGGACGGGCCCGTCACCGACTAGCTCCGCAGGTTCGGGAACGCGCGGGCGGCCCGCGGCGGTACGGCAAAGGTCGCCCGGCTCCGTACCTCCATCACGGAGTTGATGCCGTTGTTGCGGCGGACCCCGATGTCGCCGTGATGGCCGCGCGCATCGGCCGCGTTCATCACCGCGCGGGTGGCGTTGAAGTCCTCCATGGTGCGCTGCAGGGACACGAAATGTGTCCCGGGCGCACCACGGTCGAGCGTCGCGAAGTCGCGCCGGTTGATGCGGGGGCGACCGTACAGCCGGGCGCGGCCGGTGGCCTGCGCATGGCCCACCTGTCCGTGCGCGACGGCCAGCGCCGGCAGCCGGTCCGCGTCGCTCTCCGCGTCGTCCACCAGCTTCTCGGCCTCGTCGGCGCCGATGCCGGGCGCGTACATCCGGGCACTGCGGGTGTCGCGGTCCTGCTCGTACCAGCTGTCGAGGTCGAGCTCGATATGGCTCACATGCATGGTGGTGCCGCCGGCCAGCGGGCCTTCGGGGACGGTGATGCTCTCCTCGGTCGCCTGGTTGCCGCGCAGCCCCGAGTGGAAGCCGAGCAGCAGCGGCGCCTTCGGGGAGAGCCCGCGCTCGGGCAGCCGCTCGGCGGGCAGCCCGCTCCCGACGAAACCGGTGCGTACCTCGCGTATCCGCAGCCGGGCGCGCTGGTCGAGCGGGCCGGGTCCGAAGAGCGCGTCGGTGACCTCCGCGAGGCGGTCCTCGTCGTCGGACGCAAGATGCAGACAGGCGGCGATGTCCTCCAGCTTCGGATTCTCCCAGCGGGCCATGGGTATGGCGCGGGGCACAGGGGAGCGAATGGCGGTGTGCTGCGCGTACCAGCCGAATCCCCAGCCCAGGCAGGTGAGCAGTCCGTCGGGTCCGTGCGGGAAACGCTCCTCCAGGGCGGCGAGCGCACCCTCGAGGCGCTCGGCGTCCGCGGCGGTGGGGTGGTCCACGACGTCGAGCATGAGCAGCCGGTGGAAGCGCGGGGCGAGCGGACGGCCCTCCTCGTCGGTGAGAAAGGTCGATTCCCATGCGTGCTGGGCCTCGGGCAGCTTCATACGAGTTCCTTGTCGGGATCGGGTCCGGTGTACGCATCGGGCTGGAGGTGGGCGTATGCGGCTGCCCAGCCGGCAGGCGGCGTGCCCGGCTCGCTGAACAGCCCGAAGGTCGTACGGACGGCGCTCCCGCTCTCGATGGCCGCGATCAGTGCCACCGCAATGTCCGCTCGGGAGACCATGCCGTCGGCGTGCGGATCCTGGGTGAGGGTGATGGCGTGCGCACCGGGTGGATCGTCGGTGAGCCAGGTGGGGCGGACGATCGTGTACGGCAGCCCACTGGCGCGCAGATCCTCTTCGGAGGCGATCCTGGCGGGCAGCTGCGTGGCATCGACCCGGCTCAGCGGGTGAGCCCTGCCATGGCCGACGACGAACGAGCTGACCAGCATGATGCGCGGGGGCGTGGGCAGTTCGGCGGCAGCGGTGAGCAGGGTACGCATGGCCTGCTGGGCGTGCAGCCGGGCATCGCCGCGCTTGGGGACGAGGACGGCGGCGTCGGCGCCGGTGAGCGCCCGGCGGACCGGCCCGACCTCGTCATAGGTGCCGAGTCGGCTTACGTCGTGACCCCTGGCGCCTGTGAGTTCCGCGAAGTGCACCGCGGTGGTGCCGGGCGACATGGTCCCGGCGATGACGAGTCTCATGTCAGCACGGTAGGAGCGGGAAACGGCGGAGGGGAAAGACCGCACTGGTCTCAACTCATAGGCAACGGTTATGAATTCACCACGATCCGTATGCTGGCTCCATGATTCCGGAGGCCAGGCTGCTGCGCTATTTCCTGGCCGTCGCCGAGGAACGGAACTTCACCCGCGCGGCCGAGCAACTGCACATCGCGCAACCGGCGTTGAGCGCGCAGATCCGCCGCCTGGAGTCCCAGCTGGGTGTACGGCTGCTGGAGCGGACCACCCGCGTGGTGCGGCTGACCGAAGCGGGCCGCGCGGTCCAGGAACGTGGCCCGGCCGCGCTGGCGGCGCTCGCCGAGGTCTGGGACGCCGCGCGCCGCGCGGGCCGCGGCGAGCTGGGCCGGATCCGTATCGTCTACAGCGCGAGCACCGGGTACGGCACCGTCCCCTACCTGGTGGAGTCCCTGCACCGGCGCCACCCCGACATCGAGGTGAGCGCCGAGATGCTCCGCACGCCCGATATCGGTCGGGCCGTGCTGGAGGGCCGTGCCGATGTCGGTATCGCGCGTACTCCGGAGCCGGCCGAGGGGGTGCGCGTGCGGCCGCTGCGCTGGGAGCGCAGAGGGATCCTGGTCGCCTCGGGCCATCCGCTCGCGGCCGCCGCACCGGTCGTCGACCCGGCGGCCATCGCCGCGTTCCCGGTGCTGGCGCATCCGCGCGAGGCCAACCCGGCCCACTACGACGAGCTGGTCGAGCTGTTCCGCCGGGCCGGCGTACGGCCCCGGCTGGTCGAACGGCCGGTGGCCTTCGATCCCACCCAGCGCGTACTGCGCGACGCGGAGACCGTCGCCCTGGTCGGCGAGGCCTCCGCGGACGGACTCGCCCCGTGGCTGCGGTGGCTGCCGCTGGCCGAGCCCCACGACCGGCTGCTGGTCGCGCTCGTGCTGCCGGACCTCGCGCCCCCGTCGGCCGAGCGTTTCGAGCGGGTGGCGCTCGAGGCGGCGGCAGAGGCGGGCTGGCTGCCCGGCTGACACGGACCACCGGCCGCCCGGATCCACCGGCTGCCGTCACAACGAGACGCCGACGCGGATCGCGTCGGCGTCTCGGGCGCTGCGTGGCCGGATCAGTCGCGCTGGGTGCCCTTCGGCAGGGTCCGCAGCTCCATGGTCCGCGCGGTGCTGGAACCGAAGCCGAAGTCCAGCAGCTTGCCCGCGTCGGTGAATCGGACGTTGGGGTCGGCTTCGCCGAGAAGGACTCCGACGTAGGTCTGGGTGCCGCGGGTGGCCGCGAAGACCAGGCAGTAGCCCGCCGCCGAGCCGGAGCCGGTCTTGACGCCGACGGCGCCGCTGTAGGAGCCGAGCAGCTTGTTGGTGTTGTACCAGGTGTACGTGCGGGTGCCGCCGGTGCTCGTCGTGGCGGTCGTCTTGTACTGCGTCGCCTTGACGACATCGCGGAGCGTGGCACTGCTGAAGGCGTGCCGGGCCATCTTCGCGAGGTCGGCCGGGGTCGTGTAGTTGCTGCCGGCCGAGGAGATGCCGTCGAACGAGTCGTACTTGGTGTTCTTCAGACCGAGCTGGGTGGCCTTCGCGTTCATCTTCCCGATGAACGACTTGGTGCGCGCGGCGGTCGTCGTGCCGGTGCCGAAGGTGTCGGCCAGCGCGTACGCGGCATCACAGCCGGAGGGCAGCATCAGCGCGGACAGCAGCTGACGGACGGTCACCTTGTCGCCGGTCTTCAGGTCCGCGGTGCTCGCGCCCTCCCGGACGACGTAGTCGCGGTACGCCTGCTTGATGGTCACCTTGCGGTTGAGGTCGACACCGGGGGTGGTGAGGACCACGATCGCCGTCGTGACCTTCGTCGTGCTGGCCATCTGGCGGCGGATGTCGTTGGCCTTGCCGTAGACCGCCTTGCCCGTCGCCTGGTCCAGCAGGAAGCCGCCCTTGGCGTTTATGGCCGGGATCGGCTGCGCCGCCTGGGCGGGCGCGGCGAGGGGTGAGGCCGTCAGTAGCAGGCCTCCCGCAAGGACGACCGTGGCGGCTCTGCGCAGGCCGGTGTGACTGGACATCAAAGGGAACGCTCCGAATATGCGAATGGGTTGAAAAGGGACCAAAAGAACCCGGGGTGCAAGGAGGGTCTCGATAGGAGACACATGAGTACGCCAAAGGGATGTACGCGGCGGCGCGGCAGTTGTGCCCGCTCTTCGTCCGCCCGGACTCCGTCCTGCATCGTGGACCCGGCTTTCTGATGCACCTGTGTTGTATCTAAGCTGTGCGCATGCCCGCCGCCGCTCCCGCCGCAGAACGCGTCTACACCCACATCAAGCAAGCAGTCCTCGACC
Source organism: Streptomyces sp. NPDC048479 (assembly GCF_040651435.1). Taxonomy (NCBI): domain Bacteria; kingdom Bacillati; phylum Actinomycetota; class Actinomycetes; order Kitasatosporales; family Streptomycetaceae; genus Streptomyces; species Streptomyces sp. NPDC048479. The sequence continues at coordinate 167,098 of NZ_JBEZKA010000003.1, forward strand.
GCCGTTACGAGGGCGGCACCCTCCTCACCGAGGGCGAGCTGGCCGACGCGGTCGGCGTTTCGCGCACCCCCGTCCGTGAGGCGCTGCTCAAGCTCGAGGTCGAGGGCCTGATCAAGCTCTATCCGAAGAAGGGCGCACTCGTGCTCGCCGTCTCCGCGCAGGAGATCGCGGATGTGGTGGAGACCCGCCTGCTGGTCGAGGAGCACGCGGCCCGCAAGGCCGTACCGGCGTCGCCGCGGCTGCTCGCCCGGCTCGAAGAGCTCCTTGAGCAGCAGAAGCGGCAGGGCGAGGCGGGCGACCTGGCGGCCGTCGCCGTCACCGACCGCTGTTTCCACGCCGAGATCGTACGCAGTGGAGGCAACGAGATCCTCTCCCGCCTCTACGACCAACTGCGCGACCGCCAGCTGCGGATGGGCGTCGCCGTGATGCACTCCCACCCCGACCGGATCGCCAAGAACGTCGCCGAACACAGCGAGATCCTCGAAGCCCTGCGCGCCGGCGACCCGGACGCGGCAGCCGCGCTCGTGCACCGGCACGTCGGCTGGTTCAGCAATCTGGCGCGGGGCGAGGTCCGATGAGCGCCTCCGCAGTCGCGCTGCCCGGCGATCCACCCGGCGGCCGCCGCGCCGCCGCGGTGTGGGGCATCGGCGTCGCCGTCTACTTCGTCGCTGTCATCTTCCGTACGTCGCTGGGCGTCGCCGGCCTCGACGCCGCCGACCGTTTCGACGTCAATGCCTCCGCACTCTCCACCTTCTCCATCCTTCAGCTGCTGGTCTACGCCGGGATGCAGATACCCGTCGGTCTGATGGTCGACCGCCTGGGCACAAAGAAGGTCCTCACCCTCGGTGTGGTGCTGTTCACCGTCGGGCAGCTGGGCTTCGCGCTCTCACCGTCGTACGGGACGGCACTCGCCTCGCGCGCGCTGCTCGGCTGCGGCGACGCCATGACCTTCATCAGCGTGCTGCGGCTCGGCTCGCGCTGGTTCCCGGCCCGGCGCGGACCGCTGATCGGGCAGGTCGCCGCGCTCTTCGGGATGGCGGGCAACCTTGTCTCGACCGTCGTCATCGCGCGCATGCTGCACGGCCTCGGCTGGACCGCCACCTTCGCGGGCAGCGCGGCGGCCGGACTGGTCGTGCTGGTGCTGCTGTCGCTCTTCCTCAAGGACCACCCGGAGGGCCACGAGCCACCGCCCGCCCAGCACGCGGGATCCGCGTTCGTACGGAAGCAGATCGCCGAGTCCTGGCGGGAACCCGGCACCCGTCTCGGCATGTGGGTGCACTTCACCACCCAGTTCCCCGCCATGGTGTTCCTGCTGCTGTGGGGGATGCCGTTCCTGGTCGAGGCACAGGGACTCTCCCGGGAGACCGCCGGTGAGCTGCTGACGCTGGTGGTGCTCTCCAACATGATGGTCGGGCTGGTGTACGGGCAGGTGATCGCCCGGCACCACGCGGCACGGGTCCCGCTGGCCCTCGGCACGGTCGGCGCGACCGCGCTGCTGTGGGCGGCCACCATCGCGTACCCCGGTGACCGGGCCCCGATGTGGCTGCTGATCACCCTGTGCACGGTGCTCGGGGCATGCGGGCCCGCGTCGATGATCGGGTTCGACTTCGCCCGGCCGGCCAATCCGCCTCAGCGGCAGGGGACGGCGTCGGGAATCGTCAACATGGGTGGTTTCGTGGCCTCGATGACGACGTTGCTGGCGGTCGGGGTGCTGCTGGACGCGACCGGCGACAACTACCGGATCGCGTTCTCGTCGGTGTTCGTGCTGGAGACGCTGGGCATCGCGCAGATTCTGCGGCTGCGGGCGCGCACGGTACGGCGGGAGCGGGAGCGGCTGGTGGCGAGCCGGGTGGAGGCCGTGCACGTACCGGTGTGAGCGTGTGCGGGGTCCCCGGCGGACGACGGTGCCCCGCCGACCGCCGACCGGTGAAACCCGACCCTGAAACTCAACCGATGAAAACCGACCGGTGACTGCCGACCGATGAAAACCGACCGGTGAATCCCGACCGGTGGAGGTCGCCCCCCGGGCGACCCGCCCGGCGCGCCTACGGGGTGACCGCGAACTCCCGCAGGATCGCCGCCGCCAGTTCGGCGTCACCGTCCACCTTGACCCGGTCCGACACCGCGGTCGCCCGCACCCGGCCGCAGGCCAGCCGGTAGAAGGTCTCCCAGTCCAGCGCGAGGGTCACCACGGGGCCGAGCGAGGGCGCGCCGTCGACCGTGCCGCGGCCGTCCGCGTCCACCCGCACCGTACGGAGGAATTCGAGCGGGCCGTGCACATCGAAGACGACGGCCGAGTTGGCCGGGGCGCCCGCGTCCTTGGCCACCACCTTGGGCAGGGCTTCCAGAAGGCAGTCGCGGGCGATGTAGGCGCCGGGGGAGTCGAGGTTGCCCGGCTGGCCCAGCGCCGACCGCAGATCCTGCTCATGCACCCAGGCGTCGAATGCGCGCATCCGGATGGCCAGTTCGAGAGTCTGCTCGGCGCCCAGCGGGGCGCGGACCATGGTGTCGGGGGTGCGGCTCTCATTGCGCAGCTGACGGGCCCGGCGGATGATCGTGTACTCCAGCTCGGAGGTCATCTCCGGCGCCGTGTGGTGCCGGCGCACATCGACCTGCATCTCCATGTAGCGGGCGAACTCGCTCTGCACATGGTAGAGATCACGCGGCAGTGTGTGGATGGGCCGCGGATCGCCGAGCATCTCGCACTCCATGCCGATGACATGCGAGACCAGGTCGCGCACGGACCAGCCGGGGCACGGCGTGGGCCGGTTCCACTCGCCCTCGACGAGCGGCTGCACCAGCTCGGCTATCGATTCAATGGAGTGGGTCCAGGCATCGGCGTAGGTCTGGAGGCTGGGATGGACGGTCACGGGACCCCTCGGCGGTTCTGCGGTACGCGGGCTGGTCTGCTGACTGCTGGGCTGCGTGGGAGGCTCGGCAGTTAAGTTACGCTGCCGGACGGCAGCCCGGCAGTGCTTTCGTGTGACGATCGTAGGCCCGTGATGACGGCTCGAATGCCAGGACGGTGGTAGTGTGCGCGCCTCCCTCATCCAGATCGCAGTAGACCAGGACGAATCGGTCAATTCCCGCAGATGGCGCGTCGCCTCGCTCGTACGCGACCAGCGGGGCGCCGACCTGGTGGTGCTTCCAGAGTTGTGGCCCGTCGGGGCGTTCGCCTATGAGTCGTTCGCTGACGAGGCCGAATCGCCGGCCGGTGCGACGTACGAGGTGATGGCGAAGGCCGCGAGCGACGCCGGAGTGTGGCTGCACGCGGGCTCCGTCGTCGAGCGCGCCCCGGACGGCACCCTCTACAACACCTCCCTCGTCATCTCCCCCACGGGCGAGCTGGTCCGCACATACCGGAAGATCCACCGCTTCGGCTTCGACAAGGGCGAGGCGGTGATGATGGGCGCGGGCGACGAGCTCGTGACCGTCGCGCTGCCCGGGACCGAGTCGTCGCCGGGGCTCACGCTGGGCCTCGCGACCTGCTACGACCTGCGTTTCCCGGAGCTGTTCCGGGGTCTGGTGGACGCCGGGGCGCAGGCGTTCGTCGTCCCGGCGGGCTGGCCGGCCCGCCGCCGCGAGCACTGGCGGCTGCTGGCCCGCGCCCGCGCCGTGGAGAACCAGGCGTACGTCCTGGCCTGCGGCACCGCAGGCACCCACGCCGGCGTCGAGCAGGCCGGACACAGCATCGTGGTCGACCCCTGGGGCGAGATCCTCGCCGAGGCGGGCCCGGACGAAGAGGTCCTGAGCGTCGAGCTGGACCCGGCCAAGGTCGGGACGACACGGGAGCAGTTCCCCGTACTCAAGGACCGCCGGCTGGGGCTCGCGGAACCCCGCCGCCCCTAGGCACCTGTGGCGGGGGTGTTCCCCTGTCCGCCGCTTCCCGCAACTGGGGCTTCGCCCCGGACCCCGCGCCTCAATCGCCGGCGGGGCCGAAGGTTCAGCCCCGCCGGCGATTGCGGCGCGGCCCGCACCCCTAGTCGTCGTCGCCCGCTCGCTCCTTCTCCGCCATATGGATCACGCAGACCGCGACCGCGATCATGAGCGCCGCGTCCGCGTCCTCCCGTACGACGTTCACGGCGTGCGTCTCCCGCACCCGGAACCACTGCCGGGAGATGTGCGCCAGCAGCTCGCCGTCGTACTCGACCGTGAACTCCCGGTCCAGGATCCGTCCGCTCACATCGAGCTCGGTGCCCTCGACGAGCGTCACGCGGTAGTGATTGCGCAGCAGCGACAACCGCTTCTTACGGATGGTGGCGAGCGGCTTGTCGTCGCGCTCGATGGTCATCGTGTCCCGCAGGCTGAGCAGCTTCTTGCGCAGCGTGATCAGGACCAGCCCGGTCGGATCCTTGAGCTCCAGGGTGTCCCGCAGGCTCAGCGCCTTGCCGTCGACGAGGAAGGCTTGGCGGCCGGCGTCATCCTCGATCCAGTAGTCCTCGCCGATGGCGAAGATCTTGTCGCGCACGAGGTATTTCATGGCTGGAATGACTACCCCGCTCCGTGCTGTTGGATGGAGGTATGGCTACACGTGCACGCGTTCGGGCCCCCGAGCTGGTCGGCAAGGGCGGCTGGCTCAACACAGGCGGGAAGCAGTACACCCTTGCTGACCTGCGAGGACGTATTGTCATTGTTGATTTTTGGACATTTTGCTGTATTAACTGCCTGCATGTCCTGGACGAGCTGCGGGAGCTCGAGGAGAAGCATCGAGACACCGTCGTGATCATCGGGGTCCACTCGCCGAAGTTCGTGCACGAGGCCGAGCACCAGGCCGTCGTCGACGCCGTCGAGCGCTACCAGGTGCATCACCCGGTACTCGACGACCCCGAGCTCGCCACCTGGAAGCAGTACGCCGTCCGGGCCTGGCCCACGCTCGTCGTCATCGACCCCGAGGGCTATATCGTCGCCCAGCACGCCGGCGAGGGGCATGCCCACGCCATCGAGCAGCTTGTCGAGGAGCTCGAAGCCGAGCACGCCGCGAAGGGAACGCTGCGGCGCGGGGACGGGCCGTATGTCGCGCCCGAGCCGGTCGCCAGCGATCTGCGCTTCCCCGGCAAGGCCCTTTTGCTGCCCTCCGGGAACTTCCTCGTCTCCGACTCGACCCGGAATCAGCTGGTCGAGCTGGAGCCGGACGGTGAGAGCGTTGTACGGCGCATCAGCGGCACCGGCACCAGCGGCGGCGGCGAGTTCAACGAGCCGCAGGGCCTCGCGCTGCTGCCCGACGGCCGGGTCGCGGTCGCGGACACCGTGAATCACACCATCCGTGCGTACGACCCGGAAACGGGCGCGGTCGAGACTCTCGCAGGCACCGGCAAGCAGTGGTGGCAGGGCTCGCCGACGAGCGGCCCGGCACTCGATGTGTCGCTCTCCTCGCCGTGGGACGTGGCCTGGTGGGGCGGGCAGCTGTGGATCGCGATGGCGGGCGTCCACCAGCTGTGGACGTACGACCCGGCGGCCGGGACCGTGCAGGTCGGGGCCGGTACCACCAACGAAGGCCTCGTCGACGGGCCGGCGGCCGAGGCGTGGTTCGCGCAGCCGTCCGGGCTCGCGGCGACCGAGGACCGGCTGTGGATCGCCGACTCCGAGACCTCAGCGGTGCGCTGGATCGACCGCGATCTGGTGGTGCACACGGCAGTCGGTACCGGCCTCTTCGACTTCGGGCACCGGGACGGCGCCGCCGGGCAGGCGCTGCTGCAGCACCCGCTGGGTGTCACCGCGCTGCCCGACGGGTCGGTCGCCATCAGCGACACGTACAACCACGCGCTGCGCCGCTTCGACCCCGCGAGCGGCGAAGTGACCACGCTCGCCACCGATCTGCGGGAGCCGAGCGGCGCCGTGCTGGCCGGCGACGACATCGTGGTGGTGGAGTCCGCCAGGCACCGGCTGACCCGGCTGCGGCTGCCGGAGGAGGCGGTACGCGTCGAGGCCGTCGCCCACCGCACCCAGCGCGCCGCCACCGACGTCGCCCCGGGCAGGCTCCGGCTGGACGTGGTCTTCCAGGCCCCGGCCGGCCAGAAGCTCGACACCCGGTACGGCCCTTCGACCCGGCTGCTCGTCTCCTCGACCCCACCCGAGCTGCTGAGGGGCGGGGAGGGAACGGGCACCGATCTCTCGCGCGAGCTGGAGATCGACCCGGCGGTGACCGAGGGCGTACTGCATGTCTCGGCGATGGCGGCGTCCTGTGACGACGACCCCGAGAACGAGTACCCGGCCTGCCATATGCACCAGCAGGACTGGGGTGTCCCGGTCCGGGTGAGCGCCGGGGGGACGACGCGGCTGCCGCTCGTACTGGCCGGGATGGACCAGGGGTAGGAGCGTGGGCCTGTTCCACCAGGGCGTGTTTGAGAAGTCCCGCCCTAGTGGAACAGGCCCTGCTTCTCGAGCTGCCGCCCTGCCGCGCCGTCCAGACAGCCGACCACCCACAGCCCGGGGTCGTACGTCGCCTTCAGTCCGCCCCGGCCCTCCGCCCGGAACCGCTCGCACCCGCCGGCCAGCAGGTCCTTCGCCTGCCGGCCGGTCGGGTCGTAGTGCCTGATGCGGTTGCCCTGGATGAAGCCCGCCTCGTACGAGATGTCCTGTGCCCAGGGCGGCCGTTCGTTGTACTGCTGGATCACCAGCCAGCAGCCCGCGAGCAGGACCGCGGCCGCCGAGGCGAACGCGAGGGACAGGGTGCGGCGCGACGGGCCCCGGTGGGGCGTCGCGCCGGCTGTCTGATGACCGAGCAGAACCATGGGCACCACCGTGCCCCGCCGGCCCTTTCCCGGATGTTTCGCGAATAGGCGCGCCAACGCGCCAACACCCGTCCCGGCAGGGTTACTTGACGTCGACGCTGCCCGTGACCTTCGGGTTCATCAGGTGATTCGAGTCCGTGTCGATGTGCAGTGCGAAGATCGTGCCGTCGCCCCGCTCCTTGAAGCTCTTCTTGAACGTGCCGTTGGCCGCGGTCTTCACCTCGCCCAGCAGGTACGACTCCTTCGGCTTGCCCTTGGGCGAGAAGAAGATCATCACCTTCCTGCCGCCGTACGCCTTCCAGGCCGGCGCGGCGTGCTGCAGCGTGCCGGAGACGGCGATCGCGCCGCGCTTCTTCACCTTCGACGTGACCTTGTAGTCCTTGATGCGAGTCTGGATGAGGCTCGCCTTGAGGACCGGGCTCACCGACCCCTGCACATTCGCGGAGCCGGAGTAGACCGCGCGGTAGTAGCCGGACGCGGGTGCGGGGATGTCCGCCAGGAAGTACCTGCCCTTGGTGAGCGTCAGCGTCTTGAGCTTCGCCCAGCCGTCCTTGCCGTTCTTGGACACCTGAATGTCGAGCTTGTTGTGCGGTCGCGGGGCGCCCTCGACTCGAGCAGACCGGACACGGTCAGCTGGAAATGCTGCGCTTCACGTGTGCGTCCCCCCGGACGATTCGAGGGGCGCGTGGGAGAGAGAAACAACAAAGTGGTCAATGAGACGCGCCCCGAGCCTCCCATGGTAATCGGGCCCGGGGCGTGTCGGACAATTGGATCTGTCAGTCCGTCAGGAATGAGACCAGCGCGTTGGCCAGCAGATACGGGTCCTCCGCGCCGCACAGCTCACGCGCGCTGTGCATCGACAGGATCGCGACGCCGATGTCGACGGTCCGGATGCCGTGGCGGGCGGCGGTGATCGGGCCGATGGTCGTGCCGCACGGCATCGCGTTGTTCGACACGAACGTCTGCCACGGCACGCCCGCCTTCTCGCAGGCCGCGGCGAACACGGCCCGGCCGCTGCCGTCGGTGGCGTACCGCTGGTTCACATTGACCTTGAGGATCGGGCCGCCGTTGACACGCGGGTGGTGCGTCGGGTCGTGGCGCTCCGCGTAGTTGGGGTGGACGGCGTGGCCGGTGTCGGAGGACAGACACACCGTGCCCGCGAAGGCGCGCGCCTTGTCCTCGTACGTACCGCCGCGCGCGAACACCGAACGCTCCAGCACATTGCCGAGCAGCGGGCCGTCGGCGCCGCTGTCCGCCTGGGAGCCGTTCTCCTCGTGGTCGAAGGCGGCGAGCACCGGGATGTACGGAAGCTCCGGCAACGCGGAGACCGCGGCGAGCGCTGCCGTACAGGCGTGCACGGACAGCAGGTTGTCCATCCGCGGTCCGGCGACCAGCTCGCGGTCGCGGCCCAGATAGGCCGGCGCCTCCAGGGCGTGCGTCATCAGGTCCCAGCCGGTGACCTCCCCGGCCGCGAGCCCGAGCTCCTCCTCCAGGAAGGAGATCAGATCGCCCTCGTCGGTGACGTCGCCCAGGCCCCAGATGGGCTGCATGTGCCGCTGCTTGTCGAGTTGCAGACCCTTCTCGTGGATCGAGCGGTCCATGTGAATGGCCAGCTGCGGCACGCGCAGCAGGGGCCGGTCGATGTTGACCAGCCGCGTCGTGCCGTCGCGCAGGGAGAGCCGGCCGGCCAGGCCCAGATCACGGTCGAGCCAGGAGTTCAGCAGCGGCCCGCCGTAGATCTCGACGGCGACCTGACGCCAGCCGTGCGCGCCCATGTCGGGCTGCGGCTTGACGCGCAGATTCGGGGAGTCGGTGTGGGCGCCGACGATCCGGAACGGGGTGTGCGGCGCGGCGCCCTCCGGCACGTACCAGGCGACGATCGCGCCGCCGCGCAGTACGTACTTGCCGCCACTCGTGCCGTCCCAGGCGTCCGTCTCCAGCACCTGCCGGAAGCCGGCCTTCTCCAGTCGCTCGGCGGCGGCGGCCACGGCGTGGTACGGGGTCGGGCCGGCCGCGAGGAAGGACATCAGGTCGTCGGTGTGTCCGCGATCGAAGCGGGAGGATGTGCTGCTGCTCATGGGCTCACCTTAACGAGGGGCGCGCGCCGGGTGCGTGGAGATGTGAAGCGGCCCGCCCCGGCAGGGGGCGGGCCGCTTCACACAAGCGCGGGACGGGCCGGGACGGCTAGAACGCCGCCTCGTCCAGCTCCATCAGGGAGTTGTCGACGGTCTCGGCGAGCGCGCGCTCGACCGAGACGCCCGGCAGGATGTTGGCGGCGAAGAACTTCGCGGCCGCGATCTTGCCCTGGTAGAACGGCACATCCTTGGCGGACGCGGTCTCGAGCTTCTCCGCCGCGACGGCCGCGCCGCGCAGCAGCAGGTAGCCGACGACCACATCGCCGGAGGCGAGCAGCAGGCGGGTGGTGTTGAGGCCCACCTTGTAGATGTTCTTGACGTCCTCGCCGGTGGCGATGAGGTCGTTCGTCATCGTGCCGACGATCGCCTCCAGGTCCACCGCGGCCTTGGCGAGCGCGTCGCGGGCCGGGGCCAGCTCCTCGCCGCCGGTGCCGACCGTCAGGAACTTCTTGATCTCCTCGGAGAGGGTGTTCAGCGCCTGGCCCTGGTCGCGGACGATCTTCCGGAAGAAGTAGTCCTGGCCCTGGATGGCCGTGGTGCCCTCGTAGAGGGTGTCGATCTTGGCGTCCCGGATGTACTGCTCGACCGGGTACTCCTGGAGGTAACCGGAGCCGCCGAAGGTCTGCAGCGACTGGGCCAGCTGCTCGTACGACTTCTCGGAGCCGTAGCCCTTCACGATCGGCAGCAGCAGGTCGTTCAGGGTGACGAGGGCCTTGGCATCCTCGCCCGCGGCCTCCTTGACGGCGATCTCGTCCTGGACCGAGGCGGTGTACAGCACCAGGGCGCGCATGCCCTCGGCGTACGCCTTCTGCGTCATCAGCGAACGGCGCACGTCGGGGTGGTGGGTGATGGTGACCTTGGGCGCGCTCTTGTCCGCGAAGTTCACCAGGTCCTGGCCCTGGACGCGCTCCTTGGCGTACTCCAGCGCGTTGAGGTAGCCGGTCGACAGGGTCGCGATGGCCTTTGTGCCGACCATCATCCGGGCGAACTCGATGATCATGAACATCTGGCGGATGCCGTCGTGCTTGTCGCCGATCAGCCAGCCCTTGGCGGGGTGCTGGTCACCGAAGGTGATCTCGCAGGTGTTGGAGGCCTTGAGGCCCATCTTGTGCTCGACGTTCGTGGCGTAGACGCCGTTGCGCTCGCCCAGCTCGCCGGTCTCCCAGTCGAAGTGGAACTTCGGCACGAGGAAGAGCGACAGGCCCTTGGTGCCGGGGCCGTGGCCCTCGGGGCGGGCCAGCACGTAGTGAAGGATGTTCTCCTCCATGTCGTGTTCACCGGAGGTGATGAAGCGCTTCACGCCCTCGATGTGCCAGGAGCCGTCCGCCTGCTCGACGGCCTTGGTGCGGCCGGCGCCGACGTCCGAGCCGGCGTCCGGCTCGGTGAGCACCATGGTGGAGCCCCAGCGCTTCTCGACGGCTATCTCGGCGACCTTCTTCTGCGCCTCGTTGCCCTCCTCGAAGAGGATGCCGGCGAAGGCCGGGCCCGAGGAGTACATCCAGATGGCCGGGTTCGAGCCGAGCAGCAGCTCCGCGTACGACCAGATCAGGGAGCGCGGCGAGGTGGTGCCACCGATCTCCTCGGGCAGGCCGAGGCGCCAGTACTCGGAGTCCATGAAGGCCTGGTAGCTCTTCTTGAAGGACGCCGGGACGGGCGCGGTGTTGGTGGCGGGGTCGAAGACCGGCGGGTTGCGGTCGGCGTCCGCGAAGGATTCGGCCAGCTCGTTCTCGGCGAGGCGGGCGATCTCTTCGAGGATCGACTTGGCGGTGTCGACATCCATCTCCGCGAACGGGCCGGTGCCGTACAGCTTGTCGCGCCCGAGGACCTCGAAGAGGTTGAACTCGATGTCGCGGAGATTCGACTTGTAGTGCCCCATGGCGACGGCTCCGTAAAGATCGGGAGGCGGATTGATCATCCACGTACCAGTAAGTAGCTACGATGATGCTACCCGTCGGTAATAAGAAGCAACCCCTAGTGGGTCATCTGTGACACGGCTCGCTACCGGGCCCTGTCCGAGGATGCCGGGAGACGGCGGTCCGTGTCCCTGATTCGCGGGCGATCGGCGGGCGATCAGGGGTGCGGTGGCGGGGGTGCGGAGGGTGTCGGGGGGCTCAGGTCAGGCACCTCGACGCCGACCGTGTCCTCAGTAGTGCTCTACGGTCTGGCCTTCGGGTACCTGGTAGCAGCCGGACACCACGGTGACGACCAGCGCGGGCGGGTTCTTGTCTCCGCCGCTGTTCTTCTTCCAGAAGCTGATGTTGAGGCCGAACTTCTTCTCGTCGTGGTCCGCGATCAGCTCCAGGTTCTTGGACGCGCTCTTGTCCGGGCCGAACCTGGTGATCTTCCAGCCCTGCTTCGGGAGTCCGTCCTTCAAGCGAGTCATGGCCCGGGCGAGCTCGTCGTCGAAACGGAGCCGAGTGATCGCCGGGGCCCTTCGTCGGTGCGCTCGAGGCGGGCCGGGTCGCACCGTGTGCCCCGGCCCGGCCCATAGGGCCCGGCCGCCTCGGTACTCTTGCGGACATGTACGGCTACGACCAGAACCCGGGTGCCCAGCAGCAGTACGTGCCCCAGCAGCCCTCCTACGGGGAGCAGCCGCTGTACCCCGAGCCGTCGCCGCCCTCGCTCGCCGACGCGGTGCGGGCCTTCACCACCGCGTCGCTGTCCGCGGAGGACTTCCAGCAGATCTTCGCGACCTCGAAGGTCTACTGCCCGCGCGGTGACAACCCCGGCTTCCTGGCGCTGCACAACACCCAGCAGCCCGTCATCCCGATGTTCACCTCGCTCAAGGAACTGCGCAGATACGCGGGCAAGGAGTCCAAGTACTTCGTGATCACGGGCGCCGAGGTGATCGACCTGCTGCCGACCGGGTACGGCTTCGTCCTGGACATGGAGGGTGATCACCGGATGGTCTTCGACGCGAAGGCCGTGGAGCAGATGGTGGACTTCGCGATGCGGCGGATGTACGGCTGACGGTCCGATGTGTGGCTGATGTGCCGCTGACGGGTCTGGATCTCTGGGCGCCCGGGAGGAATTCCTCCCGGGCGTCGCGCGTTCCGGATGACAAGAAGTTCAGTCTTCAACTAAACTGGACGCACAAGGAGGTCCCGTCATGCCTGCAGTGACTGTCGAGAACCCGCTCACCCTGCCGCGCGTCTCCGCGCCGGCCGAGGCCGTGCCGCGCCCCGTGCTCGCCGTGACCACGGCGCCGGGGGGCTTCGAGGGGGAGGGATTCCCGGTGCGACGCGCGTTCGCCGGGATCAACTACCAGTACCTCGACCCGTTCATCATGATGGACCAGATGGGCGAGGTGGAGTACGCGCCGGGCGAGCCGAAGGGGACGCCGTGGCATCCGCACCGGGGCTTCGAGACGGTCACGTACCTGATCGACGGAACCTTCGTCCACCAGGACAGCAACGGCGGCGGCGGAACCATCCAGAACGGCGACACCCAGTGGATGACGGCGGGCTCGGGCCTGCTGCACATCGAGGCGCCGCCGGAGTCGCTGGTCACGTCGGGCGGGCTGTTCCACGGGCTCCAGCTCTGGGTGAACCTGCCGGCGAGCGACAAGATGATGGACCCCAGGTACCAGGACATCCGCGGCGGCCAGGTCCAGCTGCTGACCTCGCCGGACGGGGGCGCGCTGCTGCGGGTCATCGCGGGTGAGCTCGACGGGCACGAGGGTCCGGGCATCACGCACACACCGATCACGATGATCCACGCGACGCTGCGGCCGGGTGCCGAGGTCACGCTGCCGTGGCGCGAGGACTTCAACGGCCTGGCGTATGTGCTTGCGGGGCGCGGTGCGGTGGGTACGGACCGGCGCCCGGTGCACAAGGGCCAGACGGCGGTGTTCGGGGCGGGCGGGTCGCTGACGGTCCGCGCGGACGAGTCCCAGGACTCGAACAGCCCGGACCTGGAGGTCGTGCTGCTGGGCGGGCGCCCGATCCGGGAGCCGATGGCGCACTACGGTCCGTTCGTGATGAACAACCGCGCGGAGCTGCAGCAGGCCATGGACGACTTCCAGGCGGGCCGCCTGGGCACGGTCCCGGTGAACCGCCACTGAGCCCGCGTGGGGCCCGCGTTGCCTCCGGCGGGGGCGCGGGCCGCCGTCCGGTGCGGGCTCCCGCGCCCCTGGCCCGGTGCGCTGGCCCGCGCCCGGTGCGGGTTCCTGTGCCCCCCGGCCCGGTGCGCTGGCCCGCGCCCGGTGCGGGCTCCTGTGCCCCCGGGCCCGACTCCTCGGGCCCGGCGCCGTGGTCCCGCGTTGCCTCCCGCGGAGGGCGCGGGCTTCCTGTGCCCCTCACGGTTCGCCGGTGGAAACCACCCACCGCAGAGCAACCGACAACGCCCCCGGCCCACGGCCACCACATGACCGGGTGACCAACGCCCCCCGGCCCACGGCCACCACATGACCGGGTGACCAACGCCCCCCGGCCCACGGCCACCACATGGCCGGGTGACCAACGCCCCCGGCCCACGGCCACCACATGGCCGGGTGACCAACGCCACCGGCCCACGGCCACCACATGACCGGGCAACTGACCCGGGTGGGTCCCCCAGCAGGCCCATCCCCATGGCCCGTGGTCACGTGGGAGCGTGCAGACTCCGAAGCCGTTTCTGCCCGACGGCGCCCGGCGGGTCGCCGCCTGGTGTGTCGTCGTGCTGCTCGTCAGCGCCGTGGCCGGCGTCGGGATCTGGCTCTGCGCCACCCTCAAGGCCGCCGTCACGCCCGTGCTCCTCGCGCTGCTCGCGACCGCCCTTCTCGGGCCCCTGCAGCGGCGGCTCATCAAGATGGGGGTGAATCGCTCGCTCGCTGCCGCGCTGACCTGTGCCGCCGTCGTCGCCGTCGTCGGCGGGGCCATGTACATCATCGTCACCGCGCTGATCGGGACCGGCGACCAGATCATCTCCGCGCTGCGGCGGGCCGCCAAGGATCTCACCAAGTACTTCGGGGCCGCCGGGACCTCGCTCGACGACGTCGCCGCCAACTCGAAGGATCTGCTGGGGAAGTTCGGCGGGACCGCCGCGTCCGAGGTGATCAGTGGGCTGAGTGTGGTGGGCGAGCTGATCGCCACCGCCGTGCTGGCGCTGCTGTTCAGCTTCTTCTTTCTGCGGGACTCGGACAGGGTCGCGGGCGCTCTGCGGTCCCTCGTGCCCGGTACGAGCGGGGACGTCGTCGAGGCCATGGCGCGGCGGGCCTTCGAGGCCGTCGAGGGGTTCATGCGCGGGACGACGTTCATCGCGCTCATCGACGCGATCTGCATCACCGTCGGGCTGCTGATCCTGCGCGTCCCCGGCGCCGTCGGGCTCGGCGCGCTGGTCTTCGTCGGGGCGTACATCCCCTACCTCGGCGCCTTCATCTCCGGCGCCGTCGCCGTCCTTGTCGCGCTCGCCGACCGCGGATTCGTGATCGCGCTCTGGGCGCTGGGGGTGGTCCTTTCCGTGCAGGTGCTGGAGGGGCATGTGCTCCAGCCGGTGATCCAGAGCCGGATGGTGCGGATGCACCCGGTTGTCGTGATGCTGGCGATCACCGCGGGGGCGACCGTCGCCGGGATTCTCGGGATGCTGCTCGCCGTACCGGTCACCGCCGCCGCGTTCGGCGTGATCCGCGAGCTGCGGACGCGTTACGCGGCCGGGTCGGGGACCGGCTCCGGCACCGCCGACTCGTAGAGCTCGAACCAGATCGACTTGCCCTCGCCCCGCGGATCCACACCCCACGCGTCCGCGAGCATCTCCATATCGAGCGCTGCAGGCCCAGCGCGAGCTCGCGCTCCGACTCGGCGACCCCGGCCCGGGCGAGCGCCTGCGCCAGCATCCGCGCGACCGTCGTCAGTACGGACCGTTCGTCGGGCGTGAAGGCGACCGGGTGCTTGAACGCCGCCATCCAGGCGCCCATGGTGCGTCCGGCGACGATCAGCGGCAGGAAGGCCCAGGACTGCCGGCCGAAGCGCTGCGCGAGCGGCCAGGTGGCGGGATAGCGGCGGCGGTACTCCGCCGGCGTCGGCAGGCAGCTGGCCCGGCCGGTACGCACCACCTCGGCGGCCGGATATTCGGTGTCCAGTGACATGTCCGTGAACGGATTGTCGTCGCCCGCGTTGTGCCCGTGGTGTCCGATGATCGTGAGCCGGTCGCCCGCCGCCCCGAAGACGGCAAGCCCGTCCGGAGAGAAGCCGGGCATGGTCAGGGACGCGGCGACCCGCAGCACCTCCGCGGTGGAGCGGGCCTCGGCCAGCGCCCGGCCCGCGTCCAGCAGGAACGCCTCGCGGGAGCGGCGCCAGTCACCGGTGACGGGGGTGTGCGCAGCGGTGCCCGGCTGTGGCTCGGCGACCTCCTGGAGCATGGCCGGTCGCCCGCCGCCCCGAAGACGGCAAGCCCGTCCGGAGAGAAGCCGGGCATGGTCAGGGACGCGGCGACCCGCAGCACCTCCGCGGTGGAGCGGGCCTCGGCCAGCGCCCGGCCCGCGTCCAGCAGGAACGCCTCGCGGGAGCGGCGCCAGTCACCGGTGACGGGGGTGTGCGCAGCGGTGCCCGGCTGTGGCTCGGCGACCTCCTGGAGCATGCCGGTCAGTTCGTAGTCGCCTTCCCGGAGGACCGGTTTGGAGCGGCTTCGGACGATACGGAGCACATGGCCGACCTCGTTGACGACCCGCAGTCTGGCCTCGGCGATGGTCCCTTCGGCGGCCGCGAGACTGACGATCCCGTTGATCTCGTTCCAGTCGACGGGGTGGAAACGGGAGCGCACGATGGACTCGGGATACTCTCCGGCTTCGGCGGGCAGCTCCAGCAGCCGGGCGGCCTCGGCGTCGAGGGTGACCGTCCCGGATGCGTTCTCCCACCGCCACAGGCCGGTCGCGATCGCGGCCAGAACGTCCTCGGTGCGCATCGCCTCACTTTATTCCGATCTTCACGACGATCACCTGCCGGGGTCCTGGCATGCGTATGTCAATAAGGCGAACGGGGCCCGGGCGGTAACCTTGACGCGGCCCACCCCTCTCGAATCGCTAAGACTGGATGAACGACGATGCATCGGTACAGGTCCCACACCTGCGGCGAGCTCCGCGCCTCTGACGTCTCCGCCGACGTCCGGCTGAGCGGCTGGCTGCACAATCGCCGAGACCTGGGCGGCATCCTCTTCATCGATCTGCGCGACCACTACGGCATCACGCAGCTTGTCGCCCGGCCCGGCACCCCCGCCTACGAGGCCCTCGACAAGATCAACAAGGAGTCGGTCGTCCGCGTCGACGGCAAGGTCGTCTCGCGCGGCGCCGAGAACATCAACTCCGAGCTGCCCACCGGCGAGGTCGAGGTCGAGGTCTCCTCGGTCGAACTGCTCGGTGCGGCGCAGCAGCTGCCGTTCCAGATCAACACCGACGACGGGGTGGGCGAGGAGCGGCGTCTGGAGTACCGCTTCCTCGACCTGCGCCGCGAGCGCATGCACCGCAACATCATGCTGCGTACGGCCGTCATCTCCGCGATCCGGCACAAGATGACCGCCCTCGGCTTCAACGAGATGGCGACCCCGATCCTGACCGCGACCTCCCCCGAGGGCGCGCGCGACTTCGTGGTGCCGTCCCGGCTGAACCCCGGCAAGTTCTACGCGCTGCCGCAGGCCCCGCAGCAGTTCAAGCAGCTGCTGATGATCTCCGGCTTCGACCGCTACTTCCAGATCGCGCCCTGCTTCCGCGACGAGGACGCCCGCGCCGACCGCTCGCCGGGCGAGTTCTACCAGCTCGACGTCGAGATGAGCTTCGTCGAGCAGGAGGACGTCTTCCAGCCGATCGAGAAGCTGATGACCGAGCTCTTCGAGGAGTTCGGCGGCGGTCGGCACGTCACCTCGCCGTTCCCGCGGATCCCGTTCCGCGAGGCGATGGTGAAGTACGGCAACGACAAGCCGGACCTGCGCGCCCAGCTGGAGCTCGTCGACATCTCGGACGTCTTCGAGGGCTCGGAGTTCAAGGCCTTCGCGGGCAAGCATGTGCGTGCGCTGCCGGTGCCGGACACGGCCGGCCAGTCGCGGAAGTTCTTCGACGGCCTCGGCGACTTCGCGGTCGAGCACGGCGCGAAGGGCCTGGCCTGGGTGCGCGTCGGCGAGGACGGCTCGCTGACCGGCCCGATCGCGAAGTTCCTCACCGAGGAGAACATCAAGGTCCTCACCGAGCGTCTCTCGCTCGCGCCGGGCCACGCGATCTTCTTCGGTGCGGGTGAGTTCGACGAGGTCTCCAAGATCATGGGCGCGGTTCGCGTCGAGGCCGCCAAGCGTGCCGGCCACTTCGAGGAGGGCGTGTTCCGGTTCTGCTGGATCGTCGACTTCCCGATGTACGAGAAGGACGAGGAGACCGGCAAGATCGACTTCTCGCACAACCCGTTCTCGATGCCGCAGGGCGGCCTCGAGGCCCTGGAGACCCAGGACCCGCTGGACATTCTGGGCTGGCAGTACGACATCGTCTGCAACGGCGTCGAGCTGTCCTCGGGCGCGATCCGTAACCACGAGCCCGAGATCATGTTCAAGGCCTTCGAGATCGCCGGCTACTCCAAGGAGACCGTCGAGCACGAGTTCTCCGGCATGCTCCGCGCCTTCCAGTTCGGCGCCCCGCCGCACGGCGGCATCGCCCCGGGCGTCGACCGCATCGTGATGCTGCTGGCCGACGAGCCGAACATCCGCGAGACGATCGCCTTCCCGCTCAACGGCAACGCGCAGGACCTGATGATGGGCGCGCCGACCGAGCTGGACGAGTCGCGTCTGCGCGAGCTGAACATCGCGCTGCGCAAGCCGGTCGCCAAGTCCGGCGAGTAGCCGACGGATCGAGTCGTACGCGTCGTAGGCGAGTAATGGGGTCCGGGACCGACAGGTTCCGGGCCCCTTTCCTGTCTCACAGCGACTGACAGTCGCTTCCCATGCCCCTGCCAGGTCCGGTCTCCGGCGTCCTGGCCCATGACGGAAACCCAGGGACGCGCCGGGGAGACGGCACCAGCTGACACGCCCGCCTGCAGGGCCATCCGCGGCACCAACGAGTACTCCGCGCTGCTCGAATGGCGTCCCGGTCCTGGACTCCGCGGTCTTTGCCAGCCGCTGTGTCTCCGGCGACGCCTCCCGCGCTCTGGTCGAAACACGACAGATGATCCTATATGTCCGCTTCAATGCCGCCGGGGCCGAGGTCGCTCCCACCCCGCCTCCGAAGCAGCACATCCAGCTCTCGAACTGAAAGGCCCGCACATGTCCCTCCGCACAGGACCGTTCCCGGCGGTCGCGTTTGCCGTCGCCGGTCTGCTGCTCACCGGCTGCGCGGGCGATCCCGGCGACACAGCGCCCGCGGCCGCGAAGAGGTCCACGGGCGACGCCGCCAAGTTGGGCCCCAACGCGCGCTCCGGCGCCCAGGCGCAGCTCTCCCGGGCGCAGGTCATCCCCGCCCTCGGACCGAAGATCCGCGCCAAGATCACCGCAGCGAACAAGCAGGCGGTCGTGGTGGTCGGCGACGACCCCGACTCCAACAAGTCCGTCGTCACGCTCTACGAGCGTGATCCTGTGCGGGGCTGGAAGCCCGTTTCAGAGCCGTGGCCGGCGCACAACGCGCTCCTCGGCTGGACCGACGACCATCACACGGCCGACCATCGCTCGCCGATCGGGGTCTTCGGCCTCACGGACGCGGGCGGCATGCTGCCCAACCCGGGCACGAAGCTCCCGTACGACGAAGGGCCCGCCTTCGACGCGCCCGGCACCGGCTTCGAGGGGGAGCCGCTCGAGGGGTCGTTCGACTATGTCGTGGCCATCAACTACAACCGCGAGCCGGGGAACACCCCGCTGGACTGGACCCGGCCGCTGGGCTCGGAGAAGGGCGGCGGCATCTGGATCCACGTCGACCACGGCGGGCCCACGCAGGGCTGTGTCGCGCTGCCGAGGGCCCGCATGAAGGAGCTGCTGCAGTGGCTGGACCCGGCGAAGCGGCCGGTGGTGGTGATGGGTGACCTGACGGGGTTGGGCCGCTGAGGCGTACGTGCACCGGGGCTCCGCCCTCCCGAACCCCGGTTGCGGGCGGGGCTGGAGTGCGGCCGCCGGGCGACTGGGGGCAGAAACGGGAAAGGACGGGCCCGGGGATGATCTCCCGGGCCCGCCCTTCACGCACTACGCCTTCTTCGGCTCCTCCAGACGCGGGAACAGCACCGCGCCCTTCGTCACCGTCGCGCCCGCCGACAGCTTGCCCCACTCGCCCGCGTGCTGGACCTGCTGGTCCGCGAGGGCGCCCAGCGGGGCCTCCGCGCCGAGCGAGTCCCACAGGCGCTGCGAGGTCTCCGGCATGACCGGGTTGAGCAGCACCGCGACCCCGCGCAGCGACTCGGCGGCCATGTACAGGATCGTCGCGAGGCGGGCCTGGCCCTCCTCGGACTCGTCCTTGGCGACCTTCCACGGCTCCTGCTCCGTGATGTAGCCGTTGACCTGCTTCACGAAGTCGAAGACAGCCAGGATGCCGCCCTGGAAGTCCAGCTCGTCGCCGATCTTCCGGTCGGCCTCGGCGACCGCCTTGGCCAGGCCCTCCTGGACCGCCTTCTCCGCCTCGCCGGCCGCCGTCGCCTCCGGCAGCACGCCGTCGAAGTACTTGCCGACCATGGCCGCGACGCGCGAGGCGAGGTTGCCGTAGTCGTTGGCGAGCTCCGAGGTGTAGCGGGCGGTGAAGTCCTCCCAGGAGAACGAGCCGTCCTGGCCGAACGCGATCGCGCGGAGGAAGTACCAGCGGTACGCGTCCACGCCGAAGTGCGAGGTCAGATCCTGCGGCTTGATGCCCGTGAGGTTCGACTTCGACATCTTCTCGCCGCCGACCATCAGCCAGCCGTTCGCGGCGACGCGACCCGGCACCGGCAGGCCGTTCGCCATCAGCATCGCCGGCCAGATGATCGCGTGGAAGCGCAGGATGTCCTTGCCGACCAGGTGCACATCGGCGGGGAAGGTCTCTTCGAACTTCGCCGGGTTCTCGTTGTAGCCGACAGCCGTGGCGTAGTTCAGCAGCGCGTCGATCCACACGTAGATCACGTGCTTCTCGTCCCACGGCACCGGGACGCCCCAGTCGAACGTCGAGCGCGAGATGGAGAGGTCCTGCAGTCCCTGCTTCACGAAGTTCACGACCTCGTTGCGCGCGGACTCGGGCTGGATGAAGCCTGGGTTGGCCTCGTAGAACTCCAGCAGCTTCGGTCCGTACTCGCTGAGCTTGAAGAAGTAGTTCTCCTCCTTGAGGATCTCCACCGGCTTCTTGTGGATCGGGCAGAGCTTCTGCCCGGCGAAGTCGCCCTCGCCGTCGATCAGGTCACCGGGGAGCTTGTACTCCTCGCAGCCCACGCAGTACGGGCCTTCGTACCCGCCCTTGTAGATCTCGTCCTTGTCGTACAGATCCTGCACGAACTCCTGCACACGGTCCGTATGCCGCTTCTCCGTCGTACGGATGAAGTCGTCGTTCGCGATGTTCAGGTGCTCCCAGAGGGGCTTCCAGGCCTCCTCCACGAGCTTGTCGCACCACTCCTGGGGCGTGACGTTGTTCGCCTCGGCAGTACGCATGATCTTCTGACCGTGCTCGTCCGTGCCGGTGAGGTACCACACCTTCTCGCCGCGCTGACGGTGCCAGCGTGTGAGCACGTCGCCTGCGACGGTCGTGTAGGCGTGGCCCAGGTGAGGAGCGTCGTTGACGTAGTAAATGGGGGTCGAGACGTAGTACGCCTTCGCCCCCTGCTTCTCGGATCCAGTGGCCGCCATGGTCGAAATCCTATCGGCCCGCGGAAGGTCCACTCACCTCGATAGGCGGGCGGGCCCGTGGGCGGAGACGTCTGCGAAACATCTCGTCCCGTAAAAAGGCGCATCCTGGGAGGAGAGGCGGGCGCAGCGGGTGCAGGGGGAAGAGCAAGGGGACGGGCAAGGGGACGGGCGGGGGGACGGCAATATGCGGGTACTGGTCGCCGAGGACGAGGAGGTCCTGGCCGAGCTGGTCGCCATCGGGCTGCGTCGGGCCGGATTCGCCGTCGACACCGTGTACAGCGGTGACGCCGCGCTCGCGTATCTCGGACTGCACGACTACGACGTCGTGGTCCTGGACCGCGATCTGCCGCGGGTGCACGGGGACGAAGTGGCGCGTGAGCTGGTCGCCACCGCCTCCCGCACCCGGATCCTGATGCTGACCGCGTCCGCGTCCATGGAGGACCGGGTGGAGGGTCTGGACCTCGGCGCGGACGACTATCTGGGCAAGCCCTTCGAGTTTCCCGAACTGGTCTCGCGGGTGCGCGCGCTGCGGCGGCGCAGCGCGCGGCCGGTGCCGCCGCAGCTGGAGCGGCACGGGGTACGGGTGGACACCGTGCGCAGGACGGCCGAGCGGGACGGGCGGGATCTCGATCTGTCGCCGAAGGAGTTCTCCGTACTGCAGATCCTGCTGGAGGCGGACGGGGCGACGGTCTCGGCGGAAGAGCTGCTGGAGCGCGCGTGGGACGCCCACACGGATCCGTTCACGGGCGCGGTCCGGGTCTGTATGAGCAAGCTGCGGGCCAAGCTCGGGGAGCCGGCCCTGATCCGTACGGTGCAGGGTGTGGGGTACGGGCTGTGAGCGACGCACGCGAGGCGGCCGGGGGCGTCAGCGCCGGGGGAGAACGGAACAGCGCGGCGATCGGTCCCGGCTCGACGATCCGTACGCGGATCGCGCTCGTCTACGGCGCTGTCTTCCTGGTCCTCGGCGGCTGTCTGCTGGGGATCGTGAATCTGCTCTCCCGCGCCGGTACGGAGAACGAGGTCGCGGCGATCAGGCAGCGCGCCGTTCCCGCGCTGCCGGTGACGGACGTGCGCGGGGTGACGGTCTACCAGCTGACCGACAGCGTCCGGGACGCGGCGGGGCAGCAGATGCTGATCTGGTCGGTGTTCGCGCTGCTGGGGACGGCGCTGTGCGCGGTCGTGGTGGGGTGGTGGACGGCGGGGCGGGTGCTGCGGCCCGTGCACGCGATGACGGCGAAGGCGCGGCGGCTGTCGGAGCGGACGCTGCACGAGCGGATCGGGGCGAGCGGTCCCGACGACGAGCTGAAGGAGCTCGGCGACACGCTGGACGCGCTGCTGGCGCGACTGGAGAGGGCGTTCGACAGCCAGCGGAGGTTCATCGCGAACGCCTCGCACGAGCTGCGGACGCCGCTGGCGACGCAGCGCACGGCGATCCAGGTGGGCCTCGACGAGTCCGCCTCGGCGGAGGAGCTGGCCCGTACGAAGACGGTGTTGCTCGACAACAACCGGCGCAGCGAGCGGCTCATCGAGGGGCTGCTCACGCTGGCGCGGAGCGAGCGGGGGCTGGCGGAGCGGGAGGACGTCGACCTGGGGGAGGTCGTGGCGGAGGAGGCGGCGCGGCACGAGGTGAAGGCGGCGGTGTCCTCGGGTGGAGCGGGTGGAGCGGCCGGAGCGGGCGGGGTCGTACGGGGGAACCGGATGCTCCTGGCGCAGCTGGCGGGCAACCTGCTGGCCAACGCCGTCGCGTACAACGTGCCGGACGGGACGGTCGACGTGTCCGTCGAGGACGGGGTGCTGACGGTGCGGAACACCGGTCCCGTCATCGCGGAGGCGGACGTCCCGGCGCTCTTCGAGCCCTTCCGGCGGGGCGAGGGCCGCGACCGGATGGGGCCGGGGGCGGGGCTGGGGCTGTCGATCGTACGGTCGATAGCGGAGGCCCACGGCGGCACGGTGACGGCCGAGCCGGGCCCTGAGGGCGGCCTGGCCGTCACCGTGACGCTGCCGACGACTTAGTCGCGCCAGGTGGCGAGGAGCCCCTGGTAGAGGTCGGCGTCGGGGAGCTCGCGGGGTGCGGGCCCGGCGTGGAAGAACGAGGCGTTCTCGGACTGGAGCTTGCGGAGGTAGTCGAAGGCCTTCGCGTCGTGCTCGCCGAACGCGACGAACTGCCAGAAGACCGGCTTGTCGGCGGCCTCGGCGAGGGCGGCGGTGGCGGCCGTCTTGGACTCGGGCGCGCCGTCGGTCTGGAAGATCACGAACGCGGGTGCGTCGGTGTCCGCCTTGGCATGCAGGGCGAGGACCTCTTCCACGGCGAGGTGGTAGTTCGTACGCCCCATCCGGCCGAGAGAGCTGTGGAGCTCGTCGACCCTTCCTTCGTACGCGTCGAGCGTGAGCTCACCGGTGCCGTCGATCTCGGTCGAGAAGAAGACGACGCTGACGGTGGCGTCGCCGTTCAGGTGCGCGGCGAGCGCGAGAGCCTGCTCCCCGAGCCGCTGTGCGCTGCCGTCCTTGTAGTACGGCCGCATGGACCCGGACCGGTCCAGCACGAGATACACCCGCGCCCGGGCCCCGGCGAGTCCCTGCTTCTTGAGCACGGCACCGGCGGCCTTGTACGCCTCGACGAGTTCGGGGGCGCGGGCCTTGACCTGGGCGAGGGAGTGGGCGGGTGCCTTCGGGGAGTTGGTGGTGTCGGGCACGGTGCCCGCCTGCGGCGCGGCGTCGGCGGTCGCGGCGACGGGCTCCGGGGCGACGGCGGCCTTGTCGTCCGCCGGGGCCTTGGCGGGCTCCGCCGCCTCGGGCTCGGCCGGAGCCTCTGCCTGTGCGACGGGCTCGGTCACCGTTACCGGCTCTGCCGGAGTCTCGGTGCCGACCTCGGGCTCGACGGCAGCCGCCGCCTTCGGCGCAGGCGCGGTGTCGGCTCCCAGCTCGGCCGCAGCGGCGGCCTTGTCGTCTGACGGGGCCTTGGCGGGTTCCGCCGCCTCGGCGGACTCGGGCTCGGCGTCGGCGGTGAGCTCGGGCGCGGTCCCCGGGTCGGCCGGGGCCTTGGCGTCGTCCGCCTCGGGCTCGGCCGACGTGGCTGCCTCCGGCGCCGTCTCGGCTTCCGGCTCTGCGGAAGCCGAGATGTCCTCGGCGGCTGCGGGCTCGTTGTCGGCCTTGGGAGCCGCTGCCGCCACGGGCTCGGCGGGAGCCGGGATCTCCGCGGCTGCGCTCTTCGCCGGGGCGCCGGCAGGGGCCTCGATCTCGCGCTCGGCCGGAGCGGTCTCCGCCTCTGCGGATGCGGGAGCCGCGGTCTCCTCGGCCGGGGCAGCGGCCTCCGCGCATGCGGCCTCGGGCTCGGCCTGCGGCTCGCTCACGGGCTCCGTCGCCACGACAGGCTCGGCGGCCGACTCCGCCGCGGCGGTCGCCGAATCCGACTCCGCCGGAGCGCCCTCCGCCGCGGCGGACGCGGGCTCCACCACGGCCGACTCCGCAGCCGCGGGCTCCGGCTCGGCAGCCGCCGGTACCGGCGGCTGTTCCGGAGCGGACTGGGCCGGGACCGACGTACGGCCCCGCGAGGACTGGTTGTCGAAGGCCGCCGAGACCAGGTCCGCCGCGCGCTCCGCCGGCGACGGGGCCGGCACCGTCGCGGTGGCCGGTTCCGTACGCTCGGTCTGGGGCGGGACGGAGGCTGTCGTCGACTCGTTACGCTCCGAACGGTCGCGTCCAAACACCTTGCGCAGCAAGCTCCGAATGCCCATGGGCGAGGCCTTTCGCATGAGTTGAGTGCGGTGATTGTCCGCGCTTGGGCCGGGGGTCCACGGGGTGTCCTGGCCAGGGCGGACACGTAAGGTTAGCCGCCGCCCGCGGCGATCTACGGCAGGGGCGGCTCAGCGCTCCGAGTCCACCGCCAACGCCGCCCGCCCGGCCCCCGTCCGCCCGCCCAACCGGGCCTCGGCCGCGCCGGATTCATCCCCCGTTCACTTCACGGCTGCCGGGTTGCACACACGCGCACCTAGTGTCACGGCCGGACATATTCCGACACCATGTCGGCGCAGGGTGCGCCGTAGGAGGACGAAGTGCGCAAACTGCTGCCGCTGTTGAACACCAACCCCCACGCGGGCGGGCGTTCCGCTCTCACCTGCCGGTACCGCTGCGGCGACGCCTGTTTCCACGAGGTGCCGAACACCAGCGACAACGAGTATGTCGGCGATGTCATAGCGAGCGCGCTCTCGAGACGTTCGATGATGCGCGCCGCCGCCGTCGTGACCGTCGCCGCTGCCGCCGGCACCGCGACCGTCATCGGGACGGGTGGCGGGGCCCAGGCCACCGCCGCGCCCCTCGGCGCCGACGAACGCCTCGGGAACGGACACGGCTCCAAGACCGACGGCGCCCGCGGTCTCCGCTTCGCCGCCGTCGCGCCCAACAAGGACGACCAGGTAACCGTCCCCGACGGCTACTCCCAGAACGTCGTCATCCGCTGGGGCGAGCCGATCCTCCGCGGCGCCCCCGCCTTCGACGCCGACAAGCAGACCGCCAAGGCGCAGGCGGGCCAGTTCGGCTACAACAACGACTTCCTGAGCCTGCTCCCCCTCCGCGGCGAGCGCGGTCGCCAGGTCCTCGTCGCCAACCACGAGTACACCGACGAGATCCTGATGTTCCGGGGCTACGACCCGCTGAACCCGACCCGCGAGCAGGCCGAGATCGCCTGGGCCGCGCACGGCCTGTCCGTCGTCGTGGTCCAGGAGGAGCACCGCAGCGGCAAGCTCACCCCGGTCACCCGCCACCCGCTCAACCGCCGCCTCACCGCGACCAGCGAGTTCAAGGTCACCGGACCGGCCGCCGGCAGCCCCCTGCTGCGTACGAGCGCCGACCGGACCGGCACCAAGGTGCTCGGCACGCTCAACAACTGCGCCGGCGGCACCACGCCGTGGGGCACCACGCTGCACGGCGAGGAGAACTTCAACCAGTACTTCGCCAACGGGTCGAGCGCCACGGACAAGCGGTACGGCATCGCAGCCGGCGCCACCGAGCGCAAGTGGGAGCGTTTCGACAAGCGCTTCGACGTGGCGCAGGAGCCCAACGAGCCGCACCGCTTCGGCTGGGTCGTCGAGCTCGATCCGTACGACCCCGATTTCACGCCCCGCAAGCGCACCGCGCTGGGCCGCTTCAAGCACGAGGCCGCGCAGCCGCGGCTGACCGACGACGGCCGCCCCGTCGTCTACATGGGTGACGACGAGCGCTTCGACTACTTCTACAAGTTCGTGTCGTCGAAGCGGATGAAGAAGGGTTCGAGCCGGGCCGCGCGCGAGCACAACCTCACCCTGCTCGACGAGGGCACGCTCTACGTGGCCAAGCTGACCGGCGACAGCCCGGCCGCGGAGATCGACGGCACCGGCAAGCTCCCGAACGACGGCGAGTTCGACGGCGGCGGACAGTGGATTCCGCTGGCCACCGGCGACACGTCCCACGTTCCCGGGATGACCGCCGAGGAGGTGTACGTCTTCACCCGCCTCGCCGGCGACAAGGTGGGCGCGACCAAGATGGACCGCCCCGAGGACGTCGAGCCGTCCCCGCGCACCGGCCGTGTCTACATCGCGCTGACCAACAACGTCGACCGCGGCAAGCCCGGCAAGGCCGCCGCTGACGAGGCCAACCCGCGCAACCTCAACAAGCACGGCCAGATCCTGGAGCTCGCCGAGCACTGGGACGACCCGGCCGGCGACAGTTTCTCCTGGCGGCTCTTTCTGGTCGCGGGCGACCCCAATGACCCCGCCACCTACTTCTCGGGCTTCCCGAAGGAGAAGGTCAGCCCCATCTCCTGCCCGGACAATGTCGCCTTCGACCCGCACGGCAATCTGTGGATCTCCACGGACGGCAACCAACTGGGCTCCCACGACGGCCTGTTCGCCGTCGCGACCCGGGGCGAGCGGCGCGGTGAGCTCAAGCAGTTCCTGACCGTGCCGACCGGCGCCGAGACCTGTGGACCGCTCGTCCAGGACCGTCGTGTCCTGGTCGCGGTCCAGCACCCGGGCGAGGTCGACGGTGCGTCCGTCGAGAAGCCCGCGAGCGTGTGGCCCGACGGACCGGGCAAGATCGTCCGTCCGTCGGTCGTCGCCGTCTGGCGCAAGGACGGCCGGGACATCGGCGTCTGACCGTAGGCCCGGAACTTGATCACGAGGTGGTGCGCACCTGTGCGCGCCACCTCGTGCTCCTTTACCCCTCGGCTTTACCCCTCGGCTTTACCCCTCGGCTTCACCCCTCGGCTTCACCTCTCGGCTGTCACGCGCCCGGCTTTCGCCCCGCGGCGGCCCGTCAGTGCACGCCCGCCCCGCGCCGGAACCGGGTGAACTGCTCCTCCGCGTCTCCCGTGTACGACCACGGCACCCGCGCCGCCCGCCTCCCCAGTAGTTCGAACAGCTGCCGGGCCTCGTCGTTCAGCCCCGCGTAACAGGCCGCGTGCGTCAGACAGTTCAGCTCACCGATCTCCTCCGGCGCCGCCGGGCCCAGTGCCCGCCCGACGATCCAGCGGTCCCAGGTGCGCCGTACCTCCGTCACCGCCAGCTCGTGGTGCCAGTGCCGCCCGAAGTCCCGCACCGGCGCCCGGCCGCGCGCGCCCTCGGCGACATAGCGGTACTCCTCCACCCGCGCGATCTGCACCAGCACCGGCAGCGGCGACCCGGGAGGCGCCGCGCCCGCCGCGTCCCTGGCGAAGTCGTACATCGTGCCGTGCGTGCCGTGCCAGCGTGCCGAGTAGTAGCGCAGCAGCTGCACATGGCCCTCGATGTTGTACGGGTCGCGGCGGCGCAACTCGTCCCACCAGCGCCGCAGTTCGCGCCGCTGAATGCCCTCCTCGTACAGCCGCGCCACCGTAAGCAGCGACACCCACGGCATGGGGTCGGCCGGGCGGGCGTCGGCCGCGCCCAGGCAGGCCATCACCGCCACATCGAGCCGTGCCTGGTCGAGACCGGCGCCGCGGCCCTGCTCGATCGCGTGGTGGAAGACCCGTACGACCTCCGTCGCCGCCCGCAGCACCGCCACGTCCGGGTCGCCGGGCTCCGCCGCCCGCCAGTTCTCCACGGCCGATGAGTCGGCCGCCGCGTGTGCGAGCAGCCGCAGCCGGTGCGTACGCAGCGGCCAGTCGTCGCCGGTGGCGCGCAGCAGGTCACGTACGCCCTGCCAGCGGCCGATGACCATGTCGTGCAGGGCCTCGGTGAGTGGGCGGTCCCCGAACGCGGGGTCGAAATCGGGGACGAAGCGGCGGCGTGCAGCCATCTGCGGCACTTCCCTACTGCTCAGAAGTCCGTGGCCAGCGACTTGTCGGCGTAGTCGGGGTGCCGGGAGGCGGAGCCGGCGTCACTCTCCCGTGTCTCCATGGCCAGCGCCGCGTCCAGCCGGGCGGGACGGTAGTACGCACTGCCCTGCCGCCAGTACACGATCATCGGCACCAGACCGACGGCGAGACCACCGAGGCCGATCCCTGTCGACGCCGCGCTCAGCTCGCCCAGCGACTCGAAGAAGATCCAGAGCATGAAGAGCGCGCCGAGCAGCGGCCAGGCGCCGCCGAGGACGAAGTCCCGTACCGACGTCAGGAGTGTTCTGCGGTACGCGACGACGGCCGCGATTCCCGCAAGACCGTAGTAGAACGCGATTTGCAGGCCGATGGCGGCGACGGCAGCGGCCAGTACATCGCCGACCGAGCCGAGCGCGGTGGAGGCCACGAACATGGCGAGAGCCACCGCTCCCACGACGGCGATCGCCACCCACGGGGTGTTCCACCGGTGGTGCACCGTGCCGAGCGCGGCCGGCATGGAACGGTCCCTGCCCATCGCGAACAGCGAGCGCGTGACCTGGATCAGAGTGGTCTCGAGCGTGGCGACTGTGGACAGCAGCACCGCCACGACCAGCAGTTTCCCGCCGACGCCCGGCCAGATCGCCTCGCCGAGTGCGCCCAGCACATTGGAGCCGCCGGCCCGGATGTCCTCGGCGGTCAGGGTCACGTTCACCGCGACCGTGTACGCCTCGAAGAGGAGGAAGACGACGCCGACTCCGACAAGCGCCGCGAGACCGGCCGTACGGCGGCTGTTGCGGGTCTCCTCGCTGAGGTTGCTGGTGACGTCCCAGCCCCAGTAGTAGAAGGTCGCGATCAGCGCGCCCGACGCGAAGCCGGAGGCTCCGTCGAAGTGCGAGAAGCCGAGCCAGGACCAGTCGAAGGCGGCCGCGGTGCCGTTGTGCAGCAGCGCGGCGAGGATGAAGAACAGCAGGATCGCCAGCTCGACGCCGGACATCAGCAGCTGCGCGCGTACGGTCAGCCGCGCGCCGCCCAGGACGACCAGCAGCATCGCCAGGAACCAGGCCGCACCGACGGCCGTCGCGAGGACGGTGTTCTCGGCGAGGGACGGATCGAAGAGCGCGAGCGTCATCGCGCCGGCCGGCAGCGAACCGGCCACCATGAATATCGTCGCGGAGACGACCAGCGCCCAGCCGGACAGGAACCCGAGGAAGGGGTGGAGGGTGCGGCCCACCCAGGAGTAGCTGGCGCCGGCGTTGATGTCGATCCGGCCGAGCCTGCGGAAGGCCAGGACGATGCCGAGCATCGGTATGGCGCAGTACAGCAGCGCGGCAGGTCCGGCGAGACCGACGGAGGCGACGAGTACGGCGGTGGTGGCGGCGATCGAGTAGGCGGGAGCGCTGCCCGCGACGGCCATCACGATGGTGTCGAACGTGTTGAGGACGTTGGGCTGAAGCCCTCTGCCGGAGCTGCTGCGCATGGAATTCTCCCAGTGCCCATGGGGCGAATGCCCTTGTGCCGCACGACATATGTCGGCAGGTAAGAAACGAACGCCCGCTCCGGAGTGAAGGCCTCCGTAATGGGAGAACGTGCGCATCGTAGTCGGATGTACGCGGTGTGGTGAGGGGGTGGGGCTGCCCCCATCCACAAGAGGCTGGGGTGACGTCATGGGCCGGTACTCTCGCGCTCCGTAGCGTCAAGCCATGGACATGATGAGGCTCGCGCTCCGCACGCTGCGGTTCCGGAAAGGTGGCTTCCTCGCCACCTTCGTCGCGCTCTTCTTCGGAACGGTGATCGTGCTGGCCTGCGGAGGACTGCTGGAGACCGGCATCCGCAACAACGTCCCGCCGGAGCGGCTGGCCGGTGCCTCACTGGTCGTGGTCGGCGACCGGTCGTACGAACTGCACCCCGGCGACCCGGAGAAGAAGAGCGAGCGGGTCGTCCTGGCGGAGAGGGTGCCGCTGGACGCCGCGCTGGTCGGGGTGCTGCTCGGCACGGTGGCCACGGCAACGACTCTCGTGCCCTTCGCGCACGCGGCAGCGGACAGCTGGCTGCCGTCGGGACCGCTGTGGATCTACGGCACGGTGGTGGGCACGGCGCTGACGCCGGCGCTTTCGGCGACGCTGGTCCCGGCGTGGCGGGCGCTCAAGGTATTGCCGGTGCGGGCGGCGCGGGCGGAATCGTAGAGTCGGTACATGGCTGCAGAGGTTTCGGACGAGGGCACCGTACGGGTCGACGCGTGGATCTGGTCGGTCCGGCTCACGAAGACCCGCTCCCAGGCGGCGTCGGCGTGCCGGGCCGGCCATGTCCGCGTGAACGGTGAACGGGTCAAGCCGGCGCACCTGGTGCGTTCCGGTGACCAGGTGCGGCTGTTTCATGCGGGCCGGGAGCGGCTGGTGGTGATCTCGAAGATCATCCGCAAGCGGGTGGGCCCACCGGTGGCGGCCCAGTGCTACGTGGACAACAGCCCGCCGCCACCGCCGAGGGAGTTCGTGGCGCCGGTGGCGGTGCGGGAGAGGGGCGCGGGCCGCCCGACCAAGCGAGACCGCCGCGAAATGGAACGCCTCCAGGGCGGTCTCCCGAAGCCGTAGGTCAAGGGGGTGTCCACAATGATCTCGGCGGCAAGCCCGTCAGGCACTCTCGGGTGCTGGCCAAGAACTGTGATCCTGACGCTGTTCCCCTCATCGTCGGCGAGCAGCACAAGATCCATCGGATTCATACCGGTCACAACGCCCCCTCAGCCAAAGTACGGGTGATAGTCGAGCACCGCCGCCCACGGCGCCAGCGCTTTTCGGCAGGTCAAGCTCAGCACGCAGTGGCCCGAGCCAGAGGGCCCCGGCGCCCGAAACGAATCCCCGCACCCCGACCTGGCCCGCTAACGTCCCCCCATGCCCCAGCCGCGCCCGCCCGCGCTCCTCGCGCCCGTGCCCTGCGCCCGCATCAGTGCACACGACCGAGCCTTTCTGCGCTGAACTGCGCGAACTCGTGCGCGTCGTGCGACGAGAAGATCCGGATCAGCCTCGGGTCCGCACGTCGCAGCTCCCGCAGCCGCTCCAGCTGCGTCAGCCGCTCGGCGTGGTTCTCCGCGACCAGCCGCTGATGCAGCGTCATCGCGCGCGGGCAGCGAGGCCGGCGCTGGTCGATCTCGCCGTGGAAGAAGTACGCGTCGCCCGCGTGCAGCAGCCACCGCGCCGGCTCCTGCACGGCCACCGCGCAGTGGCCCCGGGTGTGCCCCGGCAGCGGCACCATCAGGATGTCCGGCGAGCGCAGCACCCGCGCCGCGGCGAAGCCGTGCCAGTTGGAGTCCGCCGTGTCGTGGACAACCCACTGCGGACCGTGCGCCCACTGCGCCGGGACATAGCGGCTGGAGTCGAGACGTGTCTCGCGGCGCATCGCCGCCCGGTACTCGTCGGCCATCACATGGACCCGCGCGTGGGGGAAGTCCGCGAGACCTCCGGCGTGGTCCTGGTCGAGATGGGTGATGACGATGTCCTGTACGTCGTACGGGTCGTAGCCCAGCGCCCGGATCTGGTGGACCGCCGTACGCGACAGATCCAGCGTCGGCCGCATGGTCCGCCGGAAGAACGGTCCGAGCCGCCGCGGGTCCGAGACATCCGCGGCGCCCAGACCCGTGTCGACCAGCACGAGGCCGCTGCCCGTCACCACCAGCAGGCAGTGGGCGACCAGTGGGGCGCCGCCGACCGGGTGCATCGGGGCGCAGTCGAGGTGGTGGACGATGGGCTGAGACATGCGAGGCTCCGGCTACGCGGGGAGGGGAAGGGTCGTCGCGAGGCCGAGCTGGGTGAGGATCGTCGCGGTGTCGAAGCAGACGCGCTCGCAGACCAGTTGCTCGTCCTCGAAGAGGGACATCGCCGGTGTCCGTCAGCGTAAGGCGCGTCCGGCGGGCGGGAAGCCGTACTGCTCGCCGTTGCGCCCGTGGAAGACCTGGCCGGTGGCGAGGATCGCGTACCGCGGATGCCCGAAGGTCCTCAGTGTGTCGCCGACCTCGGGCCGGTTCTCGCTCTCCCTGTGCTCGAGGACGAGAGCCTCGCGCGCTTCCTTCGTCATCTTGCGGGCGCCCCCCAGGCCGGATATCCCGTACTTACGCCGTAAGTACGGGACCGAGCGAAGCACTTACGCTGTAAGTCGTCAAGGAGTACGGCAAGAGTCCGCGAAACCCACTCAGGAGCCCCCCGATGTCTGACGGAAGAACCCGTCAACAACCCACGGAGCGCGGCACATCGGCTCACCGGCCGTCATCCCGCGAGCCGTTGTGCCGCGAGCCGTTGTCCCGCGAACGGATCGTCAGCGCCGCGCTCCAGATCATCGACAACGAGGGTGTGGACGCGCTCTCCATGCGCCGGATCGCCGCCACCCTGGGCGTCCAGGCGATGTCGCTCTACAACCATGTGGGCGGCAAGTCGGACGTCCTCGACGGGGTCACGGAGTTCATCACCACGGACATGCAGCTGTCCCGGCGGTCCCCCGGCGGCTGGGAGGAGGGCATCCGCTCGGTCGCGCACGCCTTCCGTCGCTCGTCACTGCGCCACCCGCGCGCCTGCGAGCTGGTTCTCACCCGCCAGCTCTCGTCCCCCGGAGCGCTCCCGACCATCAACTGCTCTCTCTCCGTCCTGCTCGACCACGGCTTCGACGAGGCAGCCGCCGTGCACGCCCTGCGGCTGCTCATCGCCTTCCAGGTCGGCTCACTGCTGCGGGAGTTCCATTCGCCCGGCTTCAAGGGGGACGAGGAGTCGGTCGTACGGGCGCGCGCGGCGTATCTCGAGGGCTCTGGGTTCCCGGCGGTGGCGAAGCTCGCGCCGAAGCTGGCGGTGATCGACCACGAGGCGGAGTTCACCTTCGGGCTCGAGCTGCTGATCAACGCGCTGCGCCAGTACGCCCCCGAGCAGCCCAGGAAGCCCGAGCAGTCCAGGAGGTCCGAGCAGTCCGGGAAGTCGGAGCGACCCGAGGTCCCCAGGTGACTTGCGGCGAATCGCCGCGACAGCCGCAACAAAATCGCCGAGACTGACGTCCTTGACCAGTGGAGTGACTCGACCGTCGGAACATCCCGCGCCGGGAGGCCGGTTTGGACAGCGCCATCTCGACGGCGGCTCCGGCCGCCGAGCCGGACGCCCCCTTCCGCCCCTCCGGCGCACGGCGCGCCGCCGCCTGGCTGGCGGCCCTGCTGCTGATCGTTCCGAGCGTGGTGGCCGGCTACCGCGTCGCGGACGCCGACGGCATCACCCCGGTGCCGCAGCTGCTCGCCTTCCTGCCCTGGCTGCTGCTGCCGGCCGGGGCCGCCCTGCTGCTGGCCCTCCTCGCGCGGTGGCGCACCGGCATGGTCTGGGCGGCCGCGGTGCTCGCCGTCACCGGCTGGTTCGTCAGGCCGTACGACACCGGGCTGACCGACGATCCGCCGGGGCCCGTCGTCGCGCGCCTCGAAGTACTCACGTCCAACGTCGAGTTCGGCAACGCCACCGAGGGACTGCTGGCCGCCATCCGCCGCGAGCGGCCCGACCTGGTGTTCGTCCAGGAATGCGATCCCAGCTGCACGGACGCGCTCGCGGCGAGGGTCTCCCGCGGCGACTATCCGTACCGCAAGGTCGTCGAGGGCTACGCGGCCAGTGGCTCGGCCATCCTCAGCAAGCTCCCGCTGCGCGCCGCTCCGGGCATCGACGGCACGCTCGCCATGCCCGGTGCGGTCGCCGTCGTCGGCGACCGCACCGTGAACCTCCAGCTCGCCCACCCGCTGCCGCCCATCCCCAGCGGCGTCGCCGACTGGCAGCGGGAGCTCGGCCTGCTGCGTACGTACGCCGCCGGGGTGAAGGGACGGCCGGCCCTCGTCGCCGGTGACTTCAACGCCACCCAGGACCACGCCGCCTTCCGCCGGATCCTCGACGCCGGAGATCTGCGCGACAGCGCCACCCTCGTGGGCGCCGCCCGCACCCCGTCCTGGCCGACCGCCGTCCGCCGGCCGCTGGGCGCCCAGATCGACCATGTGCTGATCAGCGAGGACTTCTCGGTGCGCAAGGCCCGCTTCCTGGACCTGGCCGACACCGACCACCGGTCGCTGCTCGTCCAGCTCGAACTGCACGACGTGCGCTGACCGGCCGCCCGGGTGAGAGTGGGACGTGGTGATACCGGGGGGCCGTCCATCAGGAGGCGTTCCCGATGCGCGCTGTCGCCGTCAAGGCGTTCAAGGCCGAGCCCGAGCTGATCCAGGTTCCCAAGCCGGAGCCCGGCGTGGGCGAGGTGCTGGTGAAGGTCGAGTACGCGGCGCTCAACCCGTACGACCGGCAGGCCGCCGACGGAATGCTTCAGGGCCGGGCACCGCATGTGTTCCCGCTGGTCATGGGCGTGGACTTCGCGGGCAAGGTGGATGTCGTGGGCCCCGGCGACAGCCGCTTCCGGGTGGGCGACGCCGTCTTCGGGCAGGCCGCGCGCCCGCCCGTCGGGACCGGGACGTATGCGGAGTACGTGACCATGCCGCAGGACGCCCCCATCGCCTTCGTACCGGACGGACTGCCGCTGAAGACCGCGGCGCTGCTGCCCACCTCCGGGATGACCGCCGCGCAGATCCTTGAGGCGGCGGGTGCAGGGACCGGGCAGAGTCTGCTGGTCGTCGGCGCGGCGGGCGGCGTCGGCAGCTATCTGACGCAATTGGCCGCAGCGGGTGGCGTACGGGTGCTGGCGGCTGTGCGCGGCGACCAACAGCGGCGGATGAGCGCGCTCGGTGCCACCGTCACCGTCGACACCACCGCGCACGATCTGGCCGCCGCGGTACGGTACGCGAGCCCGGACGGCGTCGACGCCCTGGTCGACCTGGTCTCCGGCGACCCGGCCTCCTTCGCCGCGAACGCCGCCTTCGTGCGTCCCGGAGGCCGGGCCCTCACCACTCGTTTCGCCGCCGGACCCGCGCGGCTCCCGGCCGGTGTCGAGGGCGCCGACTTCCGGCTGAACGCGTCGGCGGCGCTGCTCGACATCCTCGCCGCGGCAGTCGCCGACGGTTCACTGAAGGCACCGGTCGACGCCGAATTCCCGCTCGAGAAGGCTCCGGAAGCGCTTGCGCAGAGCCGGGCGGGCGGCGCGCGCGGCAAGACCGTATTCGTCCTCTGAGACTCGTCCTCCGAGAGCAGGTGTCATGGACAACGACCAGATACTCGGCAACATCACCGCGCTCGTCGCGGAGGAACGCTCGCTGCGCGAGCGCTCCGGCCGGCAGCAAGGCCTCGACACCGACGAACAGGCAAGGCTGAACGCCGTCGAGGTCCAGCTCGACCAGTGCTGGGACCTGTTGCGCCAGCGCCGCGCCAAATCGGAGTTCGGCAACGACCCGGACACGGCCAGGGTCCGGCCCGCCGACGAGGTGGAGGACTACCGCGGCTGACCGCCCGGCCCGGCCACCGTGCAGAGGCCCGGCCACCGTGCGGAGGAGTTGCGCCGGACGGCCTCTTCGGGGTCTTTTGATGACCATGGGCGAAGACAAGGGCGGGACGGGGACGCGGGCGGGCCGGCTGACGCCGCCCGACTGGCTGCTGAAGGGCCTGCTGCCGCAGACCGCGCCCATACCCTGGGCCGCCGTCGCCCGCGCCGCCGTCGCGCTGTCCGCGCCGCTCGCGGTCGGGCTCGCCGCCGGGCAGCCCATGTACGGCGCGCTGGTGTCGATGGGCGCACTCTCGGGCGTCATCGGCGACACCGCCGACGCCTACCGGATGCGTATCTTCAACATCGCCGTCCCGCAGTTCTTCGGCGCGGTGGGCGTCACCCTCGGCACCGTCGTGTACGGAGAGGGCTGGCTCGCGGTTGTCGCGCTGACCTTCGTCGCGCTGGTCTCCGGGATGATCTCGTCGATCGGCGCGGTGGCGTCCGTGTCCGGGCTGCTGCTTCTGCTCAACGCGGTGGTGGGCGCCGGGCTGCCGATGCCGGAGCCGTGGTGGAAGCCCCCGCTGCTGCTGAGCCTCGGCGGGCTCTTCGTCCTTGTACTGACGCTGCTGGCCTGGCCGTTGCGCGGCCAGGAGCCGGAACGGGCCGCGGTCGCCGCGGCCTACGAAAGCGTCGCCGAACTCTTCGCGACGGCGGGCACCGCGGCGTACGACGAAAAGCGCCAGGCCGTCACCCAGTCACTCAACACCTCCTACGATCTGATCCTTGCCCGCCGGGCCCGGGACCACGGGCGCAGCAGCCCGATGGTCCGGCTGCTCGCCCAGCTCAATGCGCTCATCCCGCTGGTCGAGGGTGGCGCGGCGGCGCATCGGTACGGCCGGGCCTCCCGGCGGCCCGAAATCGCCGCCGCCGTACGGGATTTGGCGGACGCGGTCGCCGAGGGCCGCAGCGAGGCGCCGGAACTGGTGCTGCCCGAGCCGGAGGGCCCGGCCGACCGCGCCGTCGACGCCGCGCTGCGGTACGCGGCCGCCGTCGTGCACAAGACCGACCCCGACCCGTACAACGTGGACGACCGGCTGGGCCGGCCCGCGGCGCTGGGCGTCCGGGCCCGGCGTGTGGCCCGCAATGTGCTGCTCTCCGAGCCGTCCTGGCGGTACGGGCTGCGGCTCGCGCTCTGCATCGGGCTGGCCCAGTCCCTGGTGTCCCTGGTGCCCGTGTCCCGCTCGTACTGGGTCGGGCTCACCGTCACCTTCGTCCTCAAGCCGGACTTCGGCTCGGTCTTCTCCCGCGCGGTGCTGCGCGCGCTCGGCACGGCGGCGGGCCTGGTCGTCGCGGCGGCGGTGCTCTCACAGGTGCCGCGCGGCTGGTGGGACGTACCGGTGATGATGGTGCTCGCGGCGCTCATCCCCGCGTTCTCCGCGAAGGGGTACGCCTTCCAGACGGCGGCCATCACACCCGTGATCCTGCTGCTCTCCGACGTCCTCAACCACCAGGGCTTCAACCTCGTCGTGCCGCGTCTGGTGGACAGCCTCATCGGCTGCGCGATCGCGCTGGTGGCGGGCTATCTGCTCTGGCCGGAGAGCTGGCACACCCGGATCGGCGACCGGCTGGCGACGGCGGTGGAGGACACCGCGCGCTATGTGGGGCGCGCGTTCGGGGAGGACGAGGATCAGGGGGAGAGGGTGCGCAGGCGCCGCCGGATCTATCGCGATCTGTCGTCCGTACGGTCGGAGTTCCAGCGGGCCCTGACCGAACCGCCGCCGGTGGGGGCGCGGGCGGCGGCGTGGTGGCCGCTGGTCGTCGCGGTCGAACGGATCGTGGACGCGACGACGGCGGCGCGGGTCCGGGTCGACCACGGGGCGGAGCCGCCGACGCCGGTCGAGGTGGCGGCCATCGAGCATCAGCTGCAGGAACTGTCGGAGGGGCTGCGGTCGAACGTGGTCCTGGTTGAGGTGCGGGCGGAACTGGAGGGCGACGATCAGGGGGTGCTGGCGCCGCTGCGTCAGGAGGTAAAGGCGGCGAGGGCGATCGCCTCACCCGAGCGGCCCGCCTGACCCGGCCAGGGCCTGGGCCGGCACCTTGGGCGTCGCCGGCACCCTCTTGCCGGGTCCGGTCCGTGCAGCGGACCCACTCGTCTGCCAACGCGGCGATCAGAGCCGGCCCTTGCCCGGTCTCCTCGTGGAGCGCGGCGGCCCAACACGACGACGGCGTTCCCGCTGCGGACGACATCATCCTGCTCGGCAGTCCCGGCACCGGCACCGGCACCGGCGCCGACAAGCCCGGCACCGGCAAGCCCGGCACCGGCACCGGCACCGGCACTGGCACTGGCACCGGCACCGGCACTGGCGCTGACAAGCCCGGCGCCGGGCACCGGGCGCGTGATCAGAGGGCTGCCAGCACCTCGCCGGCCGCCCGCTCGCCCGAGCGCACGGCCCCCTCCATCAGCCCGTGCATCAGCGTTGCCGTCTCCGTGCTCGCCCAGTGGATCCGGCCCACCGGCCGGCGCAGTGCCGGGCCGTAGTTGGTCAGTACGCCCGTGGGGAAGTAGCCCACCATCCCGCCCAGCGACCACGGCTCGGCGGACCAGTCGGTTTCCAAGTAGCCACTGGGGGTGTGAGCCTGCGGGCCGAACCGCTCGGCGAGCGCGTTCAGCCACACGTCCCGCCGCTCCTTGGGCTCCAGGCGGCCCAACTGCACGGCGCCGGGTCCGAACGCGTAGCTGCTGAGTACCCCCGGCCGGCCCGAGCGCGGCGTCTGGTCGATGGTGACCATGACCGGTGACTGGGGTGCCAGCGTCTGTCCTGACAGGTGCTGCTCCCGCCAGAACGGCTCCGGGTATGTCGTGAGCACCCGGATGATCGCGCCGGGCGCCAGCCGCTGCCGCAGATGGCTGTGGTCGGGGGGCAGCGGCGGGTCGAAGGCGATCCGGCCGGCCAGCACGGGCGGGGTCGCCACGATCACCCGCCGTGCCCGCACGGTGAGCGCGTCGGAGTGGACCTGAACATCGGTGCCGTTGTACGTGATCTGCCGGACCGGGGACGACAGGTGCACCGCCTCACCCAGCCGCTCGGCGATCCGCCGGGCCAGCTCCGGCGCCCCGCCGTCCACCAGGTGGGTCTCGGTCTTCCGGCTGTCGGTGTAGTAGTTGAAGCTGCCGCCGCCACGGGCCAGCACCAGCGCCCCCAGCAGCGAAACTTCCGCCGGATCGGCGCAGAACAACAGGTTCATCGATGACGTGAGCAGGGTGCGGGCCTTGTCCGATGGCACGTTGTGCGGCTGGGAGATCCACTCCCCGAGCGTGCGGGCGTCCAGCCTGCGGGCGCCCCGGGCCTACCAGGGGGCGTCGGCCGGAAGCCGCCGCGCCATCTGGTTCAGGCGCAGGAACGCGAGGCCCAGGGAGGCGACCGCCACCGGTCCGATCTTGGGGATCAACCCCCGGTAGCGGTGGTTGACGCCGTTCAGGCACAGGACCTGATCCCCCTGCTCGTACTGGGGGTACACCTCCATGCCGAGCTCCCGGCAGAGCTGGAACATCCGGTCCTGGCCCTTGCCCAGCCAGGTGCCGCCTGCCGAGACGACCGTGCCGTCCGGCATCTCCCGGTTCCACGCTCGCCCACCGACCCGGTCCCGGGCCTCGAGCACCACCACGTCGCGGCCGGCGTGTGCCAGTTCCCGCGCGGCGGCCAGACCAGCGAAACCCGCACCCACCACGCACACGTCCGCTTCCAGGCGTTCCATGGCTCACCTCCAGCGTGCAGTTTTCCCGCCCCCGGCCTGTCGCGCCCGGCGGGGTCACCCGTCCGAGGAGCATGGCGGGCCCGATGGGCTCAGGCCGCTCGTGCCACTCGTGCCGCCCGTTCCGCTCGGGCGGGGCGGCGGTGGTCCGCCAGCCAGGCCGCCAGCGCCAGCGCGAGCCCTGCCGCCAGGACCCACCACGCCGTCGTGCGCAGCGTCGCCGTCAGCGCGTCGTACACCGCGGCCGCCGCCGGGCGGTCCACATCCGGCGGCAGATCGTTGAGGGCGAGCCCGCGCCAGACCGAGACCGCGATGCGCAGCAGCACCGCGCCCGCCGCGAGCGCGAGGCCGAGTCCGACGAGAGCGCGCATTCTGCGTACGGCGAGAAGCACCCCGCCCGCCGCGATCAGCACCGTCGCCACCGGCAGCCACAGCCCGGCGATCCGCAGCCCGTGGAAGACGTCGCGCACCGTGCCGAGCTTGCCCGACTCCAGGATCGTGATCCGGGTGTGCTCGACGGGGATCTGGTCCACGAACGGCACGTTCTCGTCGGCGAGCTGTTGCTTCACCCGCTCGGTGACGGGCGCCAGATCGATGCTGACCGCACTGTCGCCACCCTCGGCCAGAGCGTCTTCGACGGCGGTGTGGGCGGCGCGGTTGACGGTGTTCCAGACGGTTTCGAAGGCGGCGGTGCCGGCGAAGGAGAGCACGGCGTCCCGCACCAGGCTCTCGACGCCCCCCTGGAACGGGCCGGCGTCGATCCGCTTCTTGACCTCGTCGGTGATCCGGACGGCGACGGCGTTCTGCACACGGGAGTCCGAGGCGAGCGGCTCCATCGTGGCGACGTAGCTGTCGGTGTCGCCGATCTCCCGGTCGACCCAGACGGCGAGCGCGCTCAGCGGAGTCAGGACGGCGACGAGGACGATCAGCAGCGCTGACGCCGTTGAGAGGAAGCTCCGCACTCCTCAAGGGAACGCGGGCGGCGGCGCGGGCGCGAGCGGTGCGCCGCCGACCGGGGGCCGGAGGTTCAGCGCCTTCCAGCCCGGTCCGCCGAATGGGCCCGCCGACCCGGTCCGCCGAATCCGGGGCGGTCTTCCGACTTGCCAGGCGGCAGGTGCGGGTGTGCTCTGAGAGGAGGACGCGGGGGACGAGAGGGAAGGAGCTCTCTGCCATGGCCGCACATGCAGCGGTGCCCGCACGGCACCACGGTTCTCTCGGCTGGGCGATGCCCGCCACCCTGGGCGTGGTCTACGGCTTCTACGCGGCGTTCGTCCAGCGCGACGGCGGTGCCATCACCGGTGGTGACGTCCTACTCGGCGTGGTCGCCGGCGTGGTCTTCGGGGCGCTCGCGTACGCGCTGGGCCGGTTCCAGCATTCGCTGCCGCGCGAACTGCGGGCAGCCGCGTACGGGGCGCTGTGCGCTGCATCCATGGGCTACCTGATCAGCCTCGCCGGGGGGAGTGTGCTCAGGTCGTCGGCCATCGCGCTGGCGACCGGCGCGGGGATGGCCGTCGCCGCCTTCTACATCTTCTACGAGCGGGAGTAGGACCGGCAGAACCGCTGTCCTCTTACCCGTCCTCCTGCCCCCGTCCCTCCTGCGCGCCGCGCGGCCGCCGACTCAGATCCGGCGGCCGCGCGGCATGTCTGTGCTGTCTACCGTGAGCCTCTGCCTTGACCTTCTCCCTCGGGGAAGCCCCAGCATCGGTGGGGCCGGGCGAAGTGCCTGGTACGAGGAGGAAAGAAAGCATGGGATTGCTGACGATCGGGGCGTTCGCCCGCGCTTCCCGGCTGTCCGCGAAGGCGCTGCGCCGTTATGACGAGCTGGGGCTGCTCCCGCCGGCCCGCGTCGACTCGTTCACCGGATACCGGTACTACGACGAGACGCAGCTGGAGCGGGCCCGGCTGGTGGCGTGGCTGCGGCGGATCGGGATGCCGCTGGCCCGTATCCGGGACGTCTGCGACCTGTGCGCGTCGGACACGGCCGCGGCCGCCCGGGACATCCGGGCGTACTGGGCACAGGTGGAGGCGGAGACCTCCGCGCGGCGTGATCTGGCGGCCTTCCTCGTCGAACAGCTGTCAGGGAAGGACACCGACATG
The DNA here is from genome assembly GCF_040651435.1 of Streptomyces sp. NPDC048479. NCBI lineage: Bacteria > Bacillati > Actinomycetota > Actinomycetes > Kitasatosporales > Streptomycetaceae > Streptomyces > Streptomyces sp. NPDC048479. Next base: position 208,173 of record NZ_JBEZKA010000003.1, read on the forward strand.
ATGTCTCAGCTCAGCACGCCTCTGGGGATCCGTTACGCCGCACGGTCGGACCGCGGCCTCGTCCGGGAGACCAACCAGGATGCCGCGTACGCCGGTTCCCGGTTGTTTGCCGTCGCCGACGGCTTCGGGGACGAGGGCGCGCCCGCCAGTGCTGCGGCGATCGATGCGCTCAAGCCCCTGGAGTCCGGGGGGCCGCAGGCCGGGGGGCCCGCGTCCTCCCGGGTCGGAGATCTGCTCAACGCCCTTGAGGATGCCGTCCATCGGGCCAACGCTGCCGTGAACGCCTTCGCCGACTCCGGTACGACACTGACCGCGATGGTGTGGACCGGCTCGCAGCTGGCACTCGTTCATATCGGTGACACTCGCGCCTATCTGCTGCGCGGCGGTGAGTTCTTCCAGATCACGCACGACCACACCGTCGTGCAGTCGATGATCGACGAGGGCGGCCTCAGCCCCGAGGAGGCGGCATCCCACCCTCAGCGGGCGATGCTGCTGCGGGCGCTGGACGGGAGTGAAGGGCTCGCCCGCCCCGATCTGAAGCTGCACGAGGCGCGGGCCGGCGACCGTTATCTCCTCTGCTCCGACGGCCTGTTCACGGCGGTGCGGGACGAGGATGTGCGGCGGACCGCCGGCGTGATCGCCGACCCGGACGAGGCCGTCCGTGAACTGGTGGCACTCGCCCACGGCGCGGGCGGCCCCGACAACGTCGCCTGTGTCGTCGCCGATGTGGTGGCGCTGTGACGGCGGTCGCTGCCGCCCTCCATCTCACTCTGCACCAGCTGCGGGCCCGGCGGTTCGAGGGTGAGGCGGCGGCGCACTGTCTCGCCCGTGCGGCTCGCGGTCCTCGTCGGAGCGGTCGTCGCAGCCGCCGGTCGACCGGACGAGGGGGGCGGTAACGCGGGGCCCGGACTCCGGCCCGTGCCGCGGCTCCCCGGCCTCAGTCCGTCCCGGAGTCCGCCTCGCCCCGCACCACGACCACCGAGCACGGCGCATGCTGGGTGACGTGCAGGCCGACCGAGCCGAGCAGCGTCGCCTTGAAGCCGCTGTAGCCGCGGTGGCCGACCACCAGCAGCGAGGCGCCGTCGGCCTGCTCGATCAGGGCCTGTGCGGCGTTCCCGATCATGACCTTCTGGGTGATGGCGGCGGCCCTCTCCGCGCCGAGGGTCTCCATCAGCGAGTCGGCGAGGATCTGGGTCGCCAGTGCCTCCGGGTCGAAATCCGGGGACACGCCGGGCACCATCGACGCCCAGCCCGCCGCCGGGTACTCCCAGCTGATCACGGCCTCGACCGGGTCGCCGGTCAGCTCTGACTGCCGTACGGCCCAGCGCAGCGCCCTGATCGACGGCGCGGAGCCGTCCACGCCCACGACGATCCTGCCTGCGTCTGCCATACCTGCCACCTCCGGTGCGTAGCTCTGTGTAAACCCTACGCAAAATAAGACAAACTGTGTCACCGATGAGCGGCCGTTCGGCGCACCGGCGGGCACTCCGAGGCTGCGCCGAAAGGCACACCCGCGGTCATCAGCCCGGCGAGCTCGCGCCCCGCGCGCCCGATTCCGGGCGTCGCGCTCCGCGCGCCCGATTCCGGGCGCTCGTACCCTGGTGCGGGGACCACTCGAGGTACCGACCGGCCGGAGGACTGCGGTGAGCGAGAGCGAGAGCGAAAGCTGGAAGGAGCGGGGCGTCGCTCTGCGTGTCTTCGTCTATGTCTTCGCCACTCACCTCTTCGCCGGCTTCGTGTGGATCCTCTTCTACGTGGGGGAGCACGCGCAGAAGTGAGCCGGAGTGACGGCGAGCAGCACCCTGTGCCCGGGCCTCCTGTTCGTGGTCGGCACCGTGCGGCTGCCGGGCAGTCCGGCTCGGCTCAGCTCCGCCCCGTCGCGCTCGTGAACAGCTGCTGGAAGGCATCCGCTGACTCCTGGCCCGACCGCCCGAACGGAGCGTCGAAGTCCCAGACCAGGAAGAGGAGAAACGCGATCAGGGCGCTGAACAGCCCGGCGAGCAGCAGTTCCCGCGGTGTACCGCCGATCTGCAGCGCGAAGATCAGCCCGACCGTGACCAGCGCCCCCGTGATCAGGCCGAACCACACGACGCCCGGCAGTGTCTCCCCGGCGTTCTGCGCACGGGCGTTGCGCGCGTCGTCGGCGACGGCGATCTGATCGACGAGCGGCTGGTACGCCTGCGCCTCCAGCTCATTGGCCGGCTTCCGCTCGGCGATGTCCGTGCGCACGACGCCGAGCAGCTCCGCGCCCCGGCCGGAGAGCTCGTTGTGGTCGATCATCCGCGGCCATTCCTGGTCGACGACATGGGAGACGTAACGGTCGATGTCGCTGCGGAGCTTGTCCTGTACGCCGGCCGGATAGACCTGCGCCCGCTGAGTGATCTCGTGCAGCGCCTGTGCCTCGCGGCGTACGTCGTCCTGTGCGGCGCCGCGCGCCTCCCAGACGCCCGCGATGGCCAGACCGAGCACGATCGCGTACACGACGCCGACCATCATCGTCATGTACTCGAGGACGTCGGGGGTTTCGGCCGGATCGTTCTCCTCCGTGTCCCCGGCCCTGCTGAGCCTGCGCTGCCTGAGCACCGTGATGACAAGGACGACGGCGCAGGCGACGGCCATCGCGCCGGTCAGGACCAGCCATTCCGACATGAGGGTTCTCCGATCGGGTGGGGGCGAGGGCGAAGGCGGTGCGTGGTCAGGCGCGGCCGCGCCGGGATGCGGCGGACCGTGAGCGGGGCCGTAGTACCGCTGCCGCGAGCACGGCCGGAGTGGTGATCACCAGAATCAGGATCACCAGCGGCGTCCCGGTGGCGGCCCGCTTTCCGGCCGCCCGTCGGTGGTTGCGTACGGCGAGGGCGCGCGGTCGCTCGGGACGCGTGCGGGCGACGGGAGCGCGCGGGGGTGCGGAAGACGTCCTGGGCGCGGGCTCCGGGGGCTGCGGCGCCGGCGGCAGTGCCGCGGTCGGCCCCGGAGGGAGCGGGGGCGTCGAGGGCGGCGGGGGCACGACCGGACGCGTCACGGTCGGACCGGGCGCGGGCGGCTCCGGTTCGGGCGGCGGCGGTGTACTGGTCGGTGGAGTGCCGGGCGGTGAGGGTGTCGGCGGCACAGGCGGTGAGGGTGCCGGCGGAACGGTCGGAGTCGGTGTCGGTGTCGGCGTGCAGTCGTCGAAGTAGATCGACACCGATACGGACACCGATATCGACACGGACACCGACACATCGGCCACACCCGGCACTCGGTCGGCGATCCCGGCCCCGACCCCGATCCCCTGCGAGCCGAGAATCGCCGCGATCCCCAGTGCGCTCAACTGTCCATATCCCGCCACAGGGGCACGTTATGTCCGCGGAGCCCGGACCGGCGTCCAGTTTCACCCGTACGACTGATCAGCACATTTGTCGGACCGTCAGGCCAAAGGACGACCCGCCGGTCGGACCGGTCCGCGTGGCGGCAGCCTGTGCGACGCCGGCGGCACTCTTTTGCACTTTGTTGCATAATCGCTCGCGGCCCGCTAGAACTGGACTGACGAACCCTGCGCGAGGAGGCGCCCCGATGAGCCCGACCCCGAGCCCGAGCCCGCTGAGCCCGTACCCCCATCTGCTGAGCCCGCTCGACCTCGGGTTCACGACCCTGCCCAACCGGGTCCTCATGGGCTCGATGCACGTCGGCCTCGAGGAGGCCGAGCGCGGCTTCGAGCGGATGGCCGCCTTCTACGCCGCCCGTGCCCGCGGCGGCGTCGGCCTCATCGTCACGGGCGGCATCGCCCCGAACGACCGGGGCCGTCCGTACGAGGGCGGCGCCAAGCTCACCAACGAGGCCGAGGCGGAGCAGCACCGGGCCGTCACCGCTGCCGTGCACGCGGAGGGCGGCAGGATCGCGATGCAGATCCTGCACTTCGGCCGGTACGCGTACCACGCGGACCTGGTCGCGCCGAGCGCCATCCAGGCCCCCATCAGCCCGTTCGTCCCGCACGCCCTGACCGACGCCGAGGTCGAGGAGACCATCGAGGACTTCGTACGGACGGCAGAGCTGGCGAAGTCCGCCGGGTACGACGGTGTCGAGATCATGGGCTCCGAGGGCTACTTCATCAACGAGTTCATCGCGAGCGCCACCAACCACCGCACCGACCGCTGGGGCGGCTCGTACGAGAACCGGATACGGCTCCCGCTGGAGATCGTCCGCCGCACCCGTGAGCGCGTCGGCCCGGACTTCATCCTGATCTACCGGCTCTCCATGCTGGACCTGGTGCCCGGCGGCTCCTCGCTGCAGGAGGTGATCACGCTCGCCAAGGAGATCGAGGCGGCCGGCGTGACGATCATCAACACCGGGATCGGCTGGCACGAGGCCCGTATCCCGACCATCGCGACCTCGGTGCCGCGCGGCGCCTACACCTGGGTGACCAAGAAGCTGATGGGGTCCGTCTCCGTCCCGCTGATCACCAGCAACCGCATCAACACCCCCGAGGTCGCGGAGCAGTTGCTCGCCGAGGGGCGCGCGGACATGGTGTCGCTGGCCCGGCCGTTCCTCGCCGACCCCGAATTCGTCGCCAAGGCGAAGGCGGACCGCGCGGAGGCCATCAACACCTGCATCGGCTGCAACCAGGCCTGCCTGGACCACACCTTCAGCGGGAAGATCACCTCCTGCCTGGTCAACCCGCGCGCCTGCCACGAGACCGAACTCGTCCTCTCGCCGACCCGGCTGCGCAAGCGCGTCGCCGTGATCGGCGCCGGCCCCGCCGGGCTCGCCTGCGCCGTCTCGACGGCCGAGCGCGGACACGAGGTGACGCTCTTCGACGCGGCGGCCGAGATCGGCGGCCAGCTGAACATCGCCAAGCGGATCCCGGGCAAGGAAGAGTTCAACGAGACGCTGCGGTACTTCCGTACGCAGCTCGAACTGCACGGCGTGGAGGTCCGGTTGGGCACCCGCGTCACCGCGGACGACCTCGCGTCGGCCGCGTACGACGAGATCGTCGTCGCCACCGGAGTCACGCCCAGGACCCCCGAGATCCCGGGCGTCGACCACCCGAGCGTCCTCAGCTACCTCGACGTCCTGCGCGACGGCGCGCCCGTCGGCGAGCGCGTCGCGGTCATCGGCGCGGGCGGTATCGGCTTCGACGTGGCGGAGTTCCTCACCGACGGCGGGGAGGGCGCGAGCCTGGACGCCGGTACGTACTTCCGCCAGTGGGGCGTGGACACCGACTACAGCGCGCCGGGCGGCCTGACCGCCCCCGAGCGGCCCGCGCCGCCGCGCTCCGTTCACCTCCTCCAGCGCAAGGCCAGCAAGGTCGGCGCGGGTCTCGGCAAGACGACGGGCTGGATCCACCGCACGGAGCTCAAGCACCGCGGGGTCCGGATGACCGCCGGGGCGACGTACGAGCGGATCGACGACGAGGGCCTGCACCTGAGCGTCGACGGCGCGGCCAGGGTCCTCCCCGTGGACACGGTGGTGCTGTGCACAGGACAGGAGCCGCAGCGCGCGCTGTACGAGGAGCTGAGCGCCGCCGGCCACTCCGTGCACCTCATCGGCGGGGCGGACGTGGCGGCCGAGCTCGACGCGAAGCGCGCCATCGACCAGGGCACACGGCTCGCGGCCACGCTCTGAGGCGCCGGCGCCGCGTACCTAGGATCGAGCCATGTCCCTCCCGCACGCGATCCTCACGGCCCTGCTCGAAAAGCCCTCGTCGGGGCTGGAGCTGACCCGCCGCTTCGACAAGTCGATCGGCTACTTCTGGTCGGCCACGCACCAGCAGATCTACCGCGAGCTGGGAAAACTGGAGCAGGCGGGCCATATCCGCGCACTGCCGTCGGCGCAGCCGACCCGCGGGCAGAAGAAGGACTACGAGGTCCTGCCCGCGGGCCGCGAGGAATTGACGGCGTGGGTCGCCAGGTCCGAGGACCCGAAGCCCGTCCGTGACCCGCTGTTGCTCCGGCTGCGTGCGGCGGGCGTGGTCGGCAGCGAGGGGCTCGAGGCGGAGCTGGAACGTCATCTCGCGCTGCACCGGCGGCAGTTGGAGGAGTACTCGGCCATCGAGGAGCGCGACTTTCCGCCGGAGCGGCAGTCGAGTGAGCAGGACAGGCTGCGGCATGTGGTGCTGCGCGGGGGCATCGAGCTGGAGACGTTCTGGACGAAGTGGCTCACCGATGCGCTGAAGGAGTTCGGGCGGCGGCCGTGACGTTCGCCGTGGCGGCGGCTGTGACGGTCGCTGTGACGTTCGCCGTAACGAGCGCCGCCTCACCGGACCGGCCGATCGCCGAAATGCGGCATCTGACGACCCATGAGATTGTCGCAAGATGATCGACTCCTTGATCGCCGCCTTCTGTGCGGCCGCGCTCGGCCTGCTCGTGACCTCTGTCCTCGGCCTCTCCCGAGCCGGCGGCGGCGACCCGTCGGCCGAGGCGCGCTCCGTGACGCTCGCGCTGTACGGCGCCGTCGTCGCCTTGGTGACACTCGGCCTGTTCATCGCCCTGACGTGAGGTGACTGCAGACGTCCGAAGTGAGCGGCCGTTGTCAGTGGCTGCTGAGAGGCTCTGTGTCATGACCGACCCCACTGCTGCGATCACCGACTACTGGGACGCCGCCGCGCCCGGCTTCGACGACGAACCGGACCACGGACTCCGCGCCGGACTGACGCGTGCCGCATGGGACCGGCTGCTGCGCTCCTGGCTGCCGTCAGACCCGGTGGACGTTCTCGATGCCGGCTGCGGCACCGGCTCCCTGTCCCTGCTGCTCGCCGAGGCCGGACACCGGGTGACCGGCGTCGACCTGGCGCCACGCATGGTCGACCAGGCGCGTGCGAAGCTCGCGGCCGCCGGCCTCACGGCCCGTTTCCTGGTCGGGGACGCGGCGATTCCGCCGACGGGCGACCGGCGCTTCGACGTCCTCCTCTCCCGGCACCTGGTGTGGACGCTGCCCGACCCCGAGGCCGCGTTGCGCGAGTGGGTAAGCCGCTTGCGGCCCGGCGGCCGGCTGGTGCTGGTCGAGGGCCGGTGGCGCGAGGCCGGGCAGAAGGGAGTGCCTTACGTGCCGGAAGCCGCGTCGCTGCCGTGGAACGGTGGAATCGGTGCGGCGGAACTGGCCGCCGCCGTACGCCCACTCGTGGCGGAGGTGCGCGTCGAACCGCTCAGCGGTGACCCGCAGTTGTGGGGCGGCCCGGTGACCGACGAACGGTACGCGCTGATCGCCGAGGTCTGACAGGCACGTAGCGCGGTTCGTCAGTCGTCGCGGTCGTCCTGGTCGGTGAGGTCGGTGAGGTCGGTGAGGTCGCTGAGGTCGCTGAGGTCGAGCCCGCGGAGGCGCTCGGGGTCGGCGAGGATGTCGATTTCCACGATCTTCCCGTGCGTGAGCGTGAAGCCCATGACCGAGAGCAGCTGTCCCGCGGGAGCCGCGACGATACCCGCGGCTCCGTTGACCAGAGCCGGCTGTGCGTACTGGGCGAACCGCGAGAACGTGATCGCCTGCTCGACCACGGCCAGCGCACCGCGAACCACCTCCGACACGCCCACAGCCGACACACCGCTGTCGGCCCGGAGCACCACATCCGGGTCCAGCAGCGTGAGGAGCGCCTCGAAGTCACCGCCGCGCGAGGCGGCGAGGAAGGCGTCGACCACCTCTCGCTGACGGGCGAGATCGGTGTCGGCAACCGGCGCCGCGCCCTGCACCCGGCGGCGGGCACGGCTGGCGAGCTGCCGGGTCGCGGCCGGAGTGCGTTCCACGATGGAGGCGATCTCGTCGAAGGAGACGGCGAACATGTCGTGCAGGACGAAGGCGAGCCGCTCGGCGGGCGCCAGCGTGTCGAGGACCACGAGCAGGGCGAGACCGACCGAGTCGGCCTGCAGCGCCTCGTGTTCGGGGTCGACCGCCTCCGCGCGGCCGACGACCGGGTCCGGCACATACACGTCCAGCGGGTCCTCGCGCCGTGATGTGCGCGTACGCAGCATGTCCAGGCACACCCGTCCCACGACCGTCGTCAGCCATCCGGCGAGGTTGCCGATGTCGCTGGTGTCGGAGCGGCTGAGCCGTAACCAGGCTTCCTGGACCGCGTCTTCCGCCTCGCTGAGCGATCCGAGCATCCGGTAGGCGACCGCCCGCAGATGGGGCCGCTCGGCTTCGAATCTCTCCGCCAGAAAAACCTTCTCGTCCATCGGTCACATTCTTCCGTCGAGATCCGTCAGAGGAGTGAGGAACGAAACCAGGTGGATACGAGGAGAGCAATCATGGAAGCACGTATGAGCAACCCCGCGGTGGTCATTCCCGAGGCCATGCCCGCCATCCTGAACGTGCTCAAGGCCACGAGGAAGGGTGGCGTGCCGGAGACGACGCTCGAGCTGGTGCACCTGCGCGCCAGCCAGATAAACGGCTGCGGCGTCTGTGTCGACGGGGGCGTGCGCAGCGCCAGGAAGGCGGGCGAAACGGACGAGCGGCTGTTCGCGGTGGCGGCCTGGCGCGAGACGCCGTACTTCACCGACGCCGAACGCGCCGCTCTCGCGCTCACCGAGGCCGCCACCCGGCTGAGCGACCGCTCCGACCCGGTACCGGACGCCGTCTGGGACGACGCCGCCGACCACTACGACGAGCAGCAGCTCGCCGCGCTGATCCTGATGATCGGCGTCACCAATCTCTTCAACCGCCTCAACGCCACCACCAAGCAGGTCGCCGGCGCATCCTGGTAGCTGAGCCGCACGCCGTCACGCCGGGGGCATGCTCCGTCAGCGCAGGAGTATTGCCCCCTATGACGGCCGGTCAGTGTCTGTCGAGTGCCTGACGAACCAGGAGCGGGCGAGATCCGCGACCTGGTCCAGGGCCCCGGGTTCCTCGAAGAGATGCGTGGCACCGGGGACGATCTCGAGCCGGTTCTCGCAGCGCAGCTCCGCCTGCGCGTGCCGGTTGAGATCGAGCACCAAGGTGTCGTGGCCGCCCACGATGAGCAGGGTGGGCGCCCGTACGTCCGCGAGGTGCGGTCCGGCGAGGTCGGGCCGACCGCCGCGGGAGACCACGGCACCGATGTCCGAGTCGGCCGAAGCGGCGGCCCGCAGTGCCGCCGCGGCTCCGGTGCTCGCCCCGAAGTAGCCGATCGGGAGGGACTCGCGGCTCCGCAGCCAGCGGGTCGCGTCCGCCAGCCGCTGGGCCAGGGTTTCGATGTCGAAGACGTTCGCCCGGTCGGCTTCTTCCGCCGGTGTGAGCAGGTCGAAGAGCAAGGTGCCCAGACCCGCCCGGTTCAGGGCCGTCGCCACGTGCCGGTTGCGCGGGCTGTGGCGGCTGCTGCCCGAGCCGTGGGCGAACATCACCACCGCTCGTGCACCGTCCGGAAGGGTGAGGTCCCCGGCCAGCCGGACCCCGCCGACGTCCACTTCGACCCCGGTGACCTCGGCTTCCGTGGTCCCGACGTCCGCGGCCTGCGCGAGCAGCGAGACGACTTCTTCGTCGGGGGTCTGGGAGAAGTCCCGGTACCACTCGCCGACGGCGGAGAACATGGCCGGCGTGGAGAGGCACACCACTTCGTCCGCCTTGGTGCGCAGCCAGGCGGCGGCGTCCGGTGGCGCCACCGGAACGGCCAGCACCACACGGCCGGCGCCCTGCGCCCGTACGACCTCGCAGGCGGCCGCCGCCGTGGCACCGGTCGCGATCCCGTCGTCCACGATGATCGCCGTCCGGCCGTCGAGCGCCACGCGCGGCCGGTCCTCACGGAACCGCCGCGCCTGCCGTACGAGTTCCGCCTCCTCGGCGTGCTCGACCGATGTGAGTTCCTCGCGCCGGAGCCTGCCGCGGCGGACGATGTCGTCGCTGATGACCCGCACTCCGCCTTCGCCGATGGCGCCGAACGCCAGCTCCCGGTGGTACGGGACGCCGAGCTTGCGGACCACGATCACATCGAGCGGGGCGCCGAGCGCCCGCGCCACTTGGAAGGCCACCGGGACTCCGCCCCGGGGCAGTCCCAGGACGACGGGTTTCTCCTCCTGAAGGTGACGTAGCGCTTCGGCCAGGCGCCTCCCCGCGTCCGTACGATCGGTGAACAGCACAGTGGTTCACCCCCAACCCAGGGGAGACAGGAACCACTCCCGCACCTCTTTAAAAATAACCCCATTTGCCGCTGCTGAGGAGGTTGGCGAGGTCCGGAGGCTACGGTCGTTCGTATGGAACGAATCGGCGCGGTCCTGATCGATATCGACGGCGTGCTCACCGTGTCCTGGAAGCCGCTGCCCGGCGCCGTAGCGGCCATGGAACGCCTGCGAGCCGCGGGACTCCCCCTGGCGCTGGTCACCAACAACACCTCACGGACCCGCGCCTCGATCGCCGCGAAGCTGTCCGGTGCGGGCTTTCCGGTCGGTGTCGACGACATCCTCACGGCGCCCGCCGTCACCGCCGCGTACCTGCGCGAGCACTATCCGGAAGCCCGCTGCCTGCTGATCAACACCGGTGACGTACGGGACGATCTCGCGGGCGTGACGCTCGTCGACGAAGGTGATGACGCAGCCCCTGACGTGGTGGTCTTCGGCGGCGCGGGCGAAGAATTCACGTATCCGGTCCTCAACCGTGCCTTCCGCGAGCTGCAGCGCGGTGCGCCGCTCGTCGCGATGCACCGGAATCTGTACTGGCGTACGTCGGACGGGCTCGAGCTCGACACCGGGGCGTTCCTCCTGGGGCTGGAACGGGCCGCCCGCGTCGAGGCGGAGATCACCGGCAAGCCGGCCGAGGCGTTCTTCGCCACCGCCCTGGCCCACCTCGGCGCCGAGGCGTCGGAGACGATGATGGTGGGCGACGACATCGAATCCGATGTACTGGCGGCCCAGCGCTGTGCAATCACGGGCGTGCTGGTGAAGACCGGCAAGTACCTGCCCGAGACGCACGAGGCGGCCGACGGCACACCGGACCACGTTCTCGACTCCTTCGCCGACCTGCCTGACCTGCTGGAACTCTGAGACGCCCGGCCTGCGCTCACGCCGAACCGTTCCCGCGCCTGTTCCCGCGCCCGCTCCCGTTCTCGTTCCCGCTGCCGTCGGAGACCAGTGCCGCGATCTCCGCGGCCGTCCACTGTCCCTCGGCCCCCGGGCAGCCCGCCAGATACTCGGCGGCCCGCAGCGCACTCCATCCGTGTGCCGCGACGACCCCCGCCACGAGATGCCGCAGGTAGGCCGCAGCGGGTGGTTCAACCGCGACGTCTCCGACGCCCCACGGGGCCGTGAACGTCAGCACCGGACAACCGTCCAGCAGACCGGCGCACACCAGCGTCTCGTACCGCCCGGGGCCCGTCTCCGCGCGCCCCCGGCCGAGAACCTCCTTCAGATCGAGATCCGGTCCCGGCTCCCGGTACATCTCCTGCGCTGCGATGTCGGAGAACTGCGCGGCTGTCAGCAAGTAGGCGCGGGCGGGAAGTTCACCGCCGCCTTCGGGGTCGTAGAACGCTCTGCCGCCGGTCCACACCAGCGACTCGGTCGCGAAGTACAGCAGCCCCGGCAGCATGACCGCCACCGAACGCGCGGGCGGGCGGGAGTCCCGGCAACCGGTGAGGTAGTCGTTCAGCCGGTCAAGATCCATGTTGGAGCCGTATGCCGCGTACCAGACGCGAAGGACGCTTTCGCCGTATCCGTCGAGGGCTTCGGGCCGCCGGGCTCTGATCACGTGCTCACTCCGCAGGGACGTTGTATGCCGTGGCCTTCCACTATCCACGGCTGTCTCCACTGCGAGACCGCCGTCCCGTCGTGCGTCGATCACGCGTTGCATCTCAGACATGCCGCTCGGCCGTTGCCGGGGCGGGCCGCTGCTCGCGTACGACTCTGGTGCGGCCGGACGTGCGCGAGCTCTTCCCTGCGCCGGTCGCCGGCGCCGGGCTGTGCGACGAGCCCGGCGCCACCACGTCGGAGGAGGGCGGGGGATGCCGCGCCGCTCCGACCCCTCAGGTGCAGGTGAGCCTGGGTGCCGTCCAGTCGGCGTGGTCGTAGTTGATGCCGTCGCCGCCGTCGGTGACCACCAGCCTGAGTTCCAGGCCGCCGGTGAGAGCCGCGGTGAGGTCTCTGGACGCGTCGGCGCCGGTGAGCCTGCCGCTGTCGGCGACCTTTGTGCCGTCCCGGTAGATCTGGAAGACCACCGACCCGTTCGCGCCCCCCGACTCGTCGTCGACGCCGACGCCGGTGGTCAGCGTCGTACAGCTGCCGCCGAGGTAGTACGTGATCGTGGAGCCCGCGTGGGTGCCGAGGCCCTTGGCGTAGGTGGTGCCGTTGACGGTGAGGGTTCTGCCGTCGCCTGCGGCCTGTTCGGCGTTGCTGCGGTCGCGTTCGACCGGGCCCCAGCCGTTGACCGCCGATGTCCACGACAGGTCGCTGAGTGCGTGCGTACCGGCCGCGGGGCCGTTGCCGCAGGTCAGCTTGGCGTCGGCCCAGTCGGCGTGGTCATAGTTGATGCCGTCGCCGCCGTCGGTGACGACCAGCCTCAGTTTCGTACCGCCTGCGAGGTCGGCAGTCAGTCGGCGGGGCGGGTCCGCGGCCGTGCGCAGCCCGCTGTCGGCGACCAGCGCGGTGTCGCGATAGATCCTGAACACCGCCGAACCGCCCGCTGTCGACTCGTCGTCCACGCCGACATCGACGCTCAACGACCGGCACCTGCCGCCCAGGTGGTACGTGATGTCACTTGCCGCGTGGGTGCCGAGGCCCTTGGCGTAGGTGGTGCCGTTGACGGTGAGGGTCCTGCCGTCGCCTGCGGCCTGTTCGGCGTTGCTGCGGTCGCGTTCGACCGGGCCCCAGCCGTTCACCGCCGACGTCCACGGCAGGTCGCTGAGCTGGTTGACCCCGGCCGGCGGCGGCACCGGAGCGCCTGGCGTCACGCGGTACATCACCGTGCCGTGCGCGGGCACCGAAGCGCTGATGGTGCCCGTGGTGGTGCTGGTCTGCTGGGACCAGAGATCCTTGAGGGCGTACAAGGACGCGCCGCCGATCCCGATCGCCTCGACGGTCGTCGAGATCGTCCTCGTGGAAGTGGTCTCATTCGTGAGAGTCACCGAACGGCCGCCGTCCGCCAGGGGTTTGGACATCACCACCAGGCCGCCTGAGCTTGCCACCACTGTGCCCTGCTTGCCCAGGCTGTCCTGGTCGACCGCGATGACGTCGGTGTTCTTCAGGATCGCGAGGGTCGCGGGGGAGGCGCTGCGCAGATCACTGCCGATCAGCAGTGGGGCGGCCATCTGCGCCCAGAGGCTGAAGTGGGTGCGGTACTCGATGTCGGTCATCCCGCCGTTGCCGACCTCGAGCATGTCCGGGTCGTTCCAGGCGCCGGGCTTGGCGTACGGCGCCAGCCCCTGGTTCTGGTGCGCGATGCCGATCATGCTGGACCAGGAATCGCTGATGTCCCCGGTGGTGCGCCAGGAGTTGCCGAGGTCCGGCGCCCAGTTCCAGGGCTGGTTCTCGCCCCACTCGCAGATGCTGTAGAGGATCGGCCGGCCGGTCGCCTTCAGCGCGTTGGCCATCGCCGTATAGCGCTGCTTGGCGTCGGCGCCGGTGTTGTTGCAGTTGTCGTACTTGAGGTAGTCCACGCCCCAGGACGCCCACAGGTTGGCATCCTGCTGCTCGTGGCCGAGACCGCCGGGAAACCCCTGTACGTCACAGGTCTTGGTGCCGGCACTGGAGTAGATCCCGAACTTCAGTCCCTTGGAGTGCACATAGTCGGCGACTGCCTTGATACCGCCCGGGAAGCGCACCGGGTCGGGGACGAGATTCCCGGCGGCGTCGCGCGAGGGGAGTGCCCAGCAGTCGTCGATGTTGACGAAGGTGTACCCGGCGTTCTTGAGGCCCTGCGAGACGAAGGTGTCGGCGATGCCCTTGACCATCGCCTCGTTGAACTCGGCCCGGCAGTGGGTGGAGTTCCAGTTGTTGAAGCCCATCTGGGGCGTACGCGCCAGGCCGTTGTCGGTGGCCGGCGCCGTGACGGCCGTGACAGCTCGCGCGTCCGTGGCGGTTGCGGCAGCGGCTGCGGCAGCCGGGACGGCGATGAGCGCCCCGCCGCCGGTGAGCAGCGTGAGCGCGGCGGTTACGACGGCCAGGCGCTCTCTGATGGTGTGTCGTTCGGTGTGTCGTTCGGTGTGCATGTTCGGCTCCGGAGGGGGGTGAATGGCGCACAAACAAACGGGGGCGAACGAAAGCGACCACATCTCAGCGCCGAGTCAGGCACATGTCAATAGAGTGGGCGTCAACTGCCCGTCCGGGAGCCGAGGGAAGCCGAGGGAAGCCGAGGGAGTCAGAGCCAGCCGTTGCGGCGGAAGCTGCGGTGGACGACGAAGCAGGCGACGGCCATGACGCCGAGGACGAGCGGGTAGCCGTAGGCCCAGCGCAGCTCCGGCATGTGGTCGAAGTTCATGCCGTACACCCCGCAGACCATGGTCGGCACGGCGATGATCGCCGCCCATGCGGTGATCTTGCGCATGTCCTCGTTCTGGGCGACGGTCACCTGCGCGAGGTGGGCCTGGAGGATCGAGTCGAGCAGCGCGTCGAACGACGTGATCTGCTCGGTGACGCGCGACAGATGGTCGGCGACATCACGGAAGTACGGCTGGATGTCCGGGCCGACCAGCGGCAGCGGCTGGCTGGCCAGGGCGTGCACCGGCCGGTCCAGCGGCGCCACCGCGCGCCTGAGCTCCAGCAGCTCGCGCTTCAGCTGGTAGATCCGGCCCGCGTCGGCATGGCCCCCCTGCTCGCTGAAGACGGCGGTCTCGACGGCGTCGATGTCGTTCTGCACGGCGTCCGCCACGGCGAGATAGTCGTCGACCACCTGGTCGGCTATGGCGTGCAGTACGGCGGCGGGCCCCTTGGCCAGCTGCTCCGGCGTGGCCTCCAGGGCCTCCCGGAGCGGGCCGAGCGAACCGTGCCTGCCGTGCCGGACGGTGATCACGAAGTCGGTACCGGTGAAGATCATGAGCTCCCCGGTGTCCACCACCTCGCTGGTGGCGGTGAGTTCCTCGTGCTCGACGTAGCGGCAGGTCTTGAAGACGGCGAACAGTGACTCGTCGTACCGCTCCACCTTGGGTCGCTGATGCGCGTCCACCGCGTCCTCGACGGCCAGCGGATGCAGTCCGAACAGCTCGGCGACCCCGGCGAACTCCGCATCGGAGGGCTCGTGCAGCCCGATCCACACAAAGCCGCGGCCGGTCTTGCGCACCCGCCGTACGGCCTCGTCGACCGGGTAGTTCTCGGGCTGCCGTACGCCGTCCTCGTAGATCACGCAGTTGACGACCGTGCTGCCGAGCGGGGAGCGGGCCGGATGGCTCAGGTCCACCACGGTCTTGCGGGCGGCGCGGCGCACCGCACGGCGGAGATTGCGGATCATCGGCACGGCGAACTCCTTCGGGCAACAACCGCCAGTGTGCCACCGGCCGCTGCCGGTCCGGCTGCGGCCCTCGCCCAGGCGGGTACCGGCCCTTGCTCAGGCCGGCTGCGGCCCTGCTCAGGCCGGTATCGGCTCCGCACCGTAGGCGGTCACGTTGACCGTGATCGTCAGCGGGTCGCAGACTGTTCGAACGATGGCAACCGATCAGATCGTGACCCTGCGGGGCGAGCGGGAACTGGTGCGCCGGGCCGGGCACCTGTTCACCGGAGCGCGGCAGGAGTTCCTGTGCGCGGCCGCGGACCTGCTGACCTGGTCGTCCGGAGTGAACGCCGCCTTCGCCGGAGGCAAGCGGCCGCCTCTGACGCCGGGCGGTCTGTCGATGCGCAAGCTGTACACCACGCAGGCGCTGGCCGACGCCGAATCCGAGCGTCGTCTGGTGAGGATCGCCGAGTCGGGCGCCCAGATACGGATCTGCGCGGGGCCGCTCGCCCGCGAGGCGATTGTCATCGACCGGCAGGTCGCGATCCTCGCCGGAACACCGGTCCGCGGGGTACGGACCTACACGGTGGTCCGGTCACCGGACGTTGTCGACGGTGTCAGATCGCTGATCCACGCGACCTGGGAGACCGCCGCCGACCTGGCCGACGTCCGGCGCACACGTCCTCCCGTACTCAACGATCAGGCCCGCGAGATCCTGCGGATGCTCAGCGCCGGACACACCGACGAGACGGCATCACGGCACCTCGGCATGTCTCTGCGCACCTACCGCAGACGCGTCGCCGAGCTCATGACGACGCTGGGCGCCACGTCGCGTTTCCAAGCCGGCATCCGCGCCAGGGAATTCGGCGTCGGGGTCTGACTCCGCGGGCCGGCCGATCCGTCGAACGCCCCGCGGCGCACGTTCTGGCTGCGGGCATCCGACCGGTACCGACAGGTGCCGGTCAGCGGCTTGTCGCGGCTTTTCGATCAGCCGCAGCTGGATTCCTGTCACATCTGCTCGGGTTTCGTGGGTCACTCATACGACGTCGCGACGAAGGAATGTGACCGATGGACGAGAACGAGGTTCTGGCGGAGCGCTTCGAGGAGCACCGGGCCCACCTGCGGGCGGTGGCCTACCGGATGCTCGGCTCGTCGGCCGAGGCGGACGATGCCGTCCAGGATGCCTGGCTACGGCTCAGCCGTTCCGACACCGGCGACGTCGAGAACCTGGGCGGATGGCTGACGACGGTCGTCGCGCGGGTCTCGCTCAACATGCTGCGCTCACGCAAGACCCGGCGCGAGGACCCATGGGACGCCCACCTGCCCGAACCCGCCGTGGGCCACGAGGACACCGCCGACCCCGAGCACCAGGCGCTGCTCGCCGACTCGGTCGGCCTGGCGCTCCTCGTGGTACTCGACGCGCTGGCGCCCGCCGAGCGGCTCGCCTTCGTCCTGCACGACATGTTCGCCGTGCCCTTCGACGAGATCGCCCCGATCGTGGAGCGCACTCCGGCCGCGACCCGGCAGCTCGCCAGCCGCGCTCGCCGGCGGGTGCAAGGAACGCCCGGGGTTCCCGAAACCGATGTCACCCGCCAGCGAGAAGTCGTCGACGCCTTCCTCGCCGCCTCACGTGGCGGCGACTTCGACGCGCTGCTCGCACTGCTCGACCCCGACGTCGTACTCCGTACGGACACCGCGGCCGCACTGTCGGGTGCGGGCGCTGCGCGCGGTGCCGCTGCCGTGGCCGACACCTTCGCGGGCCGCGCCAAGGCCGCACAGCCTGCGCTCATCAACGGCGCCGCAGGACTCGTCTGGGCCCCGGGCGGACGTCCGCGCGTCGTCTTCGGCTTCACGATCACGCACGGAAGGATCACCGCGATCGACATCCTCGCCGACGCCGAACGGCTCAGCGGGCTCGACCTGGAGGTCCTGAGCGACTGAGAAGCCGGCGCCTCCGGCTCCCCGGCCCGCCGCCCCCGTGGCCGACCGGTCAAGGCAGGTCAAGGCAGGTCAAGGCAGGTCAGGCCGCCTGGATGAGTCCGATGGTGTTGCCGTCGGAGTCCTTCACGATGGCGGTCAGCTTGCCGCCACCGACATCCTGAATGTCCTGCACCGCTTCCGCACCCGCACCGAGGAGGGCGCTGACAGCACTCCGGATGTCGTCGACGTGCCAGTAGCCGACCGGGCCGGTCATTCCCTTGCTGTGGCCATGGGGGTCCAGACCGATGTCCTGGCCGCCGACCCTGAAGCCGACGTAGTAGGCCTCGTCCATGACGGGCTCCACGCCGAGCAGCTCGCTGTACAGGGCCTTGGCCTCGGCGAGGTCCTTGACGGGGTAGATGATCGTCTTCATGCCTTCAGTCATGGCGTACTCCTCATATCGCGGTCTCATCAGCTTTGACGGAGTCCGGTCCGTCACCGGGCTGACCCGCCGCGCCGGAGGAATGTGACCGGATGGCACAAGAATCTCCGCTATTCGAAGGCCTTATTCGCCGATACCACCGCGAACGTGATGTTGTCAGGCCCGCCCGCCTCGATGGCGGCCTTCCACAACTCGTAGGCGGCCCTGTCGTCGTCGTGCACCCGCAGCAGGCTCTCGATCGCATCGTCCGGCACCGGGTCGGTCAGCCCGTCGGTGCAGATCAAGTAGCGATCGCCCGTGGACACCGGGGCGGCGGTGATGTGCGCCGTGATGGCGCTGAACGCGGGGCTGCCGCCGAGCGTCTGTGTGACGGCTGACGTGGTGCGCCGCCCAGGTGCCGGCGGCGGGCTGTCGTCCACGCTCACCTGGCGAAGTCCGTCCTCAGTCACGTGGAACACTTTGCTGTCGCCGACATTGAACGTCAGCAGCGAATCCGCCAGCACGACGACGCCCGCGACCGTGGTTCCCATGGTGACCTGCTCAGGAACCCCCTCGGCGGCCGCGTACACCGAGCGATTGCAGAGGTCGAGAACGTCACGGACCGCTTGCTCGCCGTCCAAGGCAGGACCGAGCGAGGCGAGTTGGCGGACGACCAGTGAACTCGCCACTTCGCCGGCCGGCTGCCCGCCGAGCCCGTCGGCGACCGCGACGACGAGCGGTGTGCCTGCGGGGAACAGCAGCGTCTGGGGACTCTCGGTCACGGTGCCGCACAGCGTCCACGGTCCGACGACGAGGCTGTCCTCGTTGTGATCCCGGATCAGCCCGTCATGGCTCAAAGCGGTCACAGCTATGTACGGCACCGGCGTTTCCCGCCCTTCCGCAACGGCAGGTGTGTCCCTCACCACCATTGTGACGCCGCGAGGGTGCCGGTCGCAGTGCCGGGGCCCCGCGGAAGCGGTTCAGGGCGCCGTGAAGAGTGTCGGGAAGCGGGGAGCGAGCCAGGGCTTGCGGCCCCAGGTGAGGACGCGGCCCCGGGCCATTGCGCCCCACGGCTCGCAGCGGCCGAGCGCCATGAGCAGGAAGGTGACCGGCTCGGTGAGGATGGTGCAGTCCGGCCGGCTCGGCGGCTGCGCGCTCACGGCCACGGCGCCGTTGGTGAAGGTGGCGCCGAAGCGGGCGCCGCCCCACAGGCGGATCGTGTAGCGGGCGGTCAGCCCGGCGGTGGTGGCGGTGTCGACCACCCGTGGCATGGCCGTGATCAGGAAGGGCAGGGTCAGCTCGACCCGGGCGCGGTCGATCATGTGCGGACGGCCCAGCGCGCGGGCGAGGTCGTAGCCGTGCCCGAGCATGTGCGCCAGCAGGTACGAGCCCAGTTCGGCCTGGCTCATCGGGCCCAGCGGGGTGAACACAGTCCCCTCCACCGTGCGCTGGTCCACCGCCTCGATGAACGCGGCAGCATGCTCCACGATCATCCCGGCCAGCGGATCGGCCGCGCGCTCGTCGAACTCGGCGAGCGCGCGCTCGTTGGCCTCGGCCAGGCTCTGCGCGGTGCCGTTCCCGTAGCTGCGCTCGTGCCCTGCCGCGATATCGGCCATCAGCTCATTGGCCTGGGCCAGATGCGCTGCCGCCGCACCGACGCTCCACTCCGACCCGGGTACCGGAACACCTGTGTCGGCAACCCCGCGCAGCAGCGCGGCGATCTCCTCGGCGGTGTCGCGTATCGCGTCACCGAGTCCCGCGGGCAGAGTGCCTCGTACTTCCTGCCCAGCCACTGGTGCCACGACTCTCCCTCGTCACCCTCGTACCCACAGCGGATACGCAGCCCGTCGGCGAACCTGTTCGAGATCGCCCGGGTAGACAACCAGGCAAAGAGAGCTGCGACAAGAGCTTGGGCACCAAACCGGACGGATCCGGTCCGGGGTCACGTCGGCGCCCCAGGCAGAGGCGCCTTGCTAACGCGAAGCGCCGGGCGCAATCTGGGGGTATGGGTGCTCAAGAGGGCCCAACACTCATCACTTCCGTGCAGCGAGCCTTCCGCTTGATGGAAGCCGTGGGGGCACACGAGGGCGGCGTACCGGCGAAGCAGCTGGCGCGTGAGGTAGGGCTGCCCCTGGCCACCACGTACCACCTGCTCCGGACGATGGTCAACGACGGGTATCTACGGAAGCTGGACGACGGCGGGTTCGTCATCGGGGACAAGCTGCACGTGCTGCATGCCGGAAGCCGTGGGCAGGCGCTGCTCACGCGCATCCGTCCCACGCTCGCCGCTCTGCGGGACGAGATTTCGGCGGCCGCCTATCTGACCTTCTACGAGGACGGCGAGATCCGGGTCGCCGAGATCGTCGACAGCCCCCGGGCACCACGGGCCGACCTCTGGGTGGGATTCGAGGACGCCGGGCACGCCACGGCGCTGGGCAAGTGCGTTCTGCGTGAGCTGGACGACGACTCCCGCGGCGACTACCTCTCCCGGCACCGTCTCGCCGATCTCACGCCACGGACGATCACGCACCGTTCCGAACTGCTCCGCCGGCTCGATTCGTCACCCGCCACCCCGGCCGTCATGGACCTGGAGGAGTACTCCCTCGGTACGGTCTGCGTCGCCGTGCCCGTATACAGCGGGCAGACACTCGGCTCGCTCGGTGTCTCCGTCCGGGCGGACCGGCTCTCCCGAATCGATCAAGTCCTCGCGCAGCTGATCCCGGCAGCGAATCGCGTGACCAGGGGCCTTTCACTCACTATCTGA
The DNA here is from genome assembly GCF_040651435.1 of Streptomyces sp. NPDC048479. NCBI lineage: Bacteria > Bacillati > Actinomycetota > Actinomycetes > Kitasatosporales > Streptomycetaceae > Streptomyces > Streptomyces sp. NPDC048479. The sequence continues at coordinate 228,560 of NZ_JBEZKA010000003.1, forward strand.
AAATCCTGCCCTTGTGACCCACCCGCTCATACCTGTTACCTGGACATACCGGGCGATTCAGGCCTCACTAACGGATCAGGGAGTTGCGGACGCGAACATGAGTCAGACCCGAGACGATCAGCACGACCGCCCACGGATCTGGAAGCTCAGAAAGCGGACTGCCGGCACCGGTGCGCCGGCCAGGCCGGACGGCAGCCCGGGGGAAATCCTGGCCGCGGGGGCAACGAAGCTCGACCAGCCGCGCACCGCCGCCCTCCTCGCCGGCGCCCCCGCGCTGATCGTCTTTGCGGTTGCGCTCCTCGCCCTCATCAGCGGAGCCGGGGCGACCTGGTTGCCGCTGCTCGCCGTCGGACCCACGCTGGCCGCCGCCACCAGCAGGCCGTCGGGAGTCCTCCGTATCGGCTTCATCGCCGTGGCACTGGGCGCGGTGTTCGGCGTACGCGGCGGTGCGCCGGGCCGTGAGCAGGCAATCGTGCTGTCCGCACTGATAGCCGTCACCCTCGCGGGCAGCCTGGCCAGCGCGCTGCGCGGGCGTCGCGAACGGGTGCTGGAAGCCGTCCGCTCAGTCGCCGAGGCTGCTCAGCACGCCCTACTCAAGCCCGTGCCTGCCACTGTCGGGCAGTTCCAGGTGGCTGTCCGCTACAGCGCCGCCGCGGCGGAGGCCCGAATCGGCGGGGACCTCTACGCGCTCGTGCCCACCCCTCACGGGATCAGGCTGATCGTCGGTGATGTGCGTGGCAAAGGGCTGCCCGCGGTGAGCACCGCCGCGCTGGTGCTCGGTGTCTTCCGCGAGGCCGCCTATGACGAGCCGGATCTCCTGGATGTCGTCGGCAGGATCGAGCGGAGCCTGGCGCGCAACCTTGGTCCCGACGACTTCGTCACCGCCGTTGTCGCCGGGTACGCCGGGGCCGGGCGCATGGAGATAGTCAACTGCGGACATGCCCCTCCGCTGCTGGTTCGCGGATCCGACGTCAGGGCTGTCGAACCGACCCATCCGGCTCCGCCTCTCGGGCTGAACGCCCTCACCGGTGAGACCCCCAGCCTTCAGGTCCTGACTTTCACCGACGGAGACCAGTTGCTTCTCTACACCGACGGGGTGACCGAGGCCCGCAATCACAGTCGTGAGTTCTACCCGCTCATCGAGCGGGTGGCACGGCATGTGTCGGACGAGCCGTCCCGTACCGTCGCCGCGCTGCACAACGAGCTGCTGGCGCACGTGGGCGGCCGCCTCCACGACGACGCGGCGCTGCTTCTGCTCCGCAAGCCGGCCGTTGACCGAATTCCGGTCGGCCCGTGTGCGGCGGTTCAGGGCGCGTCCACAGAAGCGATGACGCGTCAGGCGCCGGGTGCGCGGTAGTCCACCTTCTGGCGGACCGCCTCGTCGATCTCCTCGGGCGTCAGCAGCACGACCATGCTCGTGCGCACGCCGCCGGCCGCCGACACAACGAGACCCAAGGCCGCGGCGGAGGCGTTGCTCGGCAGGTCCACCGTGACATAGATGTCCTCCTCGCCGAATGCCCAGTACATCGATTCGAGCTGACCCCCCAGGCTCTGGACCATGCGCTCGACGACCTCACGGCGCGCCGTAGCGCCTTCCTTGAGCAGGCCCTTCAGCCCATCCACGGTCAACCTGGCTCTGACAAGGTATTTCGACATCGGCCTCCGCCTTTCACACGGTGCGTCCATCGTCGCCCTGCGTCAGCGCGACTGCATCCCGACAGGCCGCGGGGTGGCCGTCCCTGCGCGTTCTCCGCCCGATCAGCCCCGCCCGTCCTCCGCCGCCGCGGATTCCGCTGCGGCAGCGGCCGACTCGGCGGCATCCACGAGTGCCTTCATGTCGGTGACCTCTGCGGGGCTTGTGGTCACGGGGCCGTCGGGCGTACCGCCGACTTTCTCGTCGCTGTTCTGCCCGCAGCCGGTGAGGGCCGTGAGGAACAGGAGGGTCGCCGCGACGGCGGTGGCGGTGCGTCGGCGGGACATCAGTTCTCGCTCCCGTTGTTGTTCGCCTCGCACCAGGTCTTGACGGCGGTCAGGTCCTTCCGGCGCTTCTCGAGGGTGGGAACGAGCGAGCGGCGGAAGGTGAGCTTGTCGTTGAGGTAGGTCTCGATCTCCGTGTGACCGGCTGCCTTGGCGTTCTCGACCCGCTTCGCCAGCCGCGCGATGGAGCCGCGCTGCGTCGCGTTCCCGTCGAGGCGGGCCAGGGCTCGATCGAGACGCTTCTCGATCTTCGGGACCCGCTTGCAGAGAGCCTGGGCGCCGTCGCCGGTGGGCGCGGCGTCCGGCGACGGTGTCCCTCCGCCGGCGGAGGCCGTGCCTGCCGCGGCGAGCAGCGCGGCGACGGCGGTGAGAGCCAGGGTGGCGGTCTTGACGGTCCTCATGGCGGTTTCTCCTCCGGAACAGGGCGAGGCCCATCTGCCTGCGCCTGCCGAGAAGTTAGGAGCCGTCCTTGTGGAAACCTTGTGGGCGCTGGGCAGTTCCGGTCAGCCAGTCCCGCTCGGCCGGCAGGAGGATCTCGGTCTGCCTGCTCTCCCGCACCGGGAGCCGCACCTCGATCCGCGTGCCGCCGACGCCAGGGCGGTCCTGGACCTGTACACGGCCGCCGTGCAGGGCGGTCTGCTGCGCGACCAGGGTCAGGCCGAGCCCGGAGCCGGGGCTGTCCGGTCTGCGCTCGAAGCGATGGAACACCGCATCGCGGCGTGGCGGCGGGATGCCGGGCCCGTGGTCGTCCACCGTCAGTACGGCGACCGAGCCCGTGGGGTGTCCGCCCGCTCGAAGGCCCAGCTCGATCCGGGCCCGTCCGTCGCTGCCCCGACCGTGAGTCAGGGCGTTGGCCAGGAGGTTGTCGACGATTGTCCGTACTCCGGGCTCCCATGCGTGCACGCTGAGGCGCGGCATCACCGGGACGGTGATCTCCGCTGTGGGATGCCTGCGCCTGGCGTCGGCGACGGAGGCGTCGATCACTTCGGTGAGGTCCACCGGACCGAAGGCATCGGCCTCGACCAGGTCGCCCCGTCCGAGTTCCCTGAGCATCACCAGCAGGCTCAGCAGCCGGGCGTGCTCGGCCCGGAGATCCCTCAGGACCTCGTCCCGGTCAGCCGATGCGAGGTCGGGATGCTCGGCGAGGATCTCCAGGTTCGTCTGCATGCTCATCAGCGGGGTGCGCAGTTCATGCGCCGCGGCGGAAGCGAACGACCGGGCTGTGGTCAGGGCACCCGTGGTCCGCGCGGCCTGCTCGTCATAGCGGGCCAGTACGGTCTGCAGCGTACGGGCGAGGTCGTCGACCTCGGTGACCCCCGTCCGGCTGTGGTCGAGCCGCGCCGCATCCACCCTCGGATCGAGGCCGCTGGTGCGCTGTTGCAGTCGGCGCAGCGGGCGGCCGGCCCGCGAGGCGACAGCCAGAGCCAGCAGCCCGGACAACGGCGCGGCCAGCAGCGCCACGGTCACCACGCGCCGGCGTACGAGAGCCAGTTGGTCCTCGCTCGCGGTATCGGGGGAGAACAGCCACAGTGTGCCGTCGACACCGGGGCGCGAGCCCTGCAGACGCACTGACAGCACCCGCCAGCTCCTGGCCCCTTCCTCGACGGTGACCGGCGTCCGAGTGCTCTGCGGAAGTGGTACGGAAGCATCGGGCTGCGGGCCGCCCGAGACGGTGCCCCGCGGCCCGGTCAGCCGGATACCGACATCCAGGCCGGAGGCGTACAACTGCCGCTCACGGGCCTGCTCGACCGCAGCGGGACGGTCGGCGGCGGTGGCCCGCAACAGCCGGCGGGCGTCCCCCGCGGCCACTGCCGCACGCTCCCGTAGATGCGCGTCCTGCTCCGCATGCAGATCACGGGCGACCAGCCGGAGCAGCAACCATCCCGCCGCCAGTACCAGAACCGGCACCGTCACGCCAATGGCGAGTGCGATACGCGTCGACAGCTTCACGCGCTCCGGCCCCCGTTGTCCGGGCGCAGGACGAAACCGACGCCCCGCACGGTATGGATGATCCGTGCCCGGCCGCCGCTCTCCAGCTTGCGCCGCAGATAGCTGACGAAGGTGTCGACGGCATCCGTGCGCACCTCGAAGTCGTACCCCCAGACCCGCTCCAGCAACTGGTCCCTGGTGAGCACGATCCCCGCGTTGCGCGCCAGGACCTCCAACAGCTCGAACTCCCGCCGGGTCAGCACCAGCAACTCGCCGTCCAGCCTTGCCTCCCGGGCCGCCGGATCCAGCACCAGAAGGCCGATGCGGACCATGTCCGTGTCCCTCGGCGGCCGCCGGCGCAGCAGCGCCTCCAGCCGCAGCACCAACTCCTGCAACGCGAACGGCTTGATCAGGTAGTCGTCGCCACCGGCCTGCAGCCCCGCGATGCGGTCCGCCGTCTCGTCCAGCGCCGACAGCATCAGTACGGGCAGGTCGTTGCCGTCGTCGCGCAGCGCCCGGCACACCTGGATTCCGTCGAGATCGGGCATCGAAATATCGAGCACGACCACATCGGTCGGCTCCCGGCGCACATGGACCAGGGCGGGCCGCCCTCCCTCGGCCAGCGCCACCGCGAAACCGGCCAACCGCAGTCCCCGCTCCAGCGAACGCCGGATCGCCGGATCGTCGTCCACCACCAGCACCCGTCCCCGACCGACGTCACCACCCATCCGCGCCTCCCGCCCTCTCGGCTCCCTGCACCACACCGGCACCCACCCCATCGTGTACCAGCAAACAGCCGGATCTGCGTCCGTCAGGATCCGGTCGGCTGCGGATGTGGGCCGCCCAGGGCCGTGGGCACGGCCGCTGCGTTACGAAACGGTGGCGTACGGTGCCCGCCGCGGCCCGGCCTCCTGTGAACCAGTAGCAACCAGACCCTTACCCCCGAGAAACCACGCCGGGCACCCCGGTTCGTAACGTCGTCGGATGTGATGCGCATCCAGCGACGCCTGTTACAGCAACCGCCCGCTCTGCCCGGCTGGGGCACGATCCGCGGCCGTGTGGCCATCGTGCTCGCCGTCCCCACCTGTCTGCTGCTGGTCGTGACCGGCCTCGGCGTCGCCGACCGGGCTGCCGACTGGTCCGCGGCGCGCGAGACCGCCGGCCGAGTCGAGCTCCTCCTCAAGGCCCAGGACCTGGTGCGTGAGCTCCAGCGCGAACGTGGCCTCACCAATGGCCTGCTGGGCGGCGCCGCGAAGTACCGCGACGACGTCGATGTCCAGCGCGCACGCACCGAAACCGCCCGTGCCGGATTCGACGCCCTGCTCGGGGCGGGGGCCGCGGGAGCGGACACCGCAGACGCCTTACGGGAGGCGCTCGCCCCGGTCGCGGCACTGGCCGCCGTACGCCGCCAGGTTGACGGCGGCACTGGTCAGCGCGCCCCAACCCTGGCCGCGTACACCAGGGCGATCGATGGACTGATCGACGCCGCAGCCGCGGAACCGGCTCGCGGTGACCGCCGCCTCGCCGAGGCGATGGGCGCCTGGCAGGCCCTCGTCCGAGCCACCGAGGCCGTCGCTCTTGAGCGCGGCTCCCTCAACGGGGTCTTCGCGGCAGGGCGTTTCAAGGGGAGCGAGTTCCTCGACTTCACCGAGGTGCGGGCGGCCCGGCTGGCCTTCCTGGCCCAGTACGCCGAACTCGCCACCCCCGCCCAGCAGTCCGCGCTCGACGCCGCCTTCGCCACCGCGGGCGCCCGGCGGGCCATCGGCTACGAGAAGCGGGCCGAGGGCGGAGCCGATGGCAGCCGGCTCGCCGTGGACCCCGGCACATGGTGGTCGTCGATGACCGCGCTCGTCGACCAACTCCATGGCGTTCAGCGGCAGATCGGCGCCGAAGTCCGGGTTCGCGCGGACCGGTTCGGGGACGAGGCCACCGGCCAGCTGGGCGGCTTCATCGGCCTCGGTGTGCTGATCCTCGCGGTCGCGGCCGCACTCGCCGTGCTCTCCGCCCGCTCGATCACCCGGCCGCTCGTCGCACTCGCCGATGAGGCCGACTCGGTCGCCCGTACCGGGCTGCCCGCCGCTGTCGCCCGGATCCAGGAGGCCGAGGCGGACGACGAACTCGACTCCGGACCGTCCCGCAGGGTGCCTGACAGCGCCCGCGAGATCACCCGGCTCGCTACCGTCCTGCACAATGTCGAGCACACTGCGATAGGTCTTGCGACCGAGCAGGCTGTGCTGCGCCGCAACAGCTCCGAGTCGCTCGCCTCCCTCGGCCGCCGCAATCAGGCACTGCTCTCCCGCCAGCTCGGCCTGATCACCACGCTGGAGAGTCAGGAGATCGACCCGGACGCACTCGGCGAGCTCTTCGAACTCGACCACCTGGCCACTCGCATGCGCCGCAATGCCGAGTCGCTGCTCGTGCTCGCGGGGGAGGAGCTGCCGCCGCGGACCTGGTCGGGACTGGTGTCGGCGGCCGAGGTGGTGCAGTCGGCGATCGCCGAGGTGGAGCAGTATCAGCGCGTCGCCGTGGTCGACGTACAGGAGGGCCGGATCCGCGGCCGGGCCGTCGCCGAGCTCTCCCATCTGCTCGCCGAACTCATCGAGAACGCCCTGCTCTTCTCACCGCCTACGCGTCCGGTCGAGGTCTACGGCTGGCGCGACGGCGGCGAGTACTGCCTCGCGGTCGTCGACCGCGGCTCCGGGATGACCGCCGAGGAACTGACCCGTTCCAACGCCCGGCTCGCGGGCCGGGAGTCCTTCCTGGTCGCCCCCACCCGCTATCTCGGCCACTTCGTCGTCGGGACCCTCGCAGCCCGGCTCGGCGCCCAGGTCGAACTGCGCCCCACCCAGGGGCAGGAGGGAGTCTGCGGAGTCACGGCGTACCTTGCCCTGCCGACCACTCTCGTCGATGTGCCGCAGGCGCAGCCGGCGACGGCCGGCTGATCGTGTCCGCCGCGCCACGGTCGGTCCGGGGCCATGTCTCCAGTGGCCCCGGAGGCAGGGGGGAGTCCGGCGGCGGTGAGCGCCGCGGCGGTCTCAGGCGGAGCCGACGCCGAGCTCGCGGCCGCGGTAGAAGCCTTCGCGCTCCTCTACGACGTAAGGGGCCATGGCCGCACGCCGCTGTGTCTCCGCCTCGGAGGCCCGCCAGGAATCGCACGCCTCTCTGGTGTCCCAGAACGACACCCCGGTGATCTCCCGTCCGTCCTCGGACCAGTACGCATAGGCGCGGCGCAGGCCTTGCGGGTGCGGAGCAGGGCGCCAGACCCTCTCGAACTCCTCCAACGCGCCCGGCTTGATGCGGCGCGTCGTCACCCAGACGAAATGCTCCTCCATCGCAGCCTCCTCTGGAACGCCGGTTCGACTCGACGGTCATCTCATCGTAGGTCCGTGGCTCCGCTTCCGCCCGCCGCCAGGACCGACGGCGTACGGCTCACTGTCCGGCCCAACGCGGCCGCTGCCCGGGCGAATTTCGCGGCGTCCACGACCGCCGCACCGCCCAGGTCGTTGTTGAAGTACACATACACATCGTCCTCGTCCGGCCAGGCGTCGGAGATGCGTCGGGCCCAGGACTTCAGCGCTTGGCGGCCGTAGCGCGGCGGGGGCTCGGCGATGCCGCCGTGCAACCGCACGTACCCCCACGAGGCTGTACGCCACAGTGGTGTCACCGGGCGGGACCCCCGATCCGCCCAGCACAGTGCGCTGCTGTGCCGTTCCAGCAACTGCCGAAGCTCCCGCTCCGCCTCCCACCACGAGGTGTGGCGGAATTCGACGGCCACCCGGACCGTGCCGGGAAAGCAGCTCAGGCAGGCATCCAGAGCCCCGATGTCCTGCCGGAAGTTGGGCGGCAGTTGCAGCAGGACGGGCCCCAGCCGATGGCCCAGGCCCTCGGTCCGGTCCATCAGCCGGCGGACCGGCTCCTCGGGGTCGTGCAGCCGCTTCACATGGGTCAGATAGCGACTGGCCTTGACCGCCATGACGAAGCCCTCCGGCGTCCGCTCCCGCCAGGAGGCGAAGTTCTCCGTGGTGGGAAGCCGGTAGAAGGCGTTGTTGTTCTCCACAGTGGCGAAGTGCCGGGCGTACTCCTCCAGCCACAGCCGCTGCGGTTGCTCGGGCGGATAGAGAACGCCGCGCCAGTCCTTGTACTGCCACCCCGAGGTTCCGACGAGCATGGGCATGGTCAGATCCCTGCCCATGAGGCAGCGGAATGTCGCCGATCAGCACTGCAATGGCCCTGCATGTTGAGTCACCTGGGAACGAAGGCGACCCGGAACATCTTGGGCCACCACTTGCCGGTGAGCAGGAACTGATGGGTCCCGGGAATGGCCGCGATACCGTTCAGGACGTTCGCGCGCCGCCTCTCGGCTGCGCTGAGCAGTGCCGGAACATCAATGTCGCCGGTCACCGTGCCGGTGTTGGCGTCGATACGCACAATCCGATCGGCAGACCAGACGTTTGCGTACACGAGGTCACCGACGCATTCCAGCTCGTTCAGCAGGCTCACGGGCCGCCCATGAGCGGTGACGGCAACCTCCCCTGTCTTCGCGAGTGTTCCGGGGTCCCGAAACGTGAGGCGGGAGGAGCCGTTGCTCGTCACCAGCCGGTCGCGGTGCCGCTGGTGGCACACTCCCCAGCCTTCGTCCCGGTAGGGGACACGGCGCAACTCGGCCAGCGTCCTCGCGTCCCGTTCGACCGCGACACCGTCCTGCCAGGTGAGCTGCCACAGAGTCGGCCCCATAACGGTGATTCCCTCGCCGAACAGCGGCAGGGGCAGATCGGCGCGGACCGCGGGAGGCTTGCCGAGCGGCCCCGCCCGAACCGACGACTGTCCGGCCACGCCTGTGCTCTCGTACAGCATGCCGCCGGTCATCTCCAGGCCCTGGGTGAAGGCCTTCGGGTCATGGGGCAGGACCTCGACGACCTCCACCTTCAACCGCTCGACCCCTGCCGCGGCCCGCCCATGCATGCCCGGGCCGCGGCCCTCGGCTCCGCTACCCGTCCCGCACGACGGGACGAGCATCCCACTGACCAGGGCCACGACCACGACAGGGATCGCCGGTGCCAGACGCATGACGCCTCACACCGGCACGGTGGCCGACAAGAGCAACCCTGCCCCGCCCGACCGGCTCACGGACGCTCGCTCCCAAGGCGTAGTTGCCCCGGCGTCGGCTCGCCGCCGTTGGGGGGCGAGGGGACGACCGAAGGGGACAGGCTGTCCACGAACACCGGCCGGGTCACCTGGTTCTGCGGTCGTGTCGTGGCCGAAGCCGGCGTCCCGTGCCTCTTGGCAGCGGTCCCTCGGCCGGGGACCACCGCCGCAAAGCGCGACGACACGAGCGCGGTGAGTCGTTCTGTCGTGTTCTGCTTCGGCCGGTACTTGTACGCATAGCCGTATGCATCGCCCTCCCCGCGTGCCGGAGCGCCATTCATGACGGCCCCCAGCACAGGGACGTTGACGCGTTCGAGGATGCGCAAGGCGTCGACGACCTGGCTCCTGCTTGTCCGCCCGGCGCGCGCCACGAGCAGGTAACCGTCAATTGCGGGTGCCATCGCTGCCGTGTCGGCGAAGGGGAGCACCGGAGGGGTGTCCACCACGACATGGTCGAATTGCTCGGCAAGAGTGTGCAGCAAGGAGCCGAACTGGGTGCTTCCGAGGAGCTGCGTCGGGTTGGGCGGAATCATCCCACTGGTGAGCACGGAGAAGGACCCGGCCGACTGCAGTACCTGATGCAGTTCGGCCTGGCCCACCAGAGCTGTGGTGAGCCCGGCATCCCTGACCAGGCCAAGGGCTGGAGCAATCGATGGGCGGCGCAGGTCGCAGTCGATCAGACACACCCTCGCGCCCTCTTCGGCCAGTGTGGCGGCCAGGTTGACCGACACGCTGCTCTTGCCCTCACGGGGCAGCGGGCTGGTGACGGCGATCACCTTCGGCCGCTGGTCCACGTCCGCGAACTGCAGATTGACCCGAAGCTTCCGGAAGCCCTCCGCACGAGGACCGTGCCTGTCGTCGCGCAAGGAGACCGGCTGCCGTACAGCTCGCGGGTCCTGCACGATGCTGGACAGCACGGGAGGCCCCCCGGCCCCTGCCAGGCACTCGGCGAGGGCTTTGGAATCACGCATCGACGTGTCCACTGTCTCCAGTGCGACACCCAGGCCCAGCCCGAGAACCAGGCCCACCGCCAGACCGAGCGCGACATTGAGAGTGGTGTTCGGGGACGAAGGCGCGGACGGCACGGTGGCAGGCTGGGTGACGGTGAGTCGCACCGGGGAAGCGGACTTGCTCTTCTCCGGACGTTCCAGCTCTCTGATCACCTGTGCGAAGCGAGCGGCGACCGCGTTGCTCATCCGGGCAGCTCGTGACGCCTGGGTGTCGGTGACGGTCAGACGGACCAGCACCGTGTTGAGCGGCGCCTCGGCCGAGATCCGCTCAGCCAGCTGAGACGGCGTCAAATCGAGCTGGAGGGATTTCACGACCGGCTTGGTCACCTCCGGGCTGGCCGCCACATCGGCGTAGGACTGGACTCTCGCCTGGGTGAACGCGTTCCCCTGATTCAGCTGGGACGTGTCGGCACCACCCTGGAGGGAAGCGAACAGCGTGGTCGTTGCCCGGTACTCGGGAGTGGCCAAGGCACTTGTCAGGATGCCTGCCCCCGTCCCCAGCAAAGCCACAAGGGTGATGACGTGCCATCGGCGGGAAAGGACTCGTAGGTATTCGCGCAAATCCAAGGCCATCCCCGATCGGAGTGAGTGAGTGGACAGTCACGCTAGGACCACGCTGAGGGATTTGGGGCACATGGCATGCATGCTCGCGCTTTAGTACCCCAACGGAGTGCACGGGCGTCCCCTCGGCGGCGCCCCCATGTGATTCAGCGCGGTCTCCACGAAACTCGGGTCGGGGACGCCGTCCTTCAGGGGGCGGACACCGTGATGACGCAGACATTGTTGCCGCCGACACGGTGAGACCTCTATCTGCTTGCCAACCAGAATGTTTCGGAGGAATATGCCTGACACTCGCTCGACGCGGTTCCCGTCCATCTCTTGAGTGACACTTGTCAGGCGAATGGAGCCATCTCGGCCGCCAAGGGGGCACGAACGGGCTAATTGCGGGTTCCATTCATTCTATTTGCGTTATCCCCGGTTATCGTTGCCATGCGTCGCCGGTGCACATGCCCCCGGCAACGCCCCACCCGCAAACCTGGAGTGACGGCGTGATGGATCGTCCGAAGTACCTGGTCACCGGAGGAGCCGGCTTCATCGGTTCCCATCTCGTCGATGCGCTGCTGGCACGTGGTGAGCCGGTCGTCGCACTCGATGACCTCAGCACCGGACGCCTGGAGAACCTTGCGCATGCGCGCGAGCAGGGTAACTTCCAATTCATCCAGGGCTCGGTACTGGATGCGCCGCTCGTAGACGATTTGGTGCGTGCATGTGATTTTGTAGTGCACCTGGCGGCAGCCGTAGGCGTGAAACTCATCGTCGAACAGCCGCTGAATTCCTTCACTATCAACACCAAAGGCACCGAAACCGTCATCGGGTCCGCTCACCGCTATGGCCGAAGGGTAATCCTGGCCAGTACATCGGAGATCTACGGCAAGAACTCCTCCGGACCGCTGAACGAGACCTCCGACCGCATCCTGGGCAGTCCCTCCGTCCCGCGGTGGTCCTACAGCACCGCCAAGGCGGTCGACGAAATCCTCGCCGAGCTGTACCGCAGGGAGTACGGACTGCGTGCCACCATCGTGCGGTTCTTCAACACCGTCGGTCCCCGGCAGAGCCCCGCCTATGGCATGGTCATCCCGAGATTCGCCCGTCAGTCGGTCCGGGGAGAACACCTCACCGTCTACGGCACCGGGCAGCAGAGCCGCTGTTTCCTGCATGTCGCGGATGTGGTCGAAGCGCTCCTGTCGCTGATCGACCTTCCGGATTCCGTAGGTGAGACCTTCAATGTCGGCAGCGACGAGGAGATCAGCATTCTGGATCTCGCGGAGCGGATCATTGCCTGCGCCGAGAGCACTTCGTCCGTGCACCGTCTCTCGTACAGCGAGGCCTACGGACCGGGGTTCGAAGACATGGAGCGTCGCGTCCCCGACACCACGAAACTAAGGGCCTTCACCGGCTGGCAGCCGCAACGGAACCTCGACGATGTGCTGGCGGACGCCGTCGCGGATGCCCGAAGCGAGGTGAGGCGGCAGGTACTCGGGCTTGTCGCCGACGGCCAGGCCAGGGGGGAAACAGACAATTCCACCGGCCAGACCGTGTTGGCGGGTCCATGTCCGGTCTGAGCCCCTGGTTGGTGTCGGCAGTCGCGGGGCTGGGGGCTCTGCTCATCGCTGCCCTGCTGACCGAGCCACTGCGGCGGCTGGCCCTGCGGCGCGGATACACCGACCAGCCGAATGCACGCAGAATCCATGTCCACCCCACGCCTTATCTCGGCGGCATCGCGGTCGCGTTTGCCACCCTGTGCTCCGCGAGTGTGGCGACACTCGCCGCGAAGGAGCACGACACCACGGTTGGCGTCGTGCTCACATGCGCTGCGCTCATCGCCGTTCTCGGCCTCGCAGACGACCTGCGTCCGCTCAGCATCCGTCTTCGTGTCTGCATCGAGGCGGCGGCAGCCCTGGTGGTGGTTCTGTGGTGCGGCCATCCCGTGCTCTTCGGTACATGGCTCGACGTGGTCGTCGCGGTCGCGTGGATCCTCTTCACCACCAACGCCTTCAACCTGCTGGACAACATGGACGGCGTGGTCTCCACCGTGACCGTGGTCACCGCGGGATTCCTCTGCTGCGCCGCTCTCTCCGGCGGTCTGGTGGGCACTGCCTCGGTCATGGCCGCCCTGGCCGGGGCGTGCGCAGGCTTCCTCTTCCACAACTGGCATCCGGCGCGGATCTTTCTGGGTGACGCGGGCTCGCTTTTCGTGGGCTTTCTGGTGTCGTCCGCCACGGTGTCTCTGCACAGGGACAACGGCGCCCTGTCCGGGTACACCAGTCTGTTCCTCGTCACCTTGGTCGTCACCGCGGACACCGGACTGGTCATGGTCGCGCGACGCAGGGAGGGCAGACCTGTGCTGCAGGGCGGTAGGGATCACATCGCCCACAGACTCCGTCGCTTGGGACTGACGGTTCGTCAGGTAGCCGTTGTCATCGGGGGCTTCGCGGCCATGACATGCCTGACAGCGGTGCTCGTCATGTTCAAGGTCCTCCCGCAGAACGCCGTGCTGGTCACGGTTGTCTCGGTCACCCTGGTGGCCTCGGGGCTGCTTCTGAGGGTCCCTGTGTATGCCGTGAGCGCGGACGCACAGAGCTGAGGGGAGCCACGGTGTGTCGCCGTGGCTCCCCTCAACTCTGTCGTCAGCCCACTTCCACCGTGAGGGACTTGGCCGGTGGCAGCTCGGCGTACTCGGGCAGGGTACGGAACCAGCGCACCGTCTCGGCCAGTCCACGCGGCAGCGGCACTTGGGCGACATCGGGGAAGAGCTCGCGCAGCAGACCATCCGCGGCCTGGGAGTGGCGGACGTCTCCCGCCCTCGCCGCCTCGTGCCGGATGTCGGCCGGCGACCCGATGATTTCCGCGAGCTGCTGGGCGATGTCGATGAGGGGCACCCGGGTACCGAAGGCCAGGTTCACCGGACCGGGGTACGCGACCTTGCGCAGGACCGCATCGGCCAGCACCCTGACGACGGTTCCCACATACGTGAAGTCCCGCGTCTGCAGGCCGTCGCCGAAAACCCTCGCGGGCGTGCCGCGCAGCATGGCATCGATGAAGGCCGGGATCACGGCGGCATAGGCATGGCCGGCCGGCTGCAACGGCCCGTAGACGTTGAAGAACCGAAACGCCAGAACCCGGAGGCCGAACGAGGCGCCGTAGGCGAGGGCATAGGACTCGGTGGCGAGTTTGCTCGCGGCGTAGGGGCTCATGGGCTGGGTCGGCAGCTCCTCATGCTTTGGAAGCACGGGAACGGCACCGTAGACCGAGGAGGACGAGGCGGCGACCACCGGGAGGCCTGCGCGTCGGCAGGCCTCGAGGACGTACACCGTCCCGGTCGCATTGACGTGATGACTGGCGACCGGGTCCGCCAGCGAGCGCGGCACGGACGGGCGGGCTGCGAGGTGGACGACAGCGTCCATTCCGGCGACGACGCTGTCGAGGAGGTCGGGGTCGAGAATGCTGCCCTCGATCAGCTCCGCGTCGACTCCCGCCAGGTTGGCTGCGAAACCTGTGCTCAGGTCGTCCAGAGCGATGACCTTGCCCACAGTCGGGCGGGATGCAAGCTCTCGGCAAAGGTTGGCGCCGATGAAGCCGGCGCCTCCCGTAACAAGGACGTTCAACAGTGCTCACCTTTCGAACGGGGATGCGGTCCACCAGCCGCGGGCGACGGCGATGGAGGTGTAGAGAGCCTGTGTGTCGGCCACCAGACGTTCCTCGCTGAAGCGCCGGCTGGTGAACGTACGCGCTCGTGCCCCCATCTCCTGGCGCAGTTCCCCGTCGCGCAGCAGAGTCACGGTGTGGCGAGCGAGTTCACCGGACGACAGCCCGGCCAGGAGCCCCGTCGTTCCGTCCTGTACGACCTCCGCGACGCTGCCGACGTTTGTGGCCACCGCCGGCAGCCCCGCCAGGCCGGCCTCGATCAGACTGACGGGCATGCCTTCGTTGTCCGAGGTCAGCAACACCAGGTCGGACGCCGCGTATACGGTCTCCACGTCTGCACGCCAGCCCAGCAGGTGGAGCGAGTCACCGAGGTCGGTGACCGCTTCCGGATCCGGCTGGAAGTCGCCCGATCCACACACCACGAAATGCGCTGCGGGTACGGTGCGGCGCACCTCGCGGGCTACGGCGAGAAAGCGGTCGGGTCGCTTGATTCCGGTAATTCGTCCCACATAGGCAACCACGGGACAGCCCTGCGGGAGTCCGAGTAGTCGCCGGGCTTCCGAGGGCTCCGGTGCGGTTGCGAGCCTGGTGCCGGGCGGCACGACCGTGAATTGGTCCGCCTTTCCGATACCGGCGGCGACGAGATCGTCCCGCACCCGGCTGCCCACGGCAACCAACCGATCGCTGAGGGCTGCCAGCCTGCGCTCGGTCTGCACCAGGACGCGGGTCTTCGTCGGGGAGAAATAACCATGCAGGAGATGGCCGTGAAATGTGTGCACCCTTGAGGGGACACGCGCCAGCACGGCAGCCGCCCGCCCCAGCGCACCCGCCTTCGCTGTGTGCGTGTGGACGATATGGGGCCGGAATCGGCGCATGGCTGCCGCCAGTTCGAGCAGGCAGCGCGCATCGTCCGTGGGCCGCACAGTCCGGCCCAGGCCATTGAGCCGATGGACCGGAAGGTCGGGCGCCCGCTGCTCCAGATAGTCCGCCTCACCCGCACCCACAAGGCCGGCAATCAGCTGATGGTCGAATCGCTCGGTATCCAGCCCCCGCATGAGGGCCGAGACCTGGACGGCCGGACCTCCGATATTCATTCGCGTGATGACTCTCATCACGCGAAGGCGTGGGATGCCGAAACCAGTGCGTTGGTGCGTGGCAGTCGACATGTGCCAGATATTAAGCCGAGCGCACTCCGGTATCTGTCAAGGGCGCGAAGTATGTGTCCGCTGCTTTGGGCAACCCTGTCGGAATGATTTTGGGAGGCATGGCGGGAGCGCCGAGGTCCCGGTATTCGGTCGGTTCTTGTGTCCATCACCGCAGCGTCGAGCCCCTTTTCGGCCGACGTCTGATATACCCGCGTCAGTACGCACGTTACCCCGTTGCGCACACGTTTGCCGGAATGCGCGGTACATGGTCCCAGGAGGAAGGAGACCATGAGGTGATCGACTGCTCCAGCGAGGTAGAGCAAGGTAAACGCTTCGCCTTCGGCCGCAACTGGCAGAAGTTCAGCAGGCTGGTCGACGAGGACCGTATCGCTGCCGCTCGGGAGTCCCTCGTTGCGGCCCTGGGAACCGGCGACCTTGCCGGGCGCACTTTCTTGGACATCGGCTGTGGCAGCGGGCTGTTCTCGCTTGCCGCTCGCCAGCTCGGTGCGAAGGTGCACTCCTTCGACTACGACCCTGACGCCGTGGCGACCACCAGGCAGCTGCGTAACCGGTACGCGCCCGACAGCGACTGGCGGGTGGAGCACGGTTCGGTGCTGGATTCCTCCTTCGTCTCCCGCTTCGGGCAGTTCGACATCGTCTATTCCTGGGGAGTGCTGCACCACACCGGCGCCTTGTGGGAAGCGTTGGACACTGCCTCCCGACTGGTTGCCCCCGGCGGGTTGCTGTATGTGTCGATCTACAACGATCAGGGCCTGCGCAGCCGCGCCTGGAGGCACGTCAAGCGCACCTACAACTCCTCCGGCCCGGTGGCGCGGGGGTTGCTGGTCGCCGGCAGCCGGATGTATCTGAAGGCTCCTGAACACGCGGCCGCCTTGTTGAAGCTGGCCAAGACAGGGCGACGTCCTGTCGGCGGCCGAGGCCGACGTGCTCGCGGCATGTCCGTTTGGTACGACCTCATCGACTGGGTCGGAGGCTATCCCTTCGAAGTCGCCGCTCCGGAAGAGGTGTTCCGCATGGGTCGGCGCCATGGGCTGGAGCTGCGCCATCTCAAGACCTGCTGAGGGGGCCTGGGCTGCAACGAGTACGTCTTCGCCTCATGTGATGCCCAGGACCCGGCACAGACGTCACCCGCGGCTCGCAGCGCGACGTCGGTGACCTGACCGTCTTCCGAACCGACAGCCTCCGCGGACGGCGGCAGGACCTCCCGGCGCCTCCGTCGGTGCCGGTACTGCTTCTGCGCACCGCGCGCAGACTTCGGCGTGAAGCGAGGCTGTATCCGGTCCACGGCGATCGACATCTGCTCACGCCGGATGGTGGGCCGGTCGATCGCCGGCCCCGGGTCGGATCACGCTACGGCGATGCCATTGCGGGCCGTCCGGCCTTCTACTTCGTTCCACGGACGACATAGAGCCCGCGAATGCGTTCGATCGCGAATTCACTCAGGCGAAGGTCCCTGCACCAGCGTTCGAGGCGGCGGCGAGGCTGGGGCCGCTCGAACTGAGGTGAGAGCCAGTCGAAGGTGTCCAGAATCGACCAGGTCCGCAAGGTTTCGGCGTCGGTCAACCCGAGGTGGCGGTGATTGGCGACGGGAACGAGCCGCGTCAGATAGTCGCCCACCCGTGGGATTGCGCCGAGCCGCATGGAAAGCGGCAGGAGGCGAGGGGTGGCGGTTTGGACAACGCTGTAGAGCTTGTTCGGAGGAATGCGTTTGGTGACGGGCCGCAGCAGTTGCCGCAGATGCGGATAGGCGACGATCGCTGCGTACACGTCGATGCAGAATTTTCCCCCGGGACGCAGATAACGGAAGATGGTCTTGAAGGTCCGCTCGACGTCAGGTGTGTGCTGGACGACCCCGAGACAGACGAGGTGGTCGAACGACTCATCCACCAGAGGAAGGTCGTAAATGCTGGCTTGAAGCAGCCTCAGGTTGGCGAATCGGCCATTTGATGTGGCGTTGGCGTCCACCGCGTTGGAGAGGTCGAAGGAGGTAACGGCAGCGCCGGTCTGGCACAGCACCTCGGTGAAGCGTCCGGCACCGCTTCCGCACTCAAGAACCTCACGGCCCTGAAGTTCATCAGCGGTCCAGCCGCTCTCCCGCAGAAGGCGATCTCTGGATACGGGGAGCCCCACATACGAGTCGAGCTGGGTGACCCGATGTACATTCCATTGATACCCGAATGATTTCCCGTAGTTGTCCTCGGGAACGAATCGCGGGATCCCCTCGCGTACCGGATAGTTCCGTCCACAATCTTTGCAGGACAGAGTGGTCTCTCCGTGTAGCCGCACACGGCAGTTCGGGCAACGAAGGGTCTCGAACCAGGAACGGTCCCGGTTCTTTTCCGCAAGGCCGTCAGCCAATCTCCTGTGCATGCGGAAAATGCTAACCGGTGGTTAGCTTTCAGGCGGGCAAGGACCGCGTGTCGAGTTCTTGCCGGACTCATGAGTCGGATGCTTCCCGGCGCGGTTTCATGCTTGTTCGCGAGCACGGATCACTCTGGCAGGGTTTCCCGCAACGACTGCTTCAGGGGGAACATCCTTCGTCACCACGCTGCCCGCGCCCACGGCAGCCCCGCGGCCAATGGTCAC
Source organism: Streptomyces sp. NPDC048479 (assembly GCF_040651435.1). Lineage (NCBI taxonomy): Bacteria > Bacillati > Actinomycetota > Actinomycetes > Kitasatosporales > Streptomycetaceae > Streptomyces > Streptomyces sp. NPDC048479. The sequence goes on from NZ_JBEZKA010000003.1 coordinate 246,579, forward strand.
CCCGGGCAGGATGGTCACCCGGGCGCCGAGAAAGACATCCTCCTCGACGACGATGTCCCGGTGAACCGAGGCGTGGTCACGGAAGTTCCCGCCCGCTCGGGGAACAGGATGATCCCCCGTGATGAACAGGCACTCCGGCCCCATGGTCACATGCGGGCCCAGGGACACGGTGCCCAGGCCGAGGAAGATGGTGCCTTGCCCGATGCCGGCGTACGGTCCCATCCGAAGGGTGCGCGGCAGCCACACGCCGGGGTTGATGGTGACCGGCAGCTGCACGTCCTCGCAGATCTTCTGGGCGCACCAGCCTCGCAGCCGAAGGGCACCCGGGGCACGCAAGTGCAGCCGCTGCCCGATCAGCATGTAGAAGCAGCGGACACCCCAGAACGTGAGCGAGGTCTTCCTCACTTCGGTTTTCCTTCCGTCAACACTCACACGATGGGTGGCGGAACTCGTTCCGCTCGATGACGTACTGAAACCGGCGCCGCGCTCACCTGAGGCTTCTGCGCTCCAGCAGTTCCCGGTAGAGGGTGACGTGCCGCTCCACCATGGTGTCCGCGCTCAGGTTCTCGAGCGCCCACTGCCGGGCGGCGTTGCCGAGCCGTGCGGCTGATGCGCGGTCGGTGAGCATCTGGTGCACTCCCTCGGCCAGGGCCTCCGCGTCCGCGGGCGGCACCAGTACCCCGCGACCTCGCAGCAGTTCGGGAGTGCCGCCCACCGCGGTCGCGACGACGGGCCGGCCGGCCGCCATGGCCTCCATGACCGCGTTGCTCAATCCCTCCTGCAGGGACGGCAGTACGACGACGTCCGCTCGGGCGAGGAAGGCAGGCACATCAGTGCGCTGGCCCAGAAAACGTACGTCGATGTCCAGCCCGTCGGCCTGGCTCTGCAGCCGGGAGCGCTCCCCGCCTGCTCCGATCAGCACGAGTGTGCACGGCACCCCGCGCTGCTGCACCCGGCTGATGGCGTCCAGCAGGTACCGGTGCCCCTTGTAGACGTGGAGGTTGGCCACACACACCACCACGGGGAGCGATGTGTCCAGTGCTGCGGGAGGCGCCGGATGGAAGTCCTCCTCCTCCATCCCGTTGTGAATGACGCCGATCTTGTGTTCGGGCAGGCCTTCCTGGCGCCGGGCTTCCGCCGCGACGGCATGCGCGTTCGCCACGACGTAGTCCGTGATGCCGTTCGCGGCCCGTTCCACGGCCCGTTCCGCGGCCAGAAACCTGCGGTGCCCCAGATGGGAGGTGCCCAGACTGCGCCGCCCGGCCACACACAACGGAACCCGTGCCAGACGGGCCGCGGGCGCCGCCGCGATGTAGCAGTGGAACAAGTAGGCGTGCAGGACCTGCGGTCGTGTGCGACGCAGGTGCGCCACAAGCTGGGCGAACGCCCTCACGCCGATCGCCGTCCGTTTCACGGCGGTGCGGAGATTCACCCAGGGCCGGATGCCCTGGTAGCCCAGTCGGATCACCGTCACTCCGGAGCCGGCAAGTTCCGCCTCACGCGGCCCTCCGTCGGACAGCAGCAGCAGGGTGGTCTCGATGCCTCGTGCGGCCAGCCCCCGGGCGAGCATGACGATTTGCTTCTCGGCACCGCCCAGTCCCAACTGCCCGATCATCAGGCAGACCCGGGACGGTGTGTCATTGGCGCTGACGTCGGCGATCGGCCTTGTCCTGGCGTCGCGGTACACGGTCACAGATACCAGCTCCATCCGGCCAGAAGTTCAGGCGCGGCACTGCGCGCTTCTCTTCCTGTCCAGCCTCTCAATCCGATTCACCCGTATATCAACCGAAACGCTCGGTCGATCGGGTGATGCTGCGTTCCGGCGGCACCCGGCGGCCTCGGACGGCTATCCGGGCGGAGGGGATGCCGCGGCCTGCCTGCGCGGCACGCAGCGGAGCAGGGCGGCACGGAGGACGATCAGGTCGGCAGGCACGGGGACCAGGTCCCGTGCGGCCGTACCCGTCGCCCTGGCGAAGAGCCATGTCTGGCAGACGGCCAGCAGGAGGAATGCCAGCGAGGAGGCCGCCGCACAGCCGACGGCGCCCCACAGCGGAATCAGCACCAGGCTCAGTGCCACATTGACCGCGAGGGCGCCGAGGGACGGCACGACGACCAGCCGCGCACGACGCAGTCTCAGCAAGTAGGCGCTGGGCAGCCGGCTCGCCCCCAGTGCCAGCACGCCAGGAGCCAGCAGGGTCACGAGCGGCACCGCATCGGCGAAGGCCGCACCGTACACGGCGGTGACCATCACCGGCGCACTCAGCACCAGAACCAGTGCCGAGGCGACGGCCAGCAGAATCGCGAACCGGGTGATCCGCACAGTGACGTGCACGGATTCGTCCTGGCTCGACTCGAACTGCCGGTTGAGCATGACCTGCGAGAGGACGTCGATCAGGAAGCGTCCGTATGCGACAAAGGTGGCCGCCAGGGTGTAGATGCCCACCTCTTCCGCGCTGGTGTACGTGCCCAGGAGGAAGACGTCCACGTACAGCAGCAGGAAGGCCGCGGTGGGACCCGGGTGGTAGCGGGCACCGGTCAGCACGGTCGTCCGGGCCAGCCCCAGGTTCGGGCGGCCCGCCATCGTGCCGCCCATGATGATGAACACCAGCAGCGGGACCGACTCGGAGGCGACCCAGACCCACACGACCGAGAGGGGTGTCAACGCGCCTGCGGCTGCGAGAGCCAGCAGGACACCGCACTGCACCAGGGCGCGCGCCAGATTGGCCCAGGCCACCACGTGCGAACGTCCCCTCAGGAGCACGATGTTGTTGGCGTAGTTCACCGCCACCCCCAGCGGCACACCCAGGCACGCCGTTGCCACGATGGACAGTCCCGGCAGATGGAGCGTTTCGGGACCGATGGCGGCCACGCACGCCGTGCCGGCGATTCCGCCCAGCGTTCCCAGGGCCAGGGCGAGCGGGACGCTGTTCCCGGTGAGGGCATCCCGGAGCTCGGTCTCTGTCCACAGTGCACTCTGCGCCTGCTCGACCGACAAATGCGCAAAGACGGTGGCAGTGGTGGCAATGGTGACGGCCATGAAGTAGATCCCGCGGCCCGCCGGCTCCAGAGACCGGGCGATGACGGCGCTGGTGAGCACCAACATCACCAGGCAGACGGCCCGGCTGCCCAGCATGCCGAGCGCCTGCCGCGCGGTGTCAGCCACAGTGCCCCTGGGCAGGTTGGGGAGCGGCAGTCGTCGAGGAGTTCCCCGTGCGGTCGGCGCAGGCTCGGTGCCACAGCTCGAACTGCAGCAGTGCCCACAGACAGTTGGCGCGGTCGCGCCCCTCCACGTGGTCCTGCAGCAGTCCTCGTACGACCTCGGGCCGGAAGAGGCCGCGGGAGCGAGCGGTGTGGTCGGTCAGCAGATCGAAGGCCATCGGCCGCAGTTCGTTACGGAGCCAGTCCGCGAGTGGCACGCCGAAGCCGGCTTTGGGCCGGGTGATCAGTTCGGGTGGCAGCCAGGGAGCCATCGCCTTTTTCAGCAGCGCCTTGGTCACCTGGCCGTCGACCTTCCACCGGCCGGGGAGGCCGGCCGCCCACTCCATCAGATGGTGGTCCAGGAACGGGGAGCGGGCCTCGAGGGAGTTGGCCATGGTGGTGATGTCCACCTTCACCAGTAGGTCGCCCGGCAAGTAGGTGTTCACATCGACGTCCATCAGCCGGTTGACGTCCTCATCGGCGCGAGACGTGTCGAACGCCCGGCTGATCAGGTCATAGCTGTCGATGCCGGCCACCTGCTCGTGCAGCGCCGCGGTGTACAGGGCGTCCTTGCCCTCGTTGGTGAAGTAGGACATGAGGCTGGCGTAGCGGTGCTGTGGTGTCTCGCCCAGCAGTCGCAGCCCGCGGCCGAACCTCCGCAGCCGGGCCGGGGCCTTCCCCTGCATCAGGGCGGAACCGACGCTGTTCAGCATTGCGTGCAGTTGTCGCGGGGGCTGCATCCGGCCCACCCTCTTCATGAAGGCATAGCGCCGGTAGCCTCCGAAGCTCTCGTCCCCTCCGTCTCCGTTGAGGACCACCGTCACATGACGGCGGCTCAGTTCTGCTACGAAGAAGGAAGGAATGGCAGACGAGTCGGCGAACGGTTCGTCGAAGTGCCGGGCCACTCTGGGCAGGACTTCCAGCGCGGACGATCCGGCCACCACGAACTCATGGTGGTCGGTCCCGTACCGGCGGGCCACGGTGGCCGCGTAGGACCGCTCGTCGTAGCGCCGGTCGTCGAATCCGATGCAGAAGGTCTTCACGGGCTGGTCGCTCAGCCGGGCCATGGCGGCCACCACCGCGGAGGAGTCGACGCCGCCGGACAGAAACGCCCCGAGCGGGCGCTCGCTGACCATGCGCACCCGGGTGGCGTCGAGCAGCAGCTGCCGCGCCTGCTCGGCCGCGTCCTGCTCGCAACCCACCGGCCGCGGTGTGAAGTCCAGCTTCCAGTAGCGCCGCAGGCGCACATCCCCTTCGTGCCAGACCAGGAGGTGCCCGGGGGGCAGCTTGCGGACACCGCGGTGGATCGACCAGGGGGCGGGCACGTACTGGAAGGTCAGATAGTGATGCAGAGCGACCGGGTCCACCTCACGGGACACCGCCGGATCGGCCATCAGGGCCTTCAGTTCGGACGCGAACGAGAGGGAGGACCCGGACTGCCGGTAGTACAACGGCTTCTTGCCCACCCGGTCGCGTGCGAGCAGCAACCGGCGCCGGGCGATGTCCCAGATCGCGAAGGCGAACATACCCCGTAGGTGTGTGACCAGGTCCTCGCCGTGTTCCTCGTACAGGTGGACGAGTACTTCCGTGTCGCTGTCGGTGGCGAACCGGTGGCCGCGCGCGACCAGTTGTCGGCGCAGCTCCATGAAGTTGTAGATCTCGCCGTTGAAGACCGCGGCGACGGTGCCGTCCTCGTTGTACACGGGCTGGCCGCCCCCGGCCACATCGATGATGGCGAGTCGGCGCATGCCCAGTGCAGCGTGGGCATCGCTGTAATAACCCTCCCCGTCGGGGCCCCGATGGGTGATGCGACGGCACATCGCGCGTACCTGTTCGGGGTCGGGCGGGCTGGTGGACACGATCCCGGCTACACCGCACATGAGGGCTCCCAACGTGACGCACCGTCGGACAACCGGCCCGGCACCATCGCCGACCCTCTGCCTGTCGGTGCACTACTGGGGGCTGACCGTCAAGTCCTGCAGATACATACCACATGAATGCGGACATTTTTCCAAGCCTCGCCTGCGCGGTGGTCTGCCCGCCCCCCCGGGAAACAGCACCGTGTGCTCTGATCCGGTGACCTCTTCTGCCCGGCACCGTCAACGCCGTGAGCGGGCCCGGACGGCGGGTTATGGTCGCCGAGCCCTGACCGGTGGACGCACATGGGAGCTGCACGGTGACCAATGCCCCTGGAACGCCATGAGACCTCTCGCCGCCACCGTCATCGGCTGGGTGTGTCTCGTGGTCGCCGTGCCGGCCGTGACGTACATGCTGCTGCACCACGGCGCAAGCACCGTCGCCGCGGGTGTTGTGCTGTGCCTCGCCCTGGTGGTCGTGCCGCGCCCCGACCTGGTGCTGCTGGCACTGCTCGGGATCGTCACCCTGGTCGCCGTCGTCGATCCCGACGGCGGGGCCCTGCCGGTTCTGGTGGCCGCGGGAGTCGGCCTCGTCCTGTTCCGCGCCGTGCTGACGGGCTTCCGGCAGCGCGTTCATCTCGCGCTGATCGTGGCTCTGGCCTTCGTGGTGACCGCGAGCTTCCTGCTGCCCCAGGTGACGCTGCTGACCGACCGTTCCTGGAGCGAGCTCGCGTCCCTGCTGTTGGGTCTCGGCCTGCTGGCGGCCTCCGCCGCCGCGCCTCCCGGCCCCCGGCCCGTCGCGTGTCTCGTCACCGGCTCCGGCGCCTGCGCCGCCGGGTACCTCCTCGTCCGCGGAGAGTATGCCGACGACCGTCTCACGGGGCTGGGCCTGAACCCCAACTACCTGGGAGCAGCACTGGCACTTGCACTGGTCGCGGCCGTCGGCCTGGCGCGGCTCGACCGTTCCTGGGTGTGGCTGCTGCCCGCGCTGCCGTGCGCCGTCGCCATCCTGCAGACCCGCTCGCGAGGCGCCTTTCTGATGGTCGCGGCAGGGCTGGCCTGCATCCTCCTCGTCGGCCGTCCACTGCGGCACAAGGTGCTCATCTCACTGACGATCCTCGCCGCAGCGCTGGCCCTACCGGGATCGCTCGACGCGGTCGGGGAAAACCTGACGGGGAATCGGACGTCGACCGAGCTGACCGCGAACACCGAGGTGCGGAAGCAGGCCGCCCTGCTGGCCGTGCGTGTGGCGCTCGACCACCCCTTCCGCGGCATCGGGTACGGGGGGTTCGCCGGCTACGCCCAGTCCTCGTCCGGCCTCGGCATCAACATCAACACCCACAACGACTACCTTCGCCTGGCGGCCGAGGCCGGACTCGGCACGCTCGCCCTCCTCGTGGCTCTCCTGTGGCTCGGCCTGGGCCGCCGGTACGCCGAGGACCGGGCGATTCTCCAATCGCTGGGAGTGGCCTACTCGGTGGGACTGCTGTTCGCCAACACACTGGGGAGCCTGGTGGTGACCGCTCCTTTCTGGGTCTCCCTGGGCTGCCTCCTCGCGTCCAGGCAGGGACGACGGACGCCTTCGAGCCCGGCCCCTGCCTTGACGGAGGAGCCGGGGATTCCGACGGCGAGGCAGCTGCCGGCCGGGGCGGTTGTGCACCCTCCCGCCGGACCCGGCGTCACCGTGGACGGCTGATCGACGGGAACATGTCTCCGCCGCCGGAGCCCCGGCGGCCCCGACCGGGGCGGTGCGCCTCAGTGCGCGCGCAGCGCGGCAGCGATCCGCTCCACCGACTCCTCGATCCGTGTCACGCACTCCCGCGTCTCCGCGGGGCTCGCACCGAGAGGATCGGCCACGTCGTCATCGGTCACGTCCACTCCTGCCGCACCGCGCCGGGCCGCCGCACCCACCACGAGCGCGGCGAACCGGGCGGCCGGGTCCGTCACACCCGCCGCGTCCTCGGCCCGGACCAGCCGGGCGAACTCACGCAGGCTGAAGGCCCGGGACAGGGCCCGTACAGGGGAGAGCCGTACCGCTGCCTCGCGATGCTCCCTCGCGGCCCCGAGCAGCAGATCCGCGCCCTCGACCAGCCCGGCCGACAGCCGGCGCGTGACCGTCCCGGACGGGTCCGCGCCTCGTTCGGCGACGATGGACGCAGCCGTGGCCGCCATCGGTGTGCCCGGGACGGCCTCCGTGCCTGCACTGCTCACATGGACCGCCTCCCGCAGTGCGGTCAGCCGATGCCGCAGAAGGCATTCGGCGACGGGCGACCGGTAGAGATTGGCGGTGCACACCGTGAGTACCCGAAACGGGGCCGGGCGCATGGCGGCGGAGGGCGGGGCGAAATCGGACATGGCGTCAGTATCACCCCCGAACCGCCCACTTGGTGGCCGGACTCGGCAGCTGTACCGGACCGGGCCGGAGAGAGGTCACTCAGTCCCCGGAGCACCCGGGTGAGGGATGCACCGTGGCTCGCAGCGGGCGTGGCAGTCGCTGGTGGAAGACGACGGGTCCGTGGTCGGTCGGGGGCTCCAGCAGGTGCAGCGTCAACGTCCGGCTGCTGCCTGCGGGTACTTCGACGTCGAACGTGTACACCGGATGGCCGCGCTCGACACCCGGTGTCAGGAAGGCGCGCCGCCCGTCGAGGGCAGCCTTGACCAGCTGTGCCCGGCCGGTCGCGAAGTAGGAGACCAGCAGGCGATTGTCCCCCTGATGCGTCGGATAGGGGGGCTTGTCGAGACGATCGGTGACGTAGGTGGGAAGCCCTGCGGACGGTGCACCGTTGGAGAAGACCGCCTTGACGGTGACCTCGCGGCCGTCGGCGGTGCAGCGGCCGGGGTACCAGTCCAGGGTGCGGTCGAGGTAGTAGTCGAGCTTGGTGCCGGCGGCATTGTTGACCACCAGCCCGGCGTAGGGCTCCGGACGCTGCGGCAAGGAGCCGCCGACCGGGCGTGATTCCAGCTCCTGCTGCTCCTTCGCGTGGGCGCTCCAGGCGGTCACCTGCCCGTTGCCCAGCAACTCGTACAGGCCCAGCAGCAGCGAGGGCCGCAGTTGGGGATCCTCGGCGGCGGTCATCAACCGCCCGGCGGCGGCGCGGGCCACGTCCAGCAGGAAAGCCTTGCGCTTGAGCGGGTCCGGGTACGTCATGTAGTTGGTGCGCTCGCTGATATCCACCACGTTGTCCGCGCTGACGACTGTGCCGTCGGTCGTGCGCGCCTGCCCGGAAGCTGCGAGCAGCCGGGCCAGCGCGCCCGGATCCAGTGCGAGTACGCCATCGACACGCTCGCCGCTCTGGTAGAGCCAGGTGGCCGACCAGATACGCGCGGCGTAGGGGAAGTGCGGGCTCATGTTGGAGTTGGCCCACGTGTTCACCGCATCGCCACGTCCGTACATGGTGGCGAACTCCGCACCGAGGTCCACCTCGGGGTGAGCGCCCACCATCTCGGCGTCACTTCCGAAATGCGTCAGCTTCAGCGCCCCCCGGTCGGCTGTCAGCATGGCGAAGGCACCGGGCATCCCACCGGTTCCACGTGCCTCCGCTGGGTTCTGGAACATCACGAGGTAACGCCGCGGACCGTCCGCCCCCAGCATCTGCGGCAGGAGCCGGGCACCGGTGGCAGCGTTCTCCACGGCGGGCGCCATCCGGTCCAGCTGGCTGAGGAGTTGGTCGCGGACCCGGTCCACGGCGGGGAGCCAGGTGTGGCGGGGCAATCTGCGGGCCTCCGTACGAGTTGCCGCCACCTGTCGTGAGGCCTGCTCGAGAGCTGGGGCTGCACTGCGCAGTTCCGCGAGGTTCAGGTGCCCGCCACCGGCCTCTGCGCCGTTCGTGATGTTGCCGGCGGCGCTTACGACGGCCGGCAGCACCTCGCCGGTCAGCCGGTCGACGGCCTTGGCCGTACCACGGACGGTCGCGAGAGGGCCTCCGAGGCCGGGCAGGTGTGCGGCCAGGGACCACGCGGGTCCGCTGGTGAGCCGGTGTGCCCGGGCCGCGTGCGCCGCAGCGGAACGGCCCGCTGCTTCGGTGCGCGCCCTGCGGCCCGTGGCGCCACTCGCCGTCGAGACCGGCGAGGGGGACGCCGTCACCGTGTTCCGCAGCGTCTCCAGGTCGAGTCGGGCCGCGAGCAGCTCGCTACGGGCGTACAGGCCCGTGACGAGCACCCAGCCCGAACCAGCGAGAACGAAGCCTGCCGCCACCCACATCACCGGCCTGGTGCGACGGTGATTCCGTCGCACCAGGCCGGTGACATAAGACAGAACGGCGCTGGCCGAGAGTCTTTGGGTGGTCCACGGCATCGTTGGTCTCAGCCGCGTTCAGCGTCAGTACGCCGACGCCTGGCGATCACCAGTGTCCCGCCACCGAGAAGAAGCAGACCACCTGCCGCGGTGAGCAGAGCCACCGGCGCATCCGAGGAACCGGTGTCCGCAAGCCCGGAAGTTCCGTTGTCGTGACCGGAGGAGCCGTTGTCGTGACCTGAGTTGGAGGAGCCCCCATTCTCGTCACCGTGCCCGGGTTGTCCGTGCCCGTCGCCGTCGCCGTCGCCGTCGCCGTCACCGGGTTGTCCGTGCCCGTGCCCGTCGCCGTCGCCGCCACCGGGTTGTCCGTGCCCGTCGCCGTCGCCGTCGCCGTCACCGTCACCGGGTTGTCCGTGCCCGTCACCGTCACCGTCACCGGGCGGATGCGTCCCACCGTCGCCGGGCGGATGGCTCCCGCCACCGCCCCCGGGGGCACGGGACACGGTCACCCGCGCGGACAGCGTAAGTCCGGATGTCTGGCCGACGAGCTGGTAGAGGTAGACGCCCGGGCGGACGCCCGCGGGGATGGTGATCCTTCCAGTAACCTTGCCGTTGGCGTCGGCGGTGAAGGTGCCGAGCACCACGCTTCCTCCGCCTCCGCCTCCGCCACCCCCGCCCCCGCTTCCTCCGCCATCGCCGTTCGGTGTGGCTGACGCAAGGGGCCGTACGGACGCGGGCGATGCCCTCAGCGCGCCCGCAGCTGCGGCTCCAGGTGCGGGGACGAGGCTGACGACAACCTGCTCAAGGGGTTGGAAGCCGGTCGCGGTGTGGTTGATCGGATCACCGGGGGCCACGGTGTTGTCGTCGATCACAACACCGGGAGCTGGTGGGTACTGTGCGACCGCCGGCTGGGCGGCCACCAGTGAAGCGGCGGCAATCAGGCTTGTGGTGGTGGCGGCCAGGGCGACACGCCATCCAGAACGTCTGGGCATCGGGTCGGGGCTCCTTCGGAAGGCGCTTGATGAGTGATCGTCCGTTGTTGTCCGCGTGGGGAGAGTCGAGCGATCAATGCCGGACAGGCTGTGGGAAGTTTCTGTTTCAGGCCGTGGCCCCGCGGCCGGCTATGCGGACGCAGAAGCCCCACCGCGTTGTCGTCGAGCAGCTCGGTGCGGACGGCCATCCGGACCGGCCCCAGTGTGAAATCGACTCGGTACGTGTTCGCGCACTCCAGGGGCGCACCATGGCGTGGGTGAACAGGTCCGCCGTCTGCACCTCCTCCACCGACAACATCGCGATGATCACTCCCTTGCCTCAATCGGCACTGCCGCAGGTCTTCTGCCATCGCCGACTGCCCGATTTCGGACGACTTCCGGGCCATGACTCATCGGCAGCAAGGCCATCGACCGAGATCAAGCAACAGGATCCATAGACGTGAGCGGCTCCGGCAAAACAGGCTCACCCGGGGCTCCACAGGACGGCGCAGTGGATGCACTCATGTGGCCCTCACCGCTCGCGGCCGCGGCCTGACTCTGGTGGGGCCTGTCGCGAAGCGGGAGACCTTGGACTGAGGCGTGCCCATGCCCCCGGCGACACCGGCGGATGGAGGGAGGGCAGGCGCGGCCGGATCAGCCCTCGGCGATCTCGCGGACCTCGGAGGTGACTGTGCCGCCGGACCAGGTGACCCGGGTGCCCTCGGAGGCCGCGGTGAGCCCGGCCGTGTCCAGTACGGCAGCTGCGCGTCCGGTTCACGGGCGTCGTGCCGACTGAAACCACAGTGAAACCGCGGTGAAGCTCACCGCTCGCACGCTCTGCGGCATGACTTCAAACCAACGCCTCACCCCAACCCGACCGGCCATCGTGGCCACCGGGCTGCGCAAGTCGTACGGCGACAAGGTCGTGCTCGACGGCATCGATCTGAACGTCGCCAAGGGAACGATCTTCTCGCTGCTCGGCCCCAACGGCGCCGGAAAGACCACCGCGGTCCAGATCCTGTCCACACTGATCACCGCCGACAGCGGTCGGCTGAGCGTTGCCGGGCACGATCCGGCCTCGGACCCCCAAGCGGTACGCGCCGCGATCGGTGTCACCGGCCAGTTCTCCGCGGTCGACAACATGATCACCGGCGAGGAGAACATGACCCTCATGGCGGACCTGCACCACCTGGGCCGCCGCGAGGGCCGCCGGCTCGCCGCCGAGCTGCTCGAGCGGTTCGATCTGGTCGACGCGGCCAAGAAGCCCGCATCCACCTACTCCGGCGGTATGCGACGCCGGCTCGACATCGCGATGACCCTGGTCGGCGCCCCGAGCGTGATCTTTCTTGACGAGCCGACCACCGGGCTCGACCCGCGCAGTCGCCACAACATGTGGGAGATCATCCGCGACTTGGTGGCGGGCGGCGTCACGGTCTTCCTGACGACGCAGTACCTGGAGGAGGCCGACCAGCTCGCGGACCGGATCGCGGTACTCAACCAGGGAAAGCTCGTCGCTCAGGGCACTCCGGAGGAGCTCAAGCGCCTTGTCCCCGGCGGTCACGTCCGGCTGACGTTCGGCGACGGCAGCGCATTCGAGGCGGCCGCCCGTGCCTTTGGCCTGGGTCTGCGGGACGCCGACGCGCTCACGCTCAACGTCCCGAACGACGGCAGCGTACGCGGACTGCGCGCCGTTCTCGACGTACTCGACGCCGCGTCGATCGAGGTCGAAGAACTGTCCGTGCACACCCCCGATCTCGACGACGTGTTCTTCGCGGTCACCGGCCGCCCCGACAACGAGAAGGTGCAAGCCCGATGAGTTCCACGATGAGTTCGACGTCGTACGCCCTGCGCGACTCCGCCACCATGCTGCGGCGCAATCTGCTGCACGCCAGGCGCTACCCCTCCATGACGATCGGCGTCGTGGCCATGCCGATCATCATGCTGCTCCTCTTCGTGTACGTCTTCGGCAGCGCGCTGAGCAATGGGCTCGGCGGCGGCGGGGACCGCGGCGCGTACATCGCCTATGTCGTACCGGGAATCCTGCTGATCACCGTGGGCTCGGGGGCGACGCCGACAGCGGTGGCCGTCTGCACAGACATGGCCGAAGGGATCGTCGCCCGCTTCCGCACCATGGCGATCTCCCGCGCCTCCGTCCTGATCGGCCATGTGGTCGGCAGCGTGATCCAGACCGTGGTCAGCCTGACCCTGGTGGTCGGAGTCGCTCTCGCGATCGGATTCCGGTCCAGCGCGACGCCCGTCGAGTGGTTGGCCGCGGCCGGGATCCTGACCCTGATCGCCTTCGCGCTCACCTGGGTTGCGGTCGGCCTCGGCCTGAAGAGCCCGAACCCCGAGGCGGCGAGCAACGCCGTGCTTCCGCTCTCGTTCCTGCTGCCCTTCATCAGCAGCGCCTTCGTACCGGTGGACTCGATGCCGTCCTGGATCCGCTGGTTCGCCGAGTACCAGCCGTTCACCACCGTCATCGAGACCCTGCGCGGACTGCTGACGGGGACTGAGATCGGCAACAACGGGCTGATCGCCGTCGCCTGGTGCCTCGGTATCACCGCGGCCGGTTACCTCTGGTCGAAGAAGATCTTCAACCGCGACCCGCGCTGACCCGAAACCCCAACTCCCCTGCAGCTGGGCCCCCTCCGCAGCTCCGACCCCTCCGCCCGGAAAGGCACATCATGGCTCCGCCATGTCACCCTCGTACGGATCGGCGCCTCGATGTATGCCACCGAGGACTTCGAGTTCGCCGGGACCGCGCTGAAGAAGGGCGAGACGGTGACGGTGGCCCTGCTCGCCGCGAACCATGACCCGCAGGAGTACGGGGACGCCCCGGAACGGCTCGACATCGCAAGGGAGTTCGGCCGCGGTGACGGTCATCTCGCCTTCGGCCACGGTGCCCACTACTGCCTGGGCGCAGCCCTCGGCCGCCTGGTCACCTCGGTGGTCCTCGACCAGTTGCTCGTCCAGCGGCCGGACACCGCGCTCGCCGTGGGCCGGGACGAGCTGGAGTTCGGGCACTGGCCGGCGGACGGCTTCCACCTGATCCGGTTGCCGGTGCGTCTCCAGGAGGTGTCGGGTTCCTAGGGGGTGTCCCGTTCCTCCAGTGCCGTCAGCGCGGCGGCCCGCAGTCCGTCCCCGTCCAGGGCGGCGTACTCCGACACGGCGTCGGAGTACGCCGCCCTGTCGGCCTGTTCGGCCGCCTGCCGCGCCCGGACGGAGGACATGGTGGGCCGGAAGTGGCGAAGATGACGGAAGCGATCCGCCAGGGCGAGAAACCGCGCCCCCGACCTCGTACGGCCGTGGTCGAGGTCGACCGCGCCGAGCGCGAGCAGCAGCGCACCGCAGACCGGAAGGTTCACCAGGGTCGGCAGGCCGTCGCGGCGCGTCAGCAGCGCCCCGAGCCTGTCCTCCACAGCGCCGTTGATCTCCTCCACGAGGTCGAGCCGGCCGTGCCACGCATGAGCGGTCAAAGCGACGGCCTGGACTTCCAGGAGCCAGGGTTCCAGGTCCCGTTCGGCGCCGAACACCGGGCCCGCGCTGTTCTTCACCTGATCGACGGCCCGGCGCCACAGACGCAGACCCGCTTCGGTCTCGCCACGCGCGAGCGCGATCTCCGCGCGTGCCCCGAGGCCGGGCGTGAGCACGTCCGAGGTCTCCCGCGGCTGGTTGAGCATCATCTGCTCGAGCCAGCGCTCCGCCTCGTCGACCGCGCCGGTCTGCAGACCGGCGAGCACCATTCCCCAGCGGATCCCGAGCGAGTCCGTCCCCACCCCGAGCTTCTCGAGGACGTGCAGGGCCGACTTCATGTGGGGCAGTGCCGCATCTCCCCGCTCGGCCTGCAGACACAGTTCGGCCATCCGGCAAGGGGCCATGACCTGCACCCACGGGATGCGCCGGTCCTCGAAGGCCTTGAGCATCCGGTCGGCCGCCGTCAGCGCGCGGTCCAGGTCGTACTCGCTCTCCCACACATAGCTGGCGACGCAGTTGGCGACGCCGGCGAGCAGGGGCTCGTCGCTGTCGCACAGCGCGTTCAGCGCCGAGTGCTCCGGGCCCAGGAGCTCGGGTGCGGCGCACAGCACGATCGAGAGGGCACCGATCAGGGTGTCCGGCGAGGCCGGCGGCAGCCGGCGCAGGGTGACGAGGGGACGTATCGCCCCGGGACCGACGCCCAGGAACAGATTGGCGGTGCACATGACCGCGGCGGTCCGGGTGGCCTCGACGAGGCCGGGCCCGGGCCGGAAGTGGGAGAGCAGCGGTCCGGTGTCCTGGGTGAGCGGGACGAGGCGGGTGTAGTTGGCCTCGGTGGTCCACAGACTCCCGAGCACCGCGGTGGTCGCGGCGACCGTGGCGCCGTCACCCCGGGCGAGGCCGAGGCGCAGCGCCTGGACGAGGTTGTCCTGCTCGGCCCTGATCAACTCCCAGGACACGAAGGGGTCGGGCCCGAACAGCGCATCGTGGTGGGTCGCCCCGAAGTCGCCTGCCCACGCCAGGAATTGGCCGGTCACTTGGCCGTCCTCGCCGGCCTCCGCCCGACGGGCCGTACTGAATTCACGTACGGTCTCCAGCATTCCGAAGCGTATGCCGGACGCGGTGTCGGTGACCTTGAGCAGGGACTGGTCGACCAGGTCCTCAAGCACCTGCGGGACGTCACTGCCGCCGGGCGGGCCGCCGAACAGCTCGTCGGCACCGAGCAGTTGCTCGGCCGCGTCCGCCGTGAAGCCGCTGGGAAAGACCGACAGCGCGCGCAGCGCCGCCCGCCCGGCCGGGTCCAGGAGGTTCCAGCTCCAGTCGACGACGGCGTGCAGAGTGCGGTGGCGCTGTGGTGAGTCCCGTGCCCCGCCCCGCAGCAGGGCGAACCGGTCCTCGAGCTTACGGGCGATGTCGCCGACCGACATGACCCTTACCCGCGCCGCCGCCAGCTCCGCGGCCAGTGGCAGCCCGTCCAGCCGGCGGCAGAGTTCGGCCACCGTCCCGGCGGGCAGCTCGACACCGGGGCGGGCGGCCCGCGCCCGCTGCTCGAACAGCTCGACGGTCGTCGGCAGGTTCAACTCCGGCAGCGGATACACCGATTCGGAGGAGATGCCGAGTGGGGCCCGGCTGGTGGTGAGCACCCGCAGATCGCGGGTCATCGACACCAGGGCCTGCACCAGCTCTGCCACGCCGCGGATGACATGCTCACAGTTGTCGAGAACCAGGAGCGCGGGACCGGGACCGAGGGCGCCCACGATGCCGGTGAGGACATCTGCCGGGATGGCGAAGCGGCTCACCGGAGTGCGCAGCGACTCACCGACGCCGAGGACCGAAGCGACCTCTCCGGCTACGTCGTCGTCGCTGGTGAGACCGGCGAGCGCGACGAGATGCACCTCCCGCTGCTCCGCCTCGCGGCTCACCACATGCGCGAGCCGGGTCTTGCCCAGGCCGCCCGCCCCGACGATCGAGGTGACCCGGGACGTGCGCAGCAGCTCGGCCACCGCGGCGATGTCGGCGTCGCGGCCGAGCAGCGGGTTGGGCTCGTGCGGCACCCCACGGCGGACGGCGGGCGCCTCACCCTGCAACAGCTCCTGGTGCACGGCCTGCAGCGCGGGCCCCGGGTCGGTGCCGAGCTCGTCGCGCAGCGTTCGGCGATAGCTGTCGTACGTCGCCAGAGCGGCGGACGGCCCCGCGGTGGCCGCCTCGCAGCGCAACAGCTCGAGCAGCACCTCCTCGTCCCGCGGCAGCTCGCGGACCAGGCCGGCGAGCGGCTCCACCGCCTCGGCCCGGCGGCCGAGCCGCGCGAGGGCCAGGGCGCGGACCCGCATGAGCGACCGATACGCCGGGGCCCGCTCCGCACGCAGCGCGGACACCGGGTCGTCGGGTATGGCGTCCTCATGGAACACACCACCGCCACCGCCGTCCCACAGCGCAAGCCCCGCCTCGGCGTGCGCGAGCGCCGCCGCATGATCCCCGGACCGGGAGCGCTCCGCGCCCGCGGCGGCGCGGAGAAGGACGGCGGAACTGTCCACCTGGTCCTCGCCCAGCGCGAGGCGGTAGCCGGTGGGGGTACTGGCGATCACGTCGGAGCCGAGGCGTGCCCGGGCGCGCGAGACAAGGATCTGCAGCGCCTTGGTCGGATTCTCCGGTTGCTCGTCCGGCCAGAGCCCGTCCACCAGGAGCGCGGTGCTGCATCCTGTGCGCAGCTCGCCCGCGAGGAGGGCGAGCAGGCCGCGCAGCCTGGGCGCGGTGATCTCCTGGTCGCGGCATGAGACCCGCGACAGCAGGGTCAACTCGGTGGTCATCAGAGAAGGTTAGCCAGCTGTCCGCCGGCGCAGCTCTGCCCCGTCGCAGAGGACTGTGACACCGGCACGCTCAGTAGCCATTGCTCTTCGGCGGGGTCTTGTTCACGGGCGCATCGGTACCACCCACGGTGATCTCCGTCTTCATGCCCAGGTCCTTGTGCCCGTCGACGGGGCAGTAGATCTCGTAGGTGCCGGACTTCAAGGTCACCTCGAGCGTCTCGGAAGCTCCGGGAGTGAGGGTCTTGGTGCGGTGCTCTCCGGCGGGGCCTTCGATCTCCAGGGCGTGGTCGTGATGGCCGTTGTTCTTGGCGACGAAGGCGTAGGCGCCCGGCTTGAACGTTTTCTGTGACAGTGCGATGTGGAAGTCGATCAGGTCCGCTTTCACCTGCGTCACTGCTGGTTCGACGCTCTTCTTCGGCGGTGTGGAAGTCGTCGAGCCGCCTCCGTTCCCACCTCCGCAGCCCGCGAGCACGCCCGCCAGCGCTCCGGCTGCCAGCCCCAGCACCACACGGTTCCGGGTGAGTGTCCTTGTCATGGCTCGGCCCTCGCTGGAAGTTCCGTCGTGCAGGGGTTACGGATGAACCGCGCCGAAAGATTGGCAGGTCGGACCACGGACGCCTTGGGCGAACGGAGGAGGAGAATAGGAGGGTGATTTCCCGCGGAGCCGGAGCAATCCCTTCAGGGAGGCCCACCGTATCCACTGGTATGAGGAGAATGGGCCTCTCTCTCGACCACGCGTCGGACGAGGCACTGCTGTCCGGACTGGCGACGGGCGATCCGGAGATCGCCGTTGCGTTCGTGCGCCGCTTCCAGCGCACGGTCTTCGGCGTCGCCATCGTGGTTGTCGGCGATCTCCAGCTTGCCGAGGACATCGCGCAGCAGACGTTCGAGCGGGCGTGGCGGCACGCCCAGATCTACGACTCCCGCCGCGGTTCCGTGAAGACCTGGCTGACGACGATCGCGCACAATCTGGCGATCGACACGGTGCGTGCGCGCAGAGCCAGTCCTGTCGCTCCCGAAGACCTGGACGCGCTTCTCGACATCGTGACCGACACCCCTGAGCAGCGGGCGCTCGCCGACGAGACGTCCGTCCGGCTACGGACCGCGGTGGCCGCTCTGCCACGGGATCAGGCCCGCGCCCTGGTGATGGCGGGGATCTACGGGATGACCGGCCAGCAGATCGCCGAATTCGAGCGGATTCCGCTGGGCACGGCCAAGACCCGGATCAGAACGGCGATGGGCAAGCTGCGGGTGACCCTGGAGGCCGAGGGGAGCCGATCATGAGCTGCATGACCTGCGATCGGCTGGAGGAGCTCGCCCCCGAGCTGGCGCTGGGCGTTCTGCCGGCCCGGGAGCGGGCCGAGGCGGTCGCACACCTGGACCGCTGTCCCGGCTGTCGGGAACAAATCGAGCAGCTGACCCTCGTCGGGGACGGCCTGCTCGGTCTGCTTCCGGGCAGTGAGCCGCCGGTCGGCTTCGAGACCCGCGCCGCGAACCGGCTGAGCCCGTCCCGGCCGCCGGCGCGCCGGCGCCTGTGGTCGCGCCTGCGTGTCGCAGCCACCGCGGCTGCCCTGGCGATCGCCGTCGGCTTCGGCGGCTGGGCCATCGGCACGGCCGTCGACCACTCCGTCGCCCCCGCCTCGCAAACGGCCCAGGCGAACCAGGCTCTCCTGCAGGCGTCCCTCGTCGCGGACGACCAGGAAGTGGGCCGGATATTCGCCTATCCGGGTTCGCCGGGCTGGGTGTACATGTCGGTCGACCTGGAGGGTGGCGTCGGAACGGTCAACTGCCGGCTCGTACTCTCCGACGGCAACACGGTTCCGATCGGCTCGTTCGCACTCAAGGACGGCTACGGCTACTGGGGCGCCCCGGCCGCCGTGGACCCCGCGACGGTGTCCGGCGCCCGGCTGACGGCCCCCGACGGTTCCGTCATCGCCACCGCACACTTCCCGCCGCAGAACCGCTAGGTCACGGGGAACGACGCCGGTCGGTCCCGGCCCCCTGTCCCGCCGCCTTCCTGGCGTCGGCGAGCAGGCCGAGTCCGATCTTGTCGGTGCGGCCCGGCGATCCGCCGAGCCGGTGGACGACCACCCAGTTCCCCGTCTGCGGGAGCACTCCGGTGAAGGCCGAGGCATCGCGGGTCGCCCCGTTGTGCCACAACAGCGGCCCCGCCGACTGCCAGGACGGCGCCGGTTCGCCCAGAGAGCGCTCGAGCAGCAGCCGGGTGACCACGGTCGCCAGCGCTCGAGGCGTGGCCCACAACCCGCCTGCGGGCAGGATCGGCCCGTCCATGGTCCACCGGGCGCGTTCCCTGCCGAACAGGTTCCGCGCGCTCAGCAGTCGGTCGGCGGGCGGATGCGCGGTGACCTCGTCCACCCCCAGCGGTGTGAGCACATGCTCCCGCACCAATTCCTCGTACGGCCGCCCGGCCGCGGACACCAGGGCCGCACCGAGCACGGCGTAGCCGAGGTTGGAGTACTCCTCTTCCCGTCCCGGTTGCCTTACGGCGATCTCCCCGAGTCGGCCGAGGACGGACCGGAGCGCGTTCTCGTCGAAGGCCGCGTAGGGATCGCGGCCGTTCAGGCCGGGTGGCAGCCGTGGCAGGCCCGACGTGTGGTCTGCCAACTTCCCGAGCGTGATTCCTGATCCGGGCGGTGTCGGGAGCCATTGCTCCACCGGGTCGTCGAGGCCGAGCAGGCCCGCCCGGACCATCCGTATCAGCAGGGTGCCGGTGAGCACCTTGGTCAGGGATCCGATCTCGACGAAGGCGGCCGGATCGTGCCCGTGCCGGGCCAGCGGCGGAGCCGAGCCGCTCAGCACGCAGACAGGAACGGGCCGCAATGACAGGCCCGCCATCAGGACTTCGCCCACTGCTGGAGAACAGCCTTGCGTTCGGCGGGGCGCGCCGACTCGCCGGGTGGTGCACCGAGGTGGATCGCATCCTCGGTGACCCAGAACAGCCCGACCATTGCCACAGTTGATTCCACCGTTCGCGTATTGCCATGGGTTCGACTGATTCGACTGAAAGGCGTTCTCGGGGAGCCCGTCTGACGATCAGCCAGTAGTTTCCACGGCGCCCATGGCGCCCGCCTCACCGGCGTGCCCATGGAGGGCGGCACCGCAGCCGGGGCGGCCCCATGAGCGGAATCCGTCGACAGGGGCGAGAGTGGCAGTGGTGCACCCCCGCGGATCGGAGGCCTCCATGAGCAGCCGGGACACCCGGAGCCCGCACTGTCTGGTGACAGGCGCGACGGGGTACATCGGAGGCCGGCTGGTGCCCGAATTGCTGGATGCCGGGTACCGCGTACGGTGCATGGCCCGGTCTCCGGACAAGCTGCGCGACCACCCCTGGGCAGGTCGGGCCGAGGTGGTACGCGGGGATGTGACCGATCCGGATTCGGTAGACGACGCGCTGCGCGGTATCGACGTCGCCTATTACCTCGTGCACGCCCTGCGGGCCGGAGACGACTTCGAGGAGACCGACCGGAAGGCCGCCCGGGTGTTCGCCGAGCGTGCCCGCGCCGCGGGCGTACGGCGCATCGTCTACCTGGGCGGGCTGACCCCGGCCGATGTGCCGGAGCGCGAACTGTCACCCCATCTGCGCTCCCGCGCCGAGGTCGGCGAGATCTTCCTCCGCTCGGCTGTGCCGGCGACCGTGCTCCGCGCCGCGGTGATCATCGGCTCCGGTTCGGCGTCCTTCGAGATGCTGCGCTACCTCACCGAGCGGCTGCCGGTCATGGTCACACCGAGCTGGGTCAGCACCCGCATCCAGCCGATCGCCGTCCGGGATGTGCTGCGGTATCTGGTGGGCAGTGCCCGGATGCCCGACGAGGTGAACCGCGTGTTCGACATCGGCGGGCCCGACGTCGTGACATACGAGCAGATGATGCGGCGGTACGCGGTGGCGGCCCGCCTGCCCCGCCGCTTCATCCTGCGCGTACCGATGCTGACACCCCGCCTCTCCGGCCTGTGGATCGGCCTGGTCACTCCCGTTCCCGCCTCCCTCGCCCGGCCGCTGACCGAGTCGCTGCGGCACGAGGTCGTCTGCCGCGAACATGACATCGCCCAGTACGTACCCGATCCGCCTGGTGCACCGATCGGCTTCGACCAGGCCCTCACCCTGGCCCTGCAGCGCGTACGCGACGCTCAGGTCACCACCCGCTGGTCCTCCGCCTCACTGCCCGGCGCTCCGAGCGACCCCCTGCCCTCGGACCCGGACTGGGCCGGGGGCAGCCTCTACATCGACCGACGCGCGCTGGCCGTCGATGCCTCACCGAAGGCACTGTGGCAGGTCATCGAGGGGATCGGCGGTGACAACGGCTGGTACTCCTTCCCGCTCGCCTGGGCGGTACGAGGCTGGCTCGACCGGCTGGTCGGAGGCGCCGGACTCCGCCGTGGCCGCCGGGACGCGGCACGGCTGCGGGTGGGGGACTCGCTGGACTTCTGGCGTGTGGAGGAGATCGAACCGGGCCGGCTGCTGCGGTTGCGTGCCGAGATGCGGCTGCCGGGGCTCGCCTGGCTGGAGATGTACTCCGACCGGGACGAGCAGGGCCGGACCCGCTACCGGCAGCGGGCGCTGTTCCATCCGCACGGTCTGCTCGGGCATGTCTACTGGTGGAGCGTGTCGCCGTTCCACGCGGTCGTGTTCGGCGGCATGGCCCGCAACATCGCGCAGGCCGCGCTCCAGGCGGACGCCGCGCATGACGGCCGGGGCGCGAATCCGGGCTGACGCGGTGCATCCGGCCGTGCGGACCTGGCGGAGCATCTGGGCCGTCAGGGCGACGGCGGGATGTTCGACAGGTTCGCGGAACACTCCGAGGAACTGTGGAGCCGGGCGGTGCCCGTCCCATCCTGAGGGGCGAGCGACACCTGGGCGGTCGCCTGGGAGCCCACACACGGTGTGCAGTTCGCGACACGCTGCTCCGCGGCATGTGTCGGCCGCGCAGCCGCGGGTGGGACGGGGCGCGTTTCCGTCAGCGCGAGTTGATGTCGGCGGTGATGGTCACCGAGCGATCAGCCGATGCACAGAACGATCAGGCACACCTGCGTCGGTGATGTCGGATTGCCCGGCGACGTCGACGGCGGACGAGTCGCAGCCGGTGTGTCTGCGCCAGGGCGTTCGGTGGACGCGGGCGCGGGCGGCGCCGTCGTATCCGGGGCTGGGGCGCCGACCTTGCCCACGTGCGTCGCCCTCTTGGCCGACTCGGCTGTGATGTGCGGCGTTGCGCTCGGAGCGGCGAGGGGGCGGGCCGTGGCGGCGGAGTTCTGCTGCCGGCTCGTCGTCGCCGTGGGAGGCGTGGCGACGGTGGTGCTGTGCTGCCGGTTGGTCGTCGTGGGTGGGCGGGTGCTGGGATGCCGCGAAGCCGGGGTGTCCGGTTGCTCCAATGACGAGTCGGCGGTCGCTGTCCGCATGTCCGCGGTCACCGGCTCCGGCGGTGAGGCCGCGTGCGTGTGGCTGGTGGAAGGCCTGGTGGTCGGCAGCGCGGCAACGGTCAGGCCGCCACCGACAAGGGCAACGGCCGTTGCGGCCACGGCCCGACGCCGGTTCTTCTTCCAACGTGCCAGCTGCCGACGCCGAGCCGCCCGGCCCTGACCGGTGGAGGCCGCGCCGTCGAAGCCACTGGACGAGTCAGTGCCCGACGGATCCGCCACCGTGTCCTCGGATGCGTTGCTGCCGATCGGTGCGGCATCCGAGTGATGAGTGCCGGGGTAGGACCCCGGAGCGGGGACCTCCTCCGCGCGCCATGCCTGCCTCGTCGTTGCGGTAGGGGCGAACGCGCTGTGGAGGCGATGGGCAGGCGGGGCAATGTCCGGAGCGTATGCGCCGCACCCTGGGCACACGAGTGCCCCATTGAGAGTGCGGCGGCATGCGGAGCAGTAGTCCATCTGCGATCTTTCTGTGCTGACTGCGCCGCCAGGGACGCCGGCGACCTGTTTTTCAGTTCGCACGCGGGATCGAGAGGCCAGTAACGCTACTGGCACCCGTCGAAGGTGGCGCGCAGCCCTTGTGATGCTGCTGCAAAGATTTACTGACGGTTGTGCCTCGTACTCCCGGACATGTCGTTACGAATGCCGGGATGAGAGGCGTGCCGTTCATGGTGAGGTCCGCGTCATCCTGCATGGTTTGATCACGGACCTCACGACATACATGCCGCGCTCGACCCGAATTCGGTCAGAGGCGGCGTACCCGTGCAGCGATCCCATGGCCGAGTAGAAGGTAAATAACGGCGGGCAGGCCGTAATTGAGGAAAACCCGCAGACCTTCCGTCTCCATGGTGAAGATGTCCTGGGACCAGCCGGCGAGCCAGTCCGCCATGCCGTGCACAAAGCCGACGAAGACATTCCCTTGGTTGGCGTCGAGGAGATACAGCAGAATCCACAGGCCCAGAAAGCCTGCAGTTATGTCCGCGATCGTGTGGATGACCAAGGCTGCCCGGTTTGTTCCGGCGCCGTCCCGACTACGCCCATAGGCGTCCCGGTTACGGTCATAGGGGTTGTAGGTGTCATTTACGGGCACGGGTTCATGGGGATTACTCATGCCTTCCCTGCTTGCCTTGCCGGAGTGCGCGAAACGCTGCTCAAACCTGCGATTTCATAACGACTTTAGGCTCTCGAGTATCACCGAGGTCTGTGCCGCCAACACAGGCGTCCCAATTCGACACGGGGAGCGCGGACTTGGGCTGGACCGATCATCGATCCCGCCATCCAACGGCTACGGCACGGGCACCCATGTCACCCGAAGGTCTGCGGGCCGACGGCGCAGAGCAGTGTCAGGGCTTGGTGGTCGGGTGTGCCCGGCGCGGCGGTGTAGATGACCAGGCGGAGTGCCGAACCCGTGGCCTCCAGCACATCGCAGTCGAGCGTCAGCCGCCCTACTTCGGGGTGCTCGACTCTCTTCAGCTGCGAGGTGCTCGAGGCGACGTCGGTCCGTGCCCAGAGTTCCGCGAAGCGCGGGCTGGCCGACTGCAGTTCGTCGATGAGCCCGAGCAGGTACGGGTCGGCGGGGAACCGCCCGAGGCTCGCGCGCAGGTCGGCGACGGCGTACGCCTCGAAGTTCGCGGCTTCTGCGGGTGTACGGATCACCCGCGAGGGCCGCCCGGTGAAGTGCCGGCGCAGGACGTTGCGCTCACCGTCCTCGCCTGTTGCGTCGTCGCCGAGGAGTGTGATCGCCAGCGGGTTGGCCAGGACGACACTCCAGGCGCGGTCGACCGCCACCACCGCGGCATCGTTCAGCCGGTCGATGATCCGCTGGAGCCCCGGTGTGATGTGCGCGGACGCGACCCCGGGCGCGGGCGACGAGTGTCCGGCCAGCCGGTAGAGGTGGTCGCGTTCCTCCTCGGTCAGCCGCAGGGCACGTGCCAGCGGCCCGAGAACGGAGGTTGAGGGCCGTCCTGCGCGGCCCTGTTCGAGCCGGGCCAGGTACTCGACCGAGAGCCCGGCCAGGGTGGCGAGCTCCTGGCGGCGCAGCCCGGGGGCGCGCCGGCGCGGGCCGGCCGGCAGGCCGACTTCGGCGGGTGGCAGGCGGTCGCGCCAGGCGCGCAGGCAGCTGCCCAGGTCGGCGTCGCTCATGACTTCATTCTGGCGGCTGGGGGTTCGCGGAGGGTCGCCCAGCGAGTACCAGGATCATTTCGGCCTCCCCGGCCTGGACGGTGCTCCCACGATGGGCTCCGGGAACCCGCCGGCTCCGGACCCCCGGGGGCGACTGGCGGACCACCGGGGGGTAGTTCGCAATGGATTCAGTGGAATAGCGATGCAGAAGCAACTGATTTCGCGGATCGATGGCGTAGGTTCTGCGATATCAGTAGCATGCGGTGGGTAAGGGCGACAGTCCTCAGGTATGCCGATGTGTGGCCCCCGGGAGGGGATCCGTGCCCGCAGCCGACAGTGCCGGATGGCGTTCCCCGCCAGGTCGGCCGTTCGTCTCGTCCGGCCCGGCCCACGTCGGTGCGCGGCTTGCACACCGCCCACCGCGCGCCAAAGGCCCCCATTCAAGGGTTACTTGGAAGAGGTCACGTGAACCAGAGCCCACTGCCGCCCACACTGCCCGCGACCGACCGCACCCGTCACCGCCGTCTGCGGGAGCAGGCAAGCCTTGACCGCGCAGCCCTCAACGCGATCCTGGACGCCGGCTTCATGTGCCACTTCGGAGTGGTTGTCGACGGGCATCCCATGGTCGTCCCGACCGTCTACGGAACCGACGGGCGGAACCTGTACTTCCATGGCTCGGTGGCCAGCCGGAGCCTCGTCGCCGCGCCGAACGCCGAGGTATGCGTCACGGTCACGCATGTGGACGGCCTCGTCCTCGCCCGGTCGGTGTTCGAGCACGGCGTCAACTACCGCAGCGCGATGATCTATGGCACGCCCCGCCTCGTCACTGATCCCGAGACGAAACTCGCCGGTCTTCGCTGCCTGACCCAGCACGCCACCCCCGGCCAGTGGGAGTACGCACGTCAGCCCAACCGCAAGGAGCTGGCGGCCACCGCGCTTCTCGCCCTGTCGCTGGAGGAAGCCTCCGTCAAGATCCGTACCGGCGGCCCCGACGACGGCGACGGACCCGACGCCGAACTCGGGATATGGGCCGGCGTCCTGCCCATGGTGACCTCCTTCGGTGAGCCGGAACCTGATCCGGCGCTCAAGGAGGGCATCACTCCGCCGCCCCACATCACCGCCCGCAGCGGCACCAGGGCGGGGTGACCACGGGCGGGCCCCGCCACCCGAACGGACCGGGACGGGGCTGCTGGTGGCCGTGGCGGTTTCCACCGAGGGGCTGCCCGCCCCCAGCTGGCAGCTGTTCTTCGGTGCCATCACCATCTTGGCGGGCATCGTGCTGAGCATCTCCCCGTTCGGCTCGCTCGCCGCCCTCACCTTGGTGTCCGGCCTGTGGCTGATCGTCCTCGGCGTGGCCGAGGTGGTCCACGCCTTCCGTGTCAGATCCCTGGCGGCCCATCAGACCCCCTGATCGGGCACGCCTCGGGCACGTCGGCAGACGGGCTACGACCCGGGCACCACGGGCGGGGCGGGGGGCACCGGTCCTTTTGCCCCTCCTGTTCTGTGGCCGGCCGGGGCCTGCGGTGCCCGCTTCACCTGCTCGATCGCCGCTCTAGTTCCCTTGCCCCGGCGGCGGTTTGGCGACCGCCGGGTCCAGGTAGGCGGGTCCGGCCAGGCCTTTGCGGCGCATGGCGATCCCGGTCAGCGCCTCGAAGATGGCTCGGCGGGCGTTCATTGTGGTGGTGTAGCCGGGATCCAGGTGGGGCGCGACCTCGACGATGTCCATGCCCACGACCGGCGTCTCGTGACAGATCCGGCGGATGGCCGGCAGCAGTTCGCGGTTGGTCAGGCCGGGTGGCTCCGGCGTGCCGGTGCCGGGCGCGAAGGCCGGGTCCAGCACGTCGATGTCCAGCGACACGAACAGAAATTCCGGCCCGTCCAGGGCCTCGTCGATGGCTTGCTGGAGGACCACATCGAATCCGCGGCGGTCGATTTCAGCCATGAAGTGCGCGCGGAGCCCGCGCTCGCGCATCCAGTCGAGCAGTTCATCGTCGGGCGCGATCGCACTGCGCAGCCCGATCTGGATGAAGTTGCGTCCGGGTACGTGTTCGTCCTCGATCAACCGGCGGATCGGTGTGGCGTGCGAGACGGGATGACCGAACAGTTCGTGGGAGCAGTCCGGATGCGCATCGAAGTGGATCACGCCGACCTTGCCCGGCCCGTACACATCGGCCACGGCTGCGGCATCCGGCCACAGGATCGAGTGGTCCCCGCCGAGGACGATGGGGATCGAGACCAGGCGGGCCGGCCTGCCGGAGTGCGCGCTGTTGACCGCGGTTCTCTGTCGTCCTGTGGCTTGGGCCCGGACACCACCCGCTTTCTACGGTCTTCGTCACACGGGAGACACCCTGTCGACCCGTTCCGGGGCCACTCTCAAGGACACGATGGTCCGGGCGGGCCAGTCCTCGGAGAAGGCCACGTCGACCGCTGTCACGCGTACTCTTTCCACGTCCGTCGGTGGGGTGCTGGACCTTGCACGGCGGCGTTCACCTGCGTTCACGTCGGGCCGGCCGCCAAGAAGGGGTCCTCACGATGAACGCGTACTGAAGACGTACTGGAGGCCGATACCGAAGGCGTTCAGTCGTTCACAGAGCGCGGCTGCGCACAGCAGCAGCCCCGGCCCGAACAGCATGCCGGGCCCTCGGTGTGCGCGTGGCTCGCCGCACCCCCTCCCCCGGGAACGCAGATGACCCGCAGGGTGAACGCCGGCCCGCGCGGTCGGCTCTAGAGGCTCAGCACGATGGCGGCGCCAATCCCTCCGAGACACAGTGCGAAGGCGGCTTCACCCCAGCCGCCCTTCCCCCAGCGGAAGGGCCGGTCGAGGGCGAGCCGGCCGGGGCCGATGGCGGCGATGGCGAGGGCGACGACCGCGATGCACACGTTGAACTCCACGCCGCCGTTCGCGTCCCACAGACCGTGTGCCGCGGTAACGGTCACCATGGCGTTGATCATCACGCCGATCAGGGCAGCCGCCGCCAGTGGGGTGAACAGCCCCAGAGCCAGTCCGAGGCCTCCGAGGAACTCCGAGCCACCGCCGATGGCGGCGTAGACCTTTCCGGGGCTGTAGCCCAGTGCGGCGAACCCTTTCCCCGTGGCGGTGAGGCCTTCGCCACCGAATATCCCGAAAAGCTTTTGACAGCCGTGTCCTGCCATCAGCAGGCCGAACGTGATCCTGATAAGAAGCAGACCGGCGTCACCGGCGGACACCGACCGCCGTGCTGTGACCTCGGCCGCAGGCCCGGGAGAGGCCCGCAGTTGGTCAGCGATTTTCATCTTGGGGAACTCTCTTCTGCCCCGGGGTCCCCGGGCGGTGCCGACTGACCGCTCAAGGAACCGGCAGAGTGGGTTGTGTAAGTCGCCATGGCGTTCTCAAGCGCATGCGATGCGCGGAAGACCCGCGACCTTGCCGGGACGCAGCCGGCACGGGAAACCTGCGGAACCATCGCCACCGTTCCGGTCAGGCCGCCGGTCGACCTCGTTACGAGGAGGTGCGTGACGTCGGCGTGTCGTCTTCAATCATCGCTCACCCCGTTCACGTTTCGCGGTGACCGGACCGCCGTCGTGTGATCCAAAGCAGTAGGGCCGGGTTTCCCGGAAGCGGCCGGGGTGGTGGTCTCCAGAGGCTGTTCCAGGAGACCGCGGGCCCAGAGCCCGGCGACCGGGCCCGACTGCCCCCTGCCAGAATCGCCACATGGCTGAGCACGACACGGATCACGGCTACCTGCTGGACAACCAGCGTGGACGACGTTCAGGCCGACGCGTACTTCCCGATCACCTCGCCGGCATGTGCCGTCCTTGAGGCAGCGACCGTGCGGCAGATCCGCCGCCGTCTGGTGGCGGAAGGACTCGCCACCGACGAGGAGATCGACCGCCACCTGGCGAACGTCGCCACCGGACGCCTCGACCTGGCCACCGCTCCGATGATCTCCGCGTGGGGACGCCGCCCGTAACCCTCCCCCGAATGCCCGCCTCCTCTGTTCGCCCCTCACGAAGATTCGTCGCCACCAGTACGGCTTCGACCTCCTCAGGGGGAAGGACGGCCGCTGCCTTGCCCGCCAACGGAAATGCTCAGCCCTGCCAACTCAAGCGCTCATTCGCCAACCGAAGCACTCAGGCACATGTGTGTGTCCTGCTGTCCTGTGCCATCAAAGTTTGATCGCTGTCACTGTAGGCTGGTGACCAGCAGGTTCGTGCCACCGAACGTTGAGTGACCGGGGATGTTCGGGGCCAGGGGTGACCTCTCGGCAGTGGACGTGAATGTCGGCGTGGTGGTCCCTGCTGCAGTGCGGGAGGGGAGACGCAGGTCACAGGCGTGCATGTCACATCCTGCCGACCTGTGCCGTCGTAAGTGTGTAAGCACCGACAACGGCAAGAGGAGATCGCCATGAGTGCCCGTTTGGACGCCTTCAGCAGCCCGACCGTAGGCAAGGTCTTCAAGCACATCATTGCGGCAGGCAAGGTGCTCGAGGACTCGACGCTGCCGGCCGCGACGCAGGAGCTGGTCAGGCTCCGCGCCAGTCAGATCAACGGGTGCGGCTTCTGCACCGACATGCACAGCAAGGACGCCGCCGCCGCCGGTGAGACCTCGGTACGTCTCAACCTGGTCGCGGCGTGGCGGGAGGCCACGGTCTTCACCGAGGCCGAGCGGGCCGCGCTGGAGCTGGCGGAGCAGGGCACCCGCATCGCGGATGCGGCCGGTGGGGTCACGGACGAGGCATGGGCGAACGCCGCCAAGCACTACGACGAGGAGCAGTTGGCCGCCCTGGTGTGCGGGATCGCCCTCATCAACGCCTTCAACCGGGCGAACGTCATCATCCAGCAGCCCGCCGGCGACTACCGGCCCGGCCAGTTCGCATAACGGCGACTACCGGCCCGGCCAGTTCGCATAACCGAGTGCCTGGCCGGGACTGCTGGTGCCCCCGCGGCTGCAGCATCACACGCCCCGGGCGCCCCTCGCCGGGGCCCGGGGTGTTGTTCTGGTCCCCGGCTCAGCGAACGTTGACTGGTCTCACCGAAGGTTGACCGGTCGTGCCCCTCTGTTCGCGTGTGGCGCCGTCCGGGTGAGCCGACATGGGTGACCGACAGATGAAAGGGACCGCAGAGGAAAGGATGGACGGAGGACGGCACCAGACGGTCGCGCCCAGGGAGATGTGATGAGCGGACGATCCGGCCTGTTTTGGGATGCAGTGGACGGGCGCTCGCCGTTGCCGCGTGCGGCGGCCACCCTGGGGTTGGAATTCATCGACGCGGACGTCGAGAACGGTACGATTCGTCTGGCGTTCAACGCGACCGAGGACTTCACCAATCCGACGGGCAACGTGCTGGGGGCCTTTCTCGCCGCGATGCTCTACGACACGGTCGGCCCTGCTCTTCTCGCCACACTCCAGCCCGACCAGTTCCAGTCCACCATGGAGCTCAAGGTGTCCTTCCTCCGCCCGGTCCGCCCAGGGCGGCTCTTCGGGAACGGCCGCGTGGTGCATCGGGTGGGTGATATCGCCTACCTGGAAGCTTCGCTGTCCGACTCGGACGACATGGTGATCGCAGTCGCCAGCGCCACGGCTCGCGTCATCCCTCTCAGCGGCGCGGAAACCGCGGCGTGACACCGCTCAACCTGAGACGAAGTCAGAGGCAGGCAGGCGGTACGTCGTTCTGCCGGGGTTTGCACACGGACCTTCGACGTCATGTCGACTGGTCCGCGGAGAAGGAGCCGGACGGACTGCTGTTCGTAACGGACTGCTGTTCGTAGGGGAGAAGGACGCTCCCTTCCGGCGCTCCTCCCGGACGGCTTCTGCTTCTGCGGCCTTCGCCACACCGGGCACACGCTGTCCACACGGTCCGGAGCCACGCTCAAAGACACGATGGTGCGCGCCGGACAGTCGTCGGAGAAGGCAGCGCTGATCTACCAGCACTCAGACTGCGAGCGTCAGAAGGAGGGGGCGGACATACCTGCTGACCTGTGGAAACGACACGAATCGGGGTGTGCTCCAGCCTCGCCTTGTGACCGTGGTTGGCCGGTGAACGCTGCCCTATCTGGTGCGTATCTGGTGCGCTCGCCGTGCAGACGCATCCTGCGTCATTGCTGAGCTAGTGGGGCTTCCCCCGGGCCCGTCGTCTGCGCTTTTCCCTTGGACGGCGGAAGTTGGCACCCGGCTCTGACATCTGACGCCAGCCGAGACGCACGGCCAGGGACCGCCGTGCCCGCCATGGGCGACAACCCTGATGGGCAGCCACCTACTTGTGCACGGCCGCCGCCTTCCCCTCACGCCCCTGCCTCTACCCTTGAGGACTTCGGATTGATGGTTCACGAACAACCACGGAACGGAGCGTGCGGTGACGGCGGGGGAAGCGCATGGCGGAGAGCTGACGGGCAAGGTACTCGGGGGGCGTTACCGGGTGACCTCCGTGATCGGGCGCGGCGGTATGGGAGTGGTCGCCCGGGCGGTGGACGAACTCCTGAACCGAGAGGTCGCCGTCAAGGTCCTGCGGGCTTTCACCGACACCTCCGCAGCCGAACTGGCCGACGTGCGGACCCGGATGCAGCGGGAGGCGCAGGCCGCCGCCCGTATCCGGCACAGCGGCGTGGTCACTGTGCACGACGTGACCGAGGAGCAGGGCCTCCCGGTCATCGTCATGGAACTCGTCGACGGGCCCTCGCTCGACGACGTGCTGATGGAGCGCGGCACTCTGGAGCCGCACGAGGCTGCGGCGATCGGCGCCAAGCTGATGGACGCGCTCGACGCCGCGCACCGGGCCGGCGTACTCCACCGGGACGTCAAGCCGGGAAACGTGCTGATCGAGCACGGCGGCAGGGTCGTGCTCACCGATTTCGGCATCGCCAGCATGGAAGCCTCCGGCGACGACGCCATGGCCAAGCTGACCCAGAGCGGTCAACTCGTCGGTTCCCTCGACTATTTGCCGCCGGAGCGCGCGCAGGGCAGGGAGCCCGGTCCCGCGTCGGACATCTGGTCGCTCGGCATGATGCTCTACGCAGCCGTGGAGGGCACTTCGCCGTTCCGTCGCACGTCCGCGTGGTCCACCCTTTCGGCGATCGTCACCGAGCCCCTGCCGGAGCCCCGCCGGGCGGGACCGCTCACGCCGGTGCTCCAGGCGCTGATGGCGAAGGAGCCGGGGAACCGGCCCACCGCGGAACAGGCGCGCGGCATGCTGGAGCGCGTCGCCTCGGGCGGGACGGTGCACCTCCCATCCGCCGCTCCGACGCCGACACCCGCTCCCGCTCCCGCTCCCGCTCCCGCTCCCACGGTGGGTCCCGGGGCGGCGGCCGCCGCCGCACCTGCCCCCGGGTTCGGTCCCCCGCTGTTCCCCCAGCCTGAGCCTCCGCACGCCGGCTACGCGCAGCCCGACCTGCCGCCGCACGGCGCGCCGGTCGCGGGCCCCGCCGGAGTCCCCGCTCCCGAGACGAGCCGGACGGCAGCCCGTCGCGCACAGCGCCGCAGCAACCGCACCGTCGTCGCGGCAGCGGCCGCCGTCGTGCTCCTCGCCGCAGGCGGCGGAATCACCTACGCCCTGACTGCCCAACAGGGCGGCACGACCACGGGCGGCGCGCAGGTCAGCTCCCCGGCGGGCAGCCACCGGCCGACTGGGGGCAGCACCCCGTCGTCCGCCGGTTCTCCCGGAACGTCCTCGAAGCCGTCGACCTCGGAGGAGCCGGACGGTCACGAGGACGAGGAGCTGGGCCCCACGAAGAAGCCCGGCGTCGAAGGCGACAAGCCGACCGAGAGCCCGTCGGCCTCCCCAAAGACCAAGCCCAGCCCGACGGTGAAGGAGCCCACCCCGGTGTCGACGGCCTGCACCGGCTGGGGCCACGAGAACCGCAGCGACGGCTACGGCTACCTGGCCGAGACGTCCCACCTCTACACCGGGCCGTACGCGGAATGCCAGAACGTGACCGTGGTCAAGACCGGTGTGAAGCTCTACTACCACTGCTACATCACCAACGCCTACGGCAACAAGTGGATCTACGCCCGTATCGATGGGACGAACACCGAAGGCTGGGCTCACAGCACCAAACTCACCAAGGAGAGCGGCACCCTGCCCCGCTGCTACTGAGCTACGCCGCGTGATGTCGCGGGCTGGCGGCGCGCGCTGAATTGCGGGGACGGGCATACATCGCGCAGCAGCACACGAAGATCACTAGCGGCCCAACAGGAGCCCTGTCAGGCCGTGGTATGCAGTGGTGGCTACCTTGCCGGTTCGGCCGCAGGCTGCTGGGCCAGACCGTGCAGGGCCGCGATGACCTCGCGTCCCGTCGGGGTGGTGAAGTCGCGTACCAGGTCGGTGGCGAAGCTGGCGACGCT
This sequence comes from Streptomyces sp. NPDC048479, assembly GCF_040651435.1. Classification (NCBI taxonomy): domain Bacteria; kingdom Bacillati; phylum Actinomycetota; class Actinomycetes; order Kitasatosporales; family Streptomycetaceae; genus Streptomyces; species Streptomyces sp. NPDC048479. The sequence goes on from NZ_JBEZKA010000003.1 coordinate 278,982, forward strand.
GGTGATCCGACCTCCGGCCGTTTCGATCTGGTGGAAGGCGGCCTGTTCGGTGCGCGGCGAGAGTCCACCGCAGGCGTCGAGGAGCACGGAGACCTCAAAGCCTGCGGCGATGGCGTCAAGTGCCGTGTGCAGTACGACGGTCTCGCTGGTCACGCCGCAGAGGGCGAGGTTCTTCCGGGGCTGGGCGGTGATGCCTGGCGGGTGGCCGCATCGTCCCAGGCGCACGGTCCGCTGCGGACGAAGACGGGAGCTGCGGGGATGGATGCCTCCGCGGGGCGCGGCTGTCGGGCGGCCAGCGATAGCGACTGGCCATCGCCCGCGCCCTCATCCGCGACCCCCGCGTGCTGGTCCTGAGCGAGGCCACCTCGGCGCTCGACACCCACTCCGAGGCGCTGATCCAGCAGGCGCTGACCCGGCTCGTCGCCGGGCGGACGGTCCTCATCGTCGCGCACCGGCTGTCGACCGTCAGGAACGCGGACCGGATCGTCGTCCTGGACCACGGCAGGATCATGGAGGAGGGCACACACTCCGAGCTGCTCGATCGCGGCGGGCCCTACGCGGGTTTGTACCGGGCCCAGTTCCCCCACTCCCGCAGCGAGGAGCGGCACGGCTCGTCGCGGCGCTGAGGTGAACGGCCCCGAGCGCGCAGCCAGTCCCGGGGGCGGCCCGGCTGCTGCTGGGCGGGCACGCGAGATGCCGCCTGACGTGGGCTTCGACCGTCAGGCGCCTCGATCTCGCCGCGCTTTCACCCGAGGACGCCGTCCCGGCAGGGTAGAACCCTGCCGGGACGGGCGCGTCGGGCGTCGGACCGCTCAGCGGTAGCGGGCCGCCCGACGGCGCCGGGAGGGCTCCGTCACGTCGGGTACCACCCCGGCACCCGCGCCCGGAGTTTCGTCCCAGGCCCGGATCTTGGCCGCGACCCGCTCCAGACGTGCGTCGCCCGGACGCACGGTGAGGTAGAACAGGCCCTCGTAGGGGCGGCGGTCGTCGGGTGTCGGCGATGATGTCGCGGATGATCAGCTGCTGTCCTGTGGTGAAGCCGCCCCGCACGCCGGGCGGGTAGAAGTCCGGCCGGATCACGACAGCGGTGCCGGACGCCTGGTTCGACTCCGGGAGCCGGCTGTCGCGGACCGCCGAGGGTGCCACCCAGCCCTCGACCGGGTTCGGTTCGCCGTGCAGGCCGAGGGCGTCGACCTCGTAGTGGAAGCGCCGGATCACATGGACCAGGACCGTTTCGGTGTCTCCCATGCGCACGGAGACGTTCAGGCCGGTGCCCGGCACGTCACGAGTCACGATGTCACCGCCGTCGTCGACTGCCTTCTGCATCTCCCACCGGTTGGCGGACGGCCGGCCGGTGAGAAGGCGGCGGCGCCGCGCTTCGACGCGGCGCAGCGCCTCCTTCAGTTCGTCGTTCCTGAGGGGCTGCGGCGCGGCGACGGCCGGGGTGGCGAGGAAACTGGTGGAGGCGAGGCTCGCGGCGGCGGTGACACCGGCCGCAGCGGTGAGGGCGTGTCTGCGGGTCATGTCGGTGGGGCTCAACAGGTCAGCCTTTCTTCCGTGTTGTCGTGCCCTGCTTGTGGTGGAGAAGGGCGGAGGTGAGGGCGCAGGCGAGCGTGAGCAGCAGCAGGACGGCGACGGTCGGATTGATGTAGTCGGGGATGATGACGGAGTAGTCGCGGCCGTCCGACGCCTCGCACACGAGCCGCAGCGGGATGAAGTCGCCTCTGCGGCCGACCAGGGTTGGTGTTCCCTCGGGGCGCTGCCGCTCGCACTCCTCGGCCTGTTCCTGGTCCTCGAGGAAGAGGACGTGGAGACACCCCCACAGGTAGAGGGCGAGCGCTACGGCGGCCGTCGCCAGGGACACGTCCCGCCATACGGCGAACTGGGTGTACTGCTCGCGGGCTTGTCGTGTGAACCGTGAGCACAGGTACGCGGTGAGGCCCAGCACGGTCGCCGCACCGGCGACCAGGATGGAGAGCAGCGCTGCGAAGTCGTGCCCTTGCCAAGGGTCGGATGTCATGATCATGACCTGTCAGGAATCGCGAATGAGGCGGTTGTACTTCTCGAAGATCGCGTACAGCGGCATGCGGAGCGTCGCGTCACTGAACGCGGGCTCCAACGGGCCCTGGTAGCGGCGCAACACCTCGTAGATCTCTGTGTCGGTGTAGTCGAGGCCCGGGCGGCGTATCGGAGTCTCTTCCCCGTCACCGCTCTTGCCGTCGGCGGACCAGATATGGACGTGCGCCACGGTACGGACGTTGAACGCGTTGTCATTGAGGAGCCGTATCCACATCTTGTACCTGTCGGCGTCCGGGCTGGGGCGGTCGTCGGCGGGGTCGAGGACCGTTCCGTCGACGAGACCGGTGCGTATGGAGTTGTTCCACGGTACGGGCCGGTCCGGCTTTCGCCCTGGCACGCGGTGCACGGTCGCTTCCCGGTGTACGAGGGCCCTTCGAGGGCGATGATCTTCACAGCGACTCCGTCCGGTAGAAGCGTTCCGCGTAGGTGTCGGTGCCGGCCAGGAGATCGGCAGCGGTGGTCCACGTGTGCCGGATCGGGTGGTGCATCTTCCGGGCCGGGCGCATCCGCATCACTAAGGGTGCAACCGCGATCACTGCGCGTGGATGTATCCACCACGACAAAGGGTGGTTGCGTCCATTTCCGACCTCAACGTGCAGAAGGTATCCGGCGAGCCCAGGAAGTGGACGTCGAGCTTTGTTCGTCGTCGCGCGCTGAGCCAGAGGGGAATTAAGTGTCAAATCCCCATATGGAGCGCCGGCTTGGCTAGCGAGATCGTCGAAACGTGGCGGGGGTGGTGGCAGGAAGCCCCTTGGTGGGCATGTGATGCAGGACATGTCCCGTTGCTTCGTGTGGCTCCAGGTGACACTCAGCGGTCTAAATGCCGCATATGGCTCGCATATGGCTAGAGCGCCGGTGCGCTACGTAGCTCTCCGTAGCTGCAATTGCTACTAGGGAGCCGATGGCCGGTCTAGACCCCTTGGGGACGGCGCGAGCGCCTCCTAGGCTCTCGTCTGGTCGTGAGAGGGCGCACGCCGCGGACTGGGGGTCTGGGAAGTCCGGGCAACCTTCAACGGCCTCTTGCCAATCCGGTCAAGATTATTCATTTGCACTTGGTGCATCCATGAGGGGGGAACTACATGCTGGCCATTGCCAGATCCACCACTCGCTTAGCGGTTGCCGCAACCACGCTCGCTGCCCTGGCTGTCGCTGCGCCTCAGGCGTATGCCGCTGAGGATCCCGCTGGCACCGACGTGAAGATGTCCGTCGAGGCGTCCAAGGAGACTCGCGAGTTCGCCGCGGCCAACCCGGGGGAAGTCGCGGCTGCAGCGAACGCGTGCGGCTCGGGATACACATTGAACAAGGCCATACCCCTGCCGGTGGGTACGGACCCCAGCCAGCGCCTTGCAACTGTGTTTACCTACAACAGTCGGGCAGGCGGGTGCCTCATCTTCGACAACAACACGGGCAGAGCCCAGAGTATGACGGCGAAGGTTTGCGACGGGTATCCGGGCACCAAGTGCGACACCGACAGTGGCACCTTCAGCGAGTACGCCGGCCCCGTCTACACCAAGTACCCCGTGTGCGCCACCGTCACCGCAAAGTTGTCGAACTTCATCAACTACACCTCCCAATATGCCTTCTCGTGCAACTAGGCGGCGGCCCGCGCCGCGCCGTCGGACTGTCGCCTGGGGCGGAGCCCTGGTGCTGACAGCGGCAATAGCAGCTGGAACAGTCGTTGCTCTCACTGGAGGGGACGGGGGCAGCGACAGAACGGCCGACGGCCCGCCCGGTTCATTTGCGCCCAGTGGGCCCCCGTCTGTCGGTCGATCGACAGAGCCAGCGGCAGGGGCGGAGTCGCCTTCGAAGTCTGTCGAGGCGACGCCTGCGCCCACGCCGTCGTCATCTCAGTCTGTGGCGCAGGATCGCATCAGCGCCGCGATCAATGAGCGGCGGGCTGCGGCTGCCAGCGGCGACCCCATCACCCGCAGCACACCGACAGGCACGGCTCAAGGCAGTGAGGAGTTCGGACAGCCAGCCCTTGTGAGTGGCGATGTCACGGTCTTCAAGCCCCGTCGTGACGGGGGATCGTTGACGGTGCCGCTGAGCATCACCAACAGCGGCAAGAAGCGTGCCTTCTACCAAGTCGAGGTACGCATTACCGGGCCGGGCGGATTCGACGCGACGGTACGACTGGACACCGGCGCGGTCGCCCTCTACCCCGGCACGTCGTGGCCCACTGAGCTCACCGTGAAGGACCCCGGCAAGCCCCTGCCGGACAACCCGGTCGTGTCGATCGTCAAGAACTCCAAGCGAGAGCTGCAGAGCTGACCAGCAGCAGACGGCCCCCGCAAGTTCCTGCGGGGGCCGTCTGCGCTGATCCACTGCCCGGCTACGACCGCGAACTTCTCAAGGCGAACCCGGCCGGGACGCCGAGGCGGAGCCGTCAAAAGCCCTCGACGAGGGACGCAGGGCAGAAGCTGCGTCTCGCCATCCGAGACGATCGCCGACTCCGGCTCGTACGTGGTGCGTCAGCAGCCCTCCGGCCAGGCATTTCGGTGAATTGGGGCACGCGGAGGTTACGGCGACCCTTGAAGGGTCTAGACAACAAGCAAGACCCGGTCTATGACCTGGGCCTTCGTAGTGGAGCGGGTGACGGGAATCGAACCCGCGCTCTGAGCTTGAGAATCACGAGGGGTGGGGTGGCATGTGTGCTGCCTGAGCTGCAGCATTGCGTGCTCCTGCCGGAGTGTTCGGCCGGACGTCGGCCCCGTCGCTGACCGTCGTTTGCCGACCGATCTGGCACTGGTCTGGCACGGCCGTTTGCGTCCGGGCGGTTGCGAGGTCACCCCTGGCACATTGGGCGACCGACCCGCGCAACCCGGCTGGCATCCGCGTGGGAGACGTGTACTAGGACCAGGAGGTAGGGCGTTCCCGGCGGCCCCCGAAGTGTCTGGCCTGCAGGTCTCACCGAGACTTGCAATCTGGCTGCGGTGGGATGAGTAGCCGTTGATCGCCTACCAGTACGATCCCTTGTCCATCAGCTCTGGGGAGGACGTATGACCGCCGACGTATCCGTGCAGTTCACGTACACGGTGACACTGCGGGAGATATCCGACGGGTTGAAACTTCAGATGCGGCACAGTCCGGTTGGCCGGTGGGGTTATCGCGTCCTGTGGGTCGTGGGCATCTTCCTCGGCCTGGTGATCGCGATCAACGTTGCGGCCAAGGGCATCGACTCCCCTGCCCTGGGGGTATTGCGGTTCACTGTGACCGTCATCGTCATCATGATCGCGTGCCGCTGGCTGATGGCTCTGGGCTTGCTCGGATATGCCAGGCACCTGGGCGAACATCGCGTCACGGTCGACCAATCAGGGATCGGCACTGTGTCCGAGCGCCATACGAACCACACAGGCTGGGAGTTCTACGGGCGCTGCGTCGAGGGTCGCCGGGTCTTCGTGCTACTCACCCCAGATGTATGGGGCGCCGGAGTGCTGATACTGCCCAAGCGCGGCTTGAGCGCGCCGCAGGACACGGAACGCATGCGGGAGTTGCTCGCCGCCGCGCTGATCGACCAGCACTCAGTCCGGGCCGCGCGGAAGAAGGGTTCTGCCCAGCCGGAAGAGGGTTCAAGTGGTGCGGAAGTGGTGCGCGGCGCCTGAATCGGTCTGGACAACACAAAGGCCCGGGTTGGGGTCCCTGACCTGGGCCTTATCTATTGGAGCGGGTGACGGGAATCGAACCCGCGCTCTGAGCTTGGGAATCACCGGGCCGTCACGGAGGGGGTTGACGCTGACCAGCGCAAACGGCCTCTGGTGATTAATCGCGAGGCGTCGCGCTTGACTGCTCTTGACCGCTGGGATCCGCTCTTTCTGGCACGGATGTGGCACGGGCTTCCATCCGCTCTGACGGGTCGCGTCACCGACCCCGCACCCGACAGCAATGTCAACCGAACGGCCCAACATGACGTGTCGCCCACATGGATGAACAATTGGCTGAGTAGTGTCCCAACCGAGGCAATCTGTGAAAGGCGAACCAAATGCGCATTCGACGAATCCTCGCCGCAGTCTTCGCCACGGCAGCCCTCGCCGGACTCGGCCTCACAGGCGCCGCCACCGCCACCGCCACCGCCGGCAGCGTCACCCCGGCCAGCGTCACCCCGGGTGAGTGCACGGACGGCGGCGGAACGATCGATCGGTCGACGCCCGTGCTCCCGACCTGCAGAGGCGGTATGTACGACGGGCAGACGGTCGACTAAACCCCACTAGGGCCCGTTGTGAAAGTGGATCGGCGCCCCGCAGCCACGCGTTGCGGGGCGCTCCCTCGCGAGCGTTCCCCCTCGGCTGACGGCTCAACGTACCTGGGAGGCGTGACGATCGCACACGGGCCCGATGAGGTCGGCGGGAGCGGCTTTGGGCTGGAGCTGCCATGGGGCGAGAGATCGGGGCCCGTACGCTGGTCGCGAATCGGGCAGTCTCTGGACCTGCCCGCAATAGCCCGATGTGGGCCCCGATCTTCGAGGCTCGCCCCATGGTGGCTGCCTAGAGCCGTGGAGCCGACCGGCCCCAGCCACAGCGGGCTACCGTCCACCGCATCTGGTGTGCTTGCTCTAGTCGCGCGGCCGGCGTTGGAGCCGGAGCCGCGCGGCGAGCGGAGCGAGCCGCCTTGAACCCGTAGAGAAAGTTGTTACTCAGCCCTTGGGTGGGATGTGCCAGAGTGGGGCTTGGTACTGCTCCGGGCGGCTGTTGAGCAGGAGAGCTCTGAGGTCCTGGCGCTGCTTGCCGTTGAGTTCGAGTGCTTCGGTGAGGCGGCGGAACGTTGTGTGGGTGACTCCGCGGGCGCGGGCCTCTGCTTCGAACTGGTCGAGTTGGCGGAGAGTGGTCTCGGGGTCGAGCTTCTGCTCCGGCTGGGTGCCGAACCAACTGGCCTTGTTGCGTTCGTAGTCGATTTCGGAGTAGCCGCAGATTTCGCGGCTGTGTTGCTCGACCTCGTCGAGTGTTTCCGTGGCAAGGATGGCGCGCGCGAGCTCGTTGCGGGTGAGAGCGTCGTCCAGTTCGGCTTCGTGGATGGTGGGGCCCTCGTCGGTGAGGGGGACCGGGAGGCCGGCATCGCGGACTTCACACAGGCCGCGGACTCCTCGGGCTGTCGCGGCGAGCATGGCCGTTGCCTCCGAGGGGTGCCATTCCAGGACCGAGCTGACCGGCTCCACGTGCTCAGCCGTCAGGGTCAGAAGAATGGGGCCCGTGCGGTCGCGTAGGTCCTCGGCTGGGATCTCGCCGTCCAGGCCGGGGCCTGCGACCAGGAGGCGTACGGGGGCGTTGACTTGGCAGCAAGCCGCGAGCGTGAGGGCGTCCGCGAGTGGGCTACGCAACGTCGGCTCGTCGCCGCGGGCGAGGATGTCGCCTCCCACGTCCAGCAGGTCGATCGACTCCGGCTCCAGGTGCTGGATGAGTTCTTCGAGCTGACGCGTGATGCCCTCGGCACCGTGGTGCGGATCGATCAGGGCGAAGGTCTGCGGGAGCTCCGCGGCGAGCCGCGGGAGGGTCGAGCCTGCGGGAGCTACCGGACGAGCCTCGCCGGGTACCACCTGGACGCTTCTAGTCAGAGGTCGCAGGCCGGTGAAGCTCGCGGGACCTCGGGGGCCCGGGACCGGGTCGACCAGGAGGCGATCCCACGCGTACGTGAAGACAACCGCTGGGCCCTCGTCGCCGTACAGGGCGGCGTCGAGCATTGAGGCGGCGACTGCGTCGCCCCCTCCACCTGCTGCCACGATCAAGCGCGTCACCCGCGTCAGCGTACGGGCTAGGTGCCTGGCCACTCACCCTATAGTGGCCAGAGGTAATAGCCACTTAGGGAAGGGGCTCGGATGCCGCAGATCGAAGAGACCCAGCCCAAGTACCTGCAGATCGCGCATCACATCCGCGATCAGATCTTGCGCGGTGACTTGCGGCCGGGGGATGAGGTTCCGTCGGAGAGGCAGCTGGCGGCCGACTGGAACGTGTCGCGGCCGACCGCTGCGCGCTCGCTGGAAGCCCTGAGTCATCAGGGCCTGGTCGAGAAGCGGCAGGGATCGGGGACGTACGTCCGCGGTCTGCAAGTAAACCGGCGTGCACGTGAGTTGTACGGCCGTGCCCGGCAGACGGGCAAGATCTATACGCCGGGCGAGTACGCGGTCATCACTTCGGCGGGCTGGCTGGGTGCCCCCGACTACGTCGCCGAGGCGCTGAACCTGGCACCCGGCAGCCGTGCCGTGCATCGCCGGCGGGTGACCAACAACGAGTCCGGACCGATCACGCTCTCTACCTCGTGGTTCGCCGCCATGGTCGGCGAGCGGGCGCCCAAGCTCCTGGAGCCGGACCGGATTCGGGAGGGCACGTTGATGTACGTCGAGAGTATGACGGGACGTCAAGGTAGCTACGCCGAGGACCGGATGTGCGCCCGAGTGGCCACCGAGGAAGAGGCGGCCGACCTCAAGTTGCCTCCCGACTCGCCTGTGTTGATCGTGCATCACATCGTCTTTGACATGCAGGATCGTCCTCTGGAGTTCGACGAAGCGACGTACCCGCCTGGGCGTTGGGCCTTCGAGCAGGGCTACCCGATCACGTAGAAACCTGTGGCGCTGTCTCCGAACCACTTGCGCGCCCCAAGTGGCCAATGCCACTATCCAGTAAGTGGCTAAGGCCACTTACTGGAAGGGAGTGCGGACGTGATCAAAGACGGCGCAGGGTTAGCGCGCAACGCGCATGCGCCATGCGTGGGTTGCCGGGGCCAAGGCTGGAAGCGCGTAGGTTCCCGCTCCGCCCTGGCAGCCTCCGCGGCTGACGGTCGCGCTCGCACTACGTCCAAGCGGCGCTGTCTCGACTGCGACGGCACCGGTAGGGAGCAGCGAAGCGCATGACTGATGCCGATGACCGGCGCGACGAAACGGGCTCCGGCCCGGTCTCGATCGGTCGCATGACCCTCTACCCGGAACCCGAATCGGTCGCCCGAGCTCGGCGATGGTTTCGGAAGTTCTTGGATCCGTACGACCTGTCGTGCTCGCTCGACGATTGCGTCTTGATGATCTCCGAACTCGTCACCAACGCGATCCTGTACGGGGAAGCGGAGGACGAGTGGCGGGTGCGCGTCGAGTGGTGGCGCGTGAATGAGGCCTTGCGGGTCGACGTCCACAATCCCGGATTCCCCGCGCACGTCAGGATGCGGCAGCCGACCGCATACGAGGCGCACGGGCGCGGACTCTGCCTGGTCAATGAGCTGTCGGACTCATGGAGCGCCGGGCCCAGTCCCTTCGGTGGCACTCTGGTGTCGTTCCAGGTCGACGGGGCATGGAAGCGCTGAGCCGCGACCGGATTCCGCAGAAGTTCCGTGCCATGGGTGGCCACTGCCTACTCACGTGAGTAGGTTGGTTGACAGGTTGACTTGGCGAATTCCGACTAGGCGGGGCTATGGCGTACGAAGTGGCTGCACCGAAGTACGTGCGGCTGGCGCAGACGCTCCAAGGTCGGATCGAGGACGGAACGTACCCGCCCGGCACCGTCATCCCGAGCGAGAACCAGCTCGTTCAAGCCTTCGGCATGTCGCGGCCGACGGTCGTTCGGGCCCTCGAACTCCTCAAGCGGGACGGTTGGCTTGAGTCCCGCCAGGGGTACGGCACCATCGTGCGCGGCCAGCCGGAAGCCGTCGAGCAGAAGATCCGGCGTGGTCGCGAAGTGGTGGAGCGCGACGAGTCCCAAGCTGCGGGCCGCCTGGTCGAGGTGAGAGAAGTGCCCGTGCCTCCGCGTGTGGCTTCGCTGCTCGGCGTACCCAAGCGGGCCAAGGTCCTCGTACGGCGGCTGCTGATCGAAGATGAGGGCGAACCGTTTGAGCTGGCCTCGTCGTACTTCCCTGCAAGTCTGGTCGACGGTACGGACCTTGCCGGTCCCGCGCCTATTCAGGGCGGCCTCCGCGAGCACCTGGAGTCGCGGAAGCGCGTGCGCTTCGACCACGTGACGGAGCGCGTTTCGGCTCGCCTGGCGACCAAGGAGGAGGGCGATCTTCTCGGCATGGCTGCCGGGGACCCGCTGCTCAGCGTGCTCGTCGTGGCCTTCGATGCGTCCGGGCAGGCCCTCCAGGTGACCGATGTGCTGCTGCCGGCGGACCGGCAGGAACTCGAAGACACGTATCGGCTCGCCTGAGATCCACCAACTGATCCATCCAGCAAGCCACTTGAATCACTTGACAAGTCAACCTGGCATCCCTAACTTCGAACCTGCTAAGTCAACCTGTCAGGTTGACAGGTGTCCACACAGAGGAGAAATTTCAGTGCGTGTGATGCGAATCGACGCCTCGACGGCAACGGTCCTGATGACGGAAGCTCCGGCGCCGAAGCTGCGAGACCGGCAGACCGGTGAGATCGCCAAGGACGCCGTAACGGGCGAGGGTCTGATGACGATCGGCGTCGTCTACATCGACCAGGGGGAGTCCTCCCTGATCTCGGTGACCGTTCCGCAGAGCGGCGTCATGGACGGGCTCGCCGTGGGTGCGCCCGTCTCGCTGCCGGGCCTGGTCGCCCGGCCGTGGGAGAGCGTCTTCAACGGTCAGGCTCGTCACGGCATCGCCTTCCGTGCGACTGCGATCGCTCCCGGCGCGTACCCAGCCGGGCAGGAGGGCTGATCCCGTGGCTGACCTGGTGACGCTCGCCGAACTCGGGGGAGCACTTACCGCCGTTGGTGGGGCGGCCTACGCCCGCAAGGCTCACCCCACGGTCTACTGGTCCATGGTCGGCCTGCCCCTCTCGACCGCCCGGCTGCTGGTCTCATATGGCTCCACCATGGATGCGTGCGGGCTCACGGTTCCGCCGTCCCGTCTGCGGGCGCTTGCAGTCAGGGCGACCACTCGTCGCGAGGTATGCCCAGTCCCTCCCCGTCGCGGCCTGGTTCGCCCGACCGCGACGGGGCTCCGGGTACGGCTCCGCCTCGCCCCCGGACAGGAGCCGGCCGACGTGGCTGCCTCGTGCGAACGGCTCAGGCACGCCTGGGGCGTACACGCCGTGCACGTCCGGAGCGTCAAGCCGGGCGTCGTCGAGCTGCTGCTCGTAGGCTTCGACGTGCTGCGGGACGTGAAGATGCCGCGTCGGGTGGAGAGGAGCCTTCTCGCCGTACCCGTGGCACTGCGGGAGGACGCGACGCCGTTCGTACGCGACTACCGGGCCATCCCTCACCAACTGGTCCTCGGAGCCACGCTCTCGGGGAAGTCCATGTTCCTTCGCAACCTGCTGGCGGCGCTGGCGGCTCAGCCCGTGGCGCTCGTCGGCATCGACTGCAAGCGCGGTGTGGAGCTCGCTCCCTTCGCGCCTCGGCTCTCGGCCCTGGCCACGGACCCCGATGAGGCCGCCGAGCTGCTGCCCGTACTCGTACAGGAGATGGAGGACCGGTACGACCTCATCCGGGCCCGGCAGAGCATCGCGCCCGGCGTCCCGAACGAGGAGATCACCTCCGATATATGGGGCCTGCCGTACGACGAACGACCCGCCCCGATCGTGCTCTTCGTCGACGAGGTCGCGGAACTCTTCCTCGTCGCCACACGCAAGGACGAGGAACGGCGCGACGGGATGGTCACTCAGTTGATCCGTCTCGCTCAGCTCGGACGGGCCGCGGGCATCTATCTGGAGGTCTGCGGGCAGCGCTTCGGGGCCGAACTGGGCAAGGGGGCGACCATGCTCCGGGCCCAGCTCACAGGCCGCGTGTGCCACCGGGTGAACGACGAGGCGTCGGCCAAGATGGCGCTCGGCGACATCGCTCCTGAGGCGGTGTACGTCGCGTCCGCCATCGCCCCCGAAGTGCCTGGGCTGGCGGTCGTCGGTGACTCGTCAGGCGGCTGGTCCCGCATTCGCACGCCGTACCTCTCCCTCGCCGGTGCCGCGGCGACCTGCCGTGACTCGGCCCATCTCGCCCCGCACATACCGGCGTTGGAGGCCTTCCGGCCGTACGCCTCGGCCGAGCTGAGTCCGGCGGACTGAGCGCGCTCAATCCCTCGGCCGGCGTGACCGCATCGCGCCGAGTCCCTACCCCGCCATGCCCGAAACCGGAGGTCCTGCCGTGCGTGCGCTGCCCGTCCGTGTCGACGCCGTCCTGATCCAGGCGGTCATCGCCGCCGCGCTCTCGTTCGCGCACCTTCATGACCTGGCCGTGGCAGCTGGCGAGGACGGTTGGAAGGCGTGGGCCTATCCGGTCAGCGTCGATCTGCTGATGGTCGCTGCCTGGAAGCGGCTGCGGTCGGGGGGTTCCAGGGCCGCCGGCTGGTCGTGGTTCCTGGTGGCCATCGCCGCGAGCCTCGGAGCGAACGTGGCCACCGCGGGACTGCTCGACGTCGACAACGTTCCGGCCTGGCTCCGCATCACCGTGGCGGGTTGGCCGGCGGTCGCTTTCCTCGGCGGCACGCTGCTCGCCCACGGGGCCAACGAGTGTACGGAAGCCGTCGACGAACCGGCCCCACTGCCCGCTGACGAGCTGGATGCGCCCGCGCTGCCCGCGACTCCCGAAGAACCCCGCGCGCCTGGCCAGCTCCCGGCCGCTCTCGTCGACCACGCCCGGAAGGTCGCGGCGGAACACCGCACCCGCACGGGATCGCTGATCGACACCGCCACCCTTCGCGCACGGCTCGGTGTCCCGATGCCGCTTGCCGAGGCCATCGCCGCCGAACTCACCTGACCGACAAGGAAATGCCGTTGCGTCCGTCCACGCTCCGCACGCTCAAGCGCGCGGCCGAACTGACCCGCCAGAACCACTTCGTTGAAGCCGTGCTCCTGGCAGAGCCGGTGATCATCAGCGCCGACGAGCAGGAGGCCGCGGAGATCCGCCGCTGGCTCATCGACCACACCTCCCAACTCACCCAGGAAGGGACCCACTCATGCCCGCACAGCCGCGTTTCCGACGCGTGATCCGCGTCGGCCCGGTCCAGGTCGGCACGTACTACGACGGCCGGGGCCGCGAGAAGCACGCCGCCGCCTGCACGGCTCCTCGCTGCGGCTTCTCCACCGACTTCGACAGTCGCGCCGCCGCCGAGCTGGCTGCCCGTACTCACCGCTGTTCCGTCCGCTGAGGAGCCTCCCGTGACCGTGAGTCTGCCCCTTGTCTTCGTCCTCGGCGTCATCGCCTGGGCCGCGATCAAGTTCCTCGGCGTCCGCCTGTGGGTGGCCGTCGTGATCGCACTCTTCGGCTTCTGGCTCTCTCAGACCTTCCTCGCCCCGGCGATCGAGTCCGGCACGCGCTCCGGAGTCGACGTCGTCAACGGCACCAACAAGTGATGAGGAGAACGCTGTGCTGCTCCGCCCGAAAATGCCTGACACTCCGCCTGCCCCGACCGCGCACCTGATCACCTCGGGTTCGCCACCTTCACCGCGCCCGGGTTCGGGCCCGTCCACAACCGGCCGACCGGCGGGCACGGAACGATACGGCCCTGCCGGTGCGGCCTCCTGCACGACCAGGACGACGACGGACTCGGCGTGCCGCTCGACCCGGCAACGTACGACTACGAGGCCGCAGTGCTGTGGAATGCCCACGCGGGGATGCTCTGGCGGCGCTTCTCCATCTATCTGCGCAGAGAGATCGCCAAGCGCGCCGGGCTCACCCAGCGCGACTTCCCGAAAGCCGCCCGAGTCTCCTTCGCCAAGGTGGCCGAGTACCAGAAGCGCGGCGCGGTCCACTTCCACGCGGTGATCCGCCTCGACGGCCCGGAGGGTAGCTACAGCTCTCCTCCGACCTGGGCAACGGCTGAGCTGCTGACCGACGCGATCCGCGCCGCCGCTCGCCATGCGGCCGTCAGCGGGCCCGTGGTCGACGGTCGGCCCCACGCATTCAGGTTTGGTCGGCAGCTCGACGTACGCCCGATCCGCTCGGCTGACTTCGAGGGCCCGGCTGAACTGACGGAACGCGCCGTGGCCTCTTACATCGCCAAGTACGCCACCAAAGGCGCTGAGGCAGCGACCGGGACCCTGGACCGGCCGATCAAGTTCCTTGCCGAGCTCGCCCATGCGCGCATCACGGACCACGCCCGGCAGATGATCCGCACGGCCTGGCTGCTCGGCGCGCGCAAGGACCTGGCTGAGCTGCGGCTGAGGGCCTGGGCCCACATGCTCGGCTTCCGCGGCCACTTCTCGACCAAGACGCGCCGCTACTCGACGACCCTCGGCGCGCTGCGTAATGCCCGAGCGGAGTGGCGGCGCGCCCAAGCGCTCGCGACTCTGCCCGAGGAGTTCTGTTCGGTCGAGGTCGACCAGGACGAGGAGACGACCTACGTCGTGGCCCACTGGGCGTTCGCCGGATTCGGCCTGACCCGCGGCGAGGAGTGGCTATCCGCCTCGCTCGCCCCCGCCCTCGGTACGGAAGGAGAACCCACCCATGGCTGAGCGGCTTCTGACCGTCGCGCAGGCTGCCGAGCGGCTCGGCACGAGCGAGCGCTTCCCCCGGCGCTTGATTGCCGAACGGCGCGTGACCTTCGTCAAGGTCGGTCGGCATGTCCGCATCCCGGAGAGCGCGCTGGCGGCCTTCATCGACGCCAACACCATCGAACCGGTCCGCCGCCGCCGTTCCCGCTACGGGAGGGCTGCCTGATGGCCAACAGCAAAGGGAGGCGTCGCACCTTTGGCGCGGTTCGAAAGCTGCCGTCCGGGCGCTATCAGGCCCGCTATCCAGGCCCGGACGGCGTCATGCGGCCGGCATCCGAGACCTTCGAGACTGCCCGCGACGCTGACGACTGGCTCGCTGAGAAGCAGACCGAGATCCGCCGAGGGGATTGGCAGGACCCAGACGCGGGCGCGATCAACTTCAGGGATTACGCCCTCCGCTGGGTCAAGGAGCGTCGGTTGGCGCCGACGACGGATGAGCTGTATCGGCGGTTGCTGCGGCTGCACATCATGCCCACCTTCGGAGCCCTGGACCTCGACGAGATCGCCGCGCCGGGTGTGCGGAGCTGGCGGTCGGAACGTCTCGACTCCACAGGTGCCGAGACCACGGTCGCCAAGAGCTATCGACTTCTCAAAGCCATCTTGGAGACGGCCTTCGAGGATGAGCTGATCCGCCGGAACCCTTGCCGGATCCGGGGAGCCGGAAAGGAGTCCGCGGACGAACGGCCGGTCGCCTCCGTCGACCAGGTCGACGCGCTCGCTGAGGCGCTCGGGCCGCGCTGGCGGCTGATGGTCTACCTCGGCGCGTACGGGCCGCTTCGACCGGAGGAACAGGCGGAGCTCCGCCGAAAGGATGTGGACCTCGACAACTTGACGGTTCGCGTCCGTCAGGCAGCGCCCGAGCTCACCACCGGCAAGCGGGCGGAGGGGCCGACCAAGTCCGAGGCGGGCAAGCGGCTCGTTGCCCTGCCGGCCTTTCTGCGAGTCGAGCTGCGGCGGCATCTCGACTGGTACGCCGAAAGAGGTCCGGACGGACTGCTGTTCGTGGGGGAGAAGGGCAAGCCGTTACGTCGGTCCACCTTCGGGCGGAAGTGGCGCAAGGCTCGCGCTGTCGTAGGGCTCCCAGACGGCTTCCGCTTCTACGATCTTCGTCACACAGGGCACACGCTGACGACCCGATCCGGGGCGACGCTCAAGGACACGATGGTGCGGGCCGGGCAGTCCACGGAGCGTGCCGCGCTGATCTATCAGCACTCGGATCTGGAGCGGCAGAAGGAGGTCGCTGCAGGGCTCGACCAGCTGGTCCGGGCGCAGCGGAAGGACGCGGACGATCAGGCATCTGGCACGGATCTGGCACGAGACGCTTAGCGTGGTCTAGACAACAAAGAAGCCCCGGGCTCTTGGCCTGGGGCTTTTGCGTGGAGCGGGTGACGGGAATCGAACCCGCGCTCTGAGCTTGGGAAGCTCATGTTCTACCATTAAACTACACCCGCGCGGCGGGCCGTCGACCGGCGACCGCATCGTCGCACACTGTACCCCATCGCTGGCCCCCGGTGTTTTTAGCCGCGGGGTCTTTGCCCTGTCCAGGGGGCGGATGCAGTCGATGTCGCCGACCCGGATGCGGCTGCCGCGTACGGGAGTTGAGGCGTACCGTTGCGTGCGGAGTGCCGTCGGAGTGCCGCATGCGGGCGCGTCCCGTTCATCCCCTAATGTGGTCGTTCGTCCGCATTTTGTTGGGAAAGGGGACCCGATGGACTTGAGGGAGCGCACCGTCGTCCGCTGTGCCGAGGGGCACGTCTTCAGTACCGCTTCGTTCCCGATGCAGCAGCTCGGCGCCGATCGGATCGGGCCCGGGCGGCTCATCCGGTGCCCGCGTTGTGCGCGGCTTCGCAGCGTCGTGCCTGTGGAGTCGGAGCGGTCGGCCAAGCGGTAGCCGGTAGCCGTAGGGAAGCCGTGGGGAAGCGGCGGTCGGAGTGGGCGCGGGGGCTGTCCCGATTGGGGTGGGCCCGCGCGCTCTGCGTATCCTCGGTGCGTGCTTCTCTCAGACAAGGACATCCGGGCCGAGATCGACGCCGGACGGGTGCGTATCGACCCGTACGACGAATTCATGGTGCAGCCCTCGAGCATCGATGTGCGGCTCGACCGCTACTTCCGGGTGTTCGAGAACCACCGCTATCCGCATATTGATCCTGCTGTCGAGCAGACGGATCTGACCAGGAAGGTCGAGCCGGAGGGGGATGAGCCGTTCATCCTGCACCCCGGTGAGTTTGTCCTTGCCTCGACCTACGAGGTCATCTCGCTGCCGGACGACCTCGCCTCGCGGCTGGAGGGGAAGTCCAGCCTCGGGCGGCTGGGGCTGGTCACGCACTCAACCGCAGGGTTCATCGACCCCGGCTTCTCCGGGCACGTCACGCTCGAGCTGTCGAATCTCGCGACGCTGCCCATCAAGCTCTGGCCGGGCATGAAGATCGGTCAGCTGTGCATGTTCCGGCTGAGCTCGCCGGCCGAATTCCCTTACGGGAGCGAGCGTTACGGGTCCCGTTACCAGGGGCAGCGTGGGCCCACGGCGTCGCGGTCGTACATGAACTTCCACCGGACGCAGGTGTGAGCGATGAGTGAGGCACGGGAGAACCTGACGTACGAGAAGTTCGGCGGGGCGATCCGTGAGCTTGCTCAGGCCATCGCCGACGACGGGTACGAGCCCGACATTGTCCTCAGTATCGCCAGGGGTGGCGTGTTCGTCGCCGGGGGACTGGCGTACGCGCTCGACTGCAAGAACATCCACCTGGTGAATGTGGAGTTCTACACGGGGGTCGGCACCACTCTCGAGATGCCGGTCATGCTCGCGCCCGTCCCGAACGCCATTGATTTCTCGAACAAGAAGGTCCTTATCGCCGACGACGTCGCCGACACCGGTAAGACGCTGAAGCTCGTGTACGACTTCTGCGTCGACCAGGTCGCCGAGGTGCGCAGCGCCGTCATCTACGAGAAGCCGCATTCGCTGGTGAAGTGCGAGTACGTCTGGAAGCGCACCGATGAGTGGATCAACTTCCCCTGGAGCGTCTTGCCTGTAGTACGTAAGTCTGGGGAGCCGGTCACTCCGTCGAAGGAAGCCCTCTGACCTGCGGCTGAGATGTGCCGTCATTCTTGCGTGCCCTGGCTCGGCGCTGAGGAGGCTTGACCTCGGCTACCACCCGGTTGCGTCCGGTTGAGGCAGGCGCCGGGTCATCCGGCTGTGCTCGAGGCGCCACCTGGGTGCCATGGCACGCGGCAATGGACACCATCAAGGTGGCGCGTTGCTCCACGGCGACGTCAAGAGCCCGGGACCAGCGGGCTCTTTCCCATATGGGAACGCCGTTCTCTGTCAAGTCCCGAAAAGCAGTGACGTGTCGGGATGGCAAAGCTCGGGGCTTACTCAAGAGGCGGGCTTTGACAAAGCCGGTGCATGATCAGCGCCTCCCGGACATGGAGCGACATTGGCCTTAGGGAGGCGAACGAGAAGAATTTCCCATTCCGCGACATCTATGCGGTTGAGGAGAGTGCCGTGAGTTCCCTACCTCCTTCGTCCGAGCGCCCCACCGGCCCTCCCTCCGGTCCGCTGTCCGGCCAGCCCTCAGGTGAGCAGTCGCCGGTACCCCCGCCCCCACCCGCGCCACCGCCCCCACCGGGGTCCACGGGTCCGCCCGGCGAACCCGATGAGCCTCATCGGCGCCGCGGAGGACTGTCGCCCCGGTGGCGGACGCGGAGAACTTTGCTGGGTGCCGGCACTGTGGTGGTGGGTGCCGCGATGGCGGTGTCCCTCACGGTCGCCCTCCCCGGCGGGAAAAAGGGCGGTGGGGAGGTCTTCCTCCAGACCGCCTCCGCGGCCGGCTCTGATCCGTTCACCCCGTCGACCGTCACCCAGGACAAGGATGCCGCAGCCTCGTCCGCAAGCCCCGGTACGTCATCGGAAGGCGGCACAGGCACCCTCGTCGTCAATGGTTCCCACCCGGGGCTGTACGGCGGTACGGAGAACGTCGCGAGCTGTGACGTCGAGAAGCAGGTCAAGTTCCTCACGCAGAACGGCGACAAAGGGCAGGCCTTCGCCGGAGCCCTCAACATCCGGCAGCCCGAAATCCCCCAGTACCTGGGGTCCCTGACGCCGACTCGGCTGGTCTGGGACACACGCGTCACGAACCACGGGTACAGGAACGGCGCGGCGACCAGCTATCAGGCCATCCTGCAGGCCGGCACGGCCGTCCTCGTCGACGACCGCGGCGTTCCACGCGTCCGCTGCGCCTGCGGCAACCCCCTGACTCCGCCCGTCGCCGGCGAGAACAAGCAGAAATACACCGGCAGGCAGTGGTCGTCGTTCCAGCCCTCCCACCTCGTTGCGGTCACACCCGCCAACAAGCCCATGAAGACCGTGATGATGTTCGACCAGGAGCGCAAGGGCTGGTTCCAGCGTCCGAGCGGCGACCTCCTGGGCAAGAGCGACGCAAGGGTTCCCGCCCCGAAGGGCCGGCCTGCCGGAACGCCGTTCCCTGTCCTGCCCCCTCCTGAATCGACAGAGAAGCACCAGAACAAGGAAGAGGAGTACCCGGAGAAGGGCGAGCAGAAGGACAAGGACAGCAAGAAGGACGAGCCGAAGGACCAGCCGAACCAGGACGAGCCCAAGGGCCACCCGAAGGACGAGCCGAAGGACCAACAGAAGGACCAGCCCAACCAGGACCAGCACAAGGATCAGCCCAACCAGGATCAGCACAAGGACCAGCCCAACCAGGACGAGCCCAACCAGGACCCGCACAAGGATCAGCCCAACCAGGATCAGCCGAAGGACGAGCCGAAGGACCAACAGAAGGACCAGCCCAACCAGGACCAGCACAAGGACCAGCCGAAGGACCAGCACAAGGACCAGCCGAAGGACCAACAGAAGGACCAGCCCAACCAGGACCAGCTCAACCAGGACCAGCACAAGGACCAGCACAACCAGGACCACACCGGCGCCGGTTGAGCCGCCGGCCCCGGAGTCGCGGCAGAACTGAAGTATGGAGAACGGCCCCCGGATGGCTCCGGGGGCCTCTGTGCGTCCGTAGAAAGTCTTAGATCGTGCCCAGCTTGATGATCGACAGCAGTGCGATCAGCTGGATCGCCGACGCGCCCAGCGCCTTCGGCCACGGCAGATCGTGCGACTTGCTCACCATCGATGTGAACAGCGCTCCCGCCGCCACCCATGTCGCCCAGCCCAGGACCTGGACCAGGGAGTTCTCGCCGCCCAGAAAGAGGGCGAAGATCAGGCGCGGGGCGTCCGTGATCGACATGATCAGCATGGAGAGGCCGACCGTCGGCTGCCAGGCGCCGTCGCCGCCGAGCTGGCGGGCCATGGTGTGGGTCACCGCGCCCAGGATCAGGCCGCCGATGACGAATGCGACCGCCGTCGTCAGTACGTACGGGATGGCCGCGGAGATCGTCGCGTTGATCGTCTCCTCGCGGGCCTTGTCGAAGCCGAAGAGCGCGAGCAGTCCGTAGAGGAACGTCACGATCAGCGCCGGGCCCCACACCGGGTAGTCGCGCATCTGCCAGAACGTCGGTCCGGGGCGCAGCACGATGCCGCTCAGCAGCTGCTTCCAGTGCAGACGCGGGCCGGACGGGGCGGCAGCGGCCGCGCCCGCGCGGTAGGTCGCGCCGTCGCCGTACGGGTCCTCGTTGACGCTGAACGCCTGGGTGTGGCCAGGGTTGTTGGCGTACGGGTCACCGTGCGGGGGCTGCTGGTACGGGTCGCCGAAGTACTCCGGTTCGCCGTACGGGCCCTGAGGCTGCTGCTGATGATGACCGCCGCCGGCCCGGGGCCACTGCGGCGGTTGCTGCTGCTGCGCATACGGCGGCGCCGCACGGCCGCCCCCGCCCCGGTAGGGCGGCGGCGGTGCCTGCTGCGGTTGCTGCTGCTGCGAGGTGCGGTTGTCCCGGCCGCGTCCGATCCTGAATCCAGCCACGTATTCGAACGTACCTGGTCCCGGAGAGTGAGGTGCTCGACCCAGGGGAACAAGCGGTCCTTTGCTGCTGAGCTGTGACATCCCCTAGGGGAACCCCGGGGGGTCTGCGGTACTGCGCTCAGCCGGGCATTCGGCGGGCGTAGGGGCAGCCGCCCGGCAGGCGGTCAGGTCAGGTCAGGGCAGGAAGACCGACGTACTGAAGGTGAGCAGCGCGCGCGTCCGCTCCGCCGCCGGGTACAGCGCCACGACGTCCGCGTGTTCGCCGCGGTGCGTACGTGTCACCAGGTCCGGGCGCTTGTCGCCGTCGAAGTCCGCGTACTCGAGGACGTTGGTCGCCGGGCTTGTCTCGCCGGACGGGAGCGCGGGGCCGGGCGGCAGCTGTACCGGCTTGGTGCGGTACGTGCCGCCGGCGCGGCCGGGTCCGTCGGGGCTGCCGAGCAGCAGCTCCCCTATGGCCGCCGCGCCCGGCTCGGGGGCGCGGGCCGACACCACCAGGTCGTCGTAGCCGTCGTCATTGGTGTCCGGCTCGGGTGCCGGTGCGGAGAGCGCCGGGCCGCCGCCCGGGACAGGCGCTGTGGCGGCGCGCGGGGCGCCGGCGCGGGTGAAGGGGCCGCGCAGGAAGCTGACGTGGCCCGCGGAGGCGGTGACCGCCAGGTCGGTGCTGCCGTCGCCGTCGAAGTCGCCGCAGACGGGGTGGTCGGGCCAGTCGTTGCCGTATCTCGCCTGGTCGGGGATGCGGAGGACGACCGCCTTGCCGCCGAGGCCGGTGGGGGAGCCGAAGAGGAGCTGGAGCGGTACGGGTGGGCGGCCGATGCCGTTGTACGGCGGGTCCGTGGCGACGATCAGGTCCGCGAAGCCGTCCTTGTCGAGGTCGCAGGAGGCCTCGGCGTCGAAGGCGGCGGGGAGAGTGCCGTCGACCGGCGCGGCGTTGGCGCGCGGGGTGAGGATCTGGCGTCGGGCGGGGTCGAGCCGGCGCAGGGCGGCGGTGCCGTAGACGATTCCGATGCCCGCGTCGTCGCCGTGGCTGTCGTCGGGAGCCTTCACCAGGTCGTTCAGTACGAGATCGCGGTGGCCGTCGCCATTGAAGTCCTCGGGGACGCGGCTGCCCGCGCCGTGGGGGACGGGGAGGCGCGGGGTGGCGGCCCGGCCGGCGAGCGGGGCGGTGTCGCCGTTCTTGGCGGCTGCCGGCCGGTCGGGCTCGGGGTTGCTCGTGCAGCCCGCCAGCAGCACTGCGCAGGCGCAGGCGGCGCCCATCGCCGCTGCTGCCGCCGTTCGTATCCGCACGACCCACCCCGTCCGTCTGTTCTGTGCTCAGTCGCCCCACGATGCTCGTTCGGCCGTCGCGGCAGGGCAATGGATCCGTCGTGATCGCAGGCCAATGGTTATGCGGTGGGTAGTGGGGCGGTCGCGGAACGCAGCGCAAAGGGCAACAGACACGATAAACCAGACACCGGACCACCCTGGGGGCGGTGTCGAGCGGCCCGCGGACACGCGCGTACGCACACAAGAGAGCGGCCGGTTCTGCCCCCGATGCAGATCCGGCCGCTCCCGTGCTACGCAGGGACTACTTCACCGGCTCGGGCTCCGGCGCGTCCTCCGACTCCTCGGCGGCAGTCGGGTCGGCCGGAGGCGTACGCACCGAGTCGAGGAGCAGCTGCGCCACGTCCACGACCTGGAGCGATTCCTTGGCCTTGCCGTCGTTCTTCTTGCCGTTCACCGAGTCCGTGAGCATGACCAGGCAGAACGGGCAGGCGGTGGAGACGATGTCCGGGTTCAGCGAAAGGGCCTCGTCCACACGCTCGGTGTTGATGCGCTTGCCGATCCGCTCCTCCATCCACATCCGGGCACCACCGGCGCCGCAGCAGAAGCCGCGCTCCTTGTGGCGGTGCATCTCCTGCTGGCGCAGGCCGGGGACGGCGGACATGATCTCGCGCGGCGGCGTGTAGACCTTGTTGTGACGGCCCAGGTAGCAGGGGTCGTGGTACGTGATCAGACCCTCGACCGGCGTCACCGGAATCAGCTTGCCCTCGTCGATGAGGTGCTGGAGCAGCTGCGTGTGGTGGATGACCTCGAACTCGCCGCCCAGCTGCGGGTACTCGTTCGCGATCGTGTTGAAGCAGTGCGGGCAGGTCGCGACGATCTTCTTCGACGACTTGGGCTTCTTCGTCGAGGGGTCCTCGTCGTCTTCGCCGTACGCCATGTTCAGCATGGCCACGTTCTCCTGGCCGAGCTGCTGGAACAGCGGCTCGTTGCCCAGGCGCCGGGCCGAGTCACCCGTGCACTTCTCGTCGCCGCCCATGATCGCGAACTTCACGCCCGCGATGTGCAGCAGCTCGGCGAAGGCCTTGGTGGTCTTCTTCGCCCGGTCCTCGAGGGCGCCCGCGCAGCCGACCCAGTACAAGTAGTCGACTTCGGACAGGTCCTCGACGTCCTTGCCGACGATCGGGACCTCGAAGTCGACCTCCTTGGTCCACTCGACACGCTGCTTCTTGGCAAGACCCCAGGGGTTGCCCTTCTTCTCCAGGTTCTTGAGCATCGTGCCCGCCTCGGACGGGAACGCGGACTCGATCATCACCTGGTAGCGGCGCATGTCGACGATGTGGTCGATGTGCTCGATGTCGACCGGGCACTGCTCGACACACGCACCGCAGGTGGTGCAGGACCACAGCACGTCCGGGTCGATGACGCCGTTCTCCTCGAGCGTCCCGATCAGCGGGCGCTCGGCCTCGGCGAGGGCCGCCGCCGGCACATCCTTGAGCTGCTCGGCCGAAGCCTTCTCCTCGCCCTCCATCGTCTTGCCGCCGCCGGCCAGCAGATACGGGGCCTTGGCGTGCGCGTGGTCGCGCAGCGACATGATCAGGAGCTTCGGCGAGAGCGGCTTTCCGGTGTTCCAGGCGGGGCACTGCGACTGGCAGCGGCCGCACTCGGTACACGTGGAGAAGTCGAGGATGCCCTTCCAGGAGAACTGCTCGACCTGGGAGACGCCGAAGACGTCGTCCTCGCCCGGGTCCTCGAAGTCGATCTCCTTGCCGCCGCTCGCCATCGGCAGGAGCGCGCCGAGCGCGGTCGAGCCGTCGGCGTTCCGCTTGAACCAGATGTTCGGGAAGCCGAGGAAGCGGTGCCAGGCGACACCCATGTTGGTGTTGAGCGAGACCGTGATCATCCAGATCAGCGAGGTGCCGATCTTGATCATCGCGGTGAAGTAGATGAGGTTCTGGAGCGTCGCGAGGCTGAGCCCCTTGAAGGCGAGGACCAGCGGATACGAGACGAAGTAGGCGGCCTCGTAGCCCTCGACATGGTGGATCGCGCCTTCGAGCCCGCGCAGGGCGAGGATCGCGAGACCGATGGTGAGGATGACGTACTCGACGAAGTACGCCTGCCAGGCCTTGGAGCCCGCGAAGCGCGACTTGCGGCCGGCCCGGGACGGCAGGTTCAGCAGCCGGATGGCCATCAGCACGACAATGCCGACGACCGTCATCAGGCCGATGAACTCGATGTACATCTCGAACGGCAGGAAGCCGCCGATGACCGGCAGCGTCCAGTCCGCCTGGAAGAGCTGTCCGTATGCCTGCGCCAGCGTCGGCGGCAGGGTGAGGAAGCCGATCGCGACGAACCAGTGGGCGAAGCCCACGATCCCCCACCGGTTCATCCGGGTGTGGCCGAGGAACTCCTTGACCAGGGTGATCGTGCGCTGCTTGGGATTGTCGGTACGGCTGCCCGCGGGCACGGCCTGGCCGAGCCTGACGAACCGGTAGATCTGCGCGACGGCTCTGGCGATGAGCGCAACGCCGACCACGGTCAGGACCAGCGACACGATGATCGCGGCGAGTTGCATTTGGGGGCTCCTCGGGCCTGCGAGGGTGGGATTCGGCGACTTCTACTAAGCGGTAACTTATTCAGTCCGTGCTGAGATTACCTACTTATTCCGCCGCACTGTAGCCGCGCACGCGGTGATCTGTGTCGCTCAGGCAAGCCTGACCGGGCGGCCCTGGCGGGGACGGACCGGGGGGCGCCCGGCGAAGACGGCCGGGAGGGTCCGGGCCAGGATCAGCAGGTCCAGTCCCAGCCAATACTCCTCCATGTAGTGCAGATCGAGCACGGCCATCTCCTCCCAGGGGAGTTCGGAGCGCCCGCTGATCTGCCAGAGGCCCGTGATGCCGGGGCGTACGCCGAGACGGGCGCGGCCCGCTCCGGTGGCGGGCTCGGACCTCTCCGGTGGCAACGGCCGTGGGCCGACGAGGGACATCTCGCCGCGCACCACATTGATCAGCTGGGGCAGTTCGTCGAGGAAATGGTCGCGCAGCGGCCGTCCGACGGGTGTGCTGCAGCGGGTGCCGGCCCGCCGTGTGCGGAACGTCAGCATCGCAAAGGTGCGACCGCCGAGGCCGGTCCGGTTCTGGCGGGCCAGGACGGGCCCCGGAGAGGTGAGCGCGACCGCCGCGGCGACCGCGAGCAGTAGCGGGGACAGGAGCAGCAGCAGGATCAGACTGCCCGTCAGGTCGACGGCTCGCTTTGCAGGCATGGATACACGCCCTTCATCACGATTGACAGTTATTGATCGTTTTTGCGGCTACGACTTTCGCAGATGGGCGCTTTGTGAGCCGGTCCGCCACGCGCGCGGACCCCCGCACGGACCCCTGGGTGCAGGGTGGGTGCAGGACTTGGCCACAAGGGTGGGCAAGGGTGCTCGTAAGGGCCGGATAAAAGTTGAGTGGGCTCGACTCAGGTCTGT
This sequence comes from Streptomyces sp. NPDC048479, assembly GCF_040651435.1. NCBI lineage: Bacteria > Bacillati > Actinomycetota > Actinomycetes > Kitasatosporales > Streptomycetaceae > Streptomyces > Streptomyces sp. NPDC048479. The sequence goes on from NZ_JBEZKA010000003.1 coordinate 304,087, forward strand.
TGACTCGATCGAGCCGTTCATGCATCCTTGAGCCAGATCCACTCAAGTCAGCTGGAGGAATCGAAATGGCACGTGCGGTCGGCATCGACCTGGGCACGACTAACTCCGTCGTCAGCGTTCTGGAGGGCGGAGAGCCCACCGTCATCACCAACGCCGAGGGTGCCAGGACCACGCCGTCCGTCGTCGCCTTCGCGAAGAACGGTGAGGTGCTGGTCGGCGAGGTTGCGAAGCGTCAGGCGGTCACCAACGTCGACAGGACCATCCGGTCGGTCAAGCGCCACATGGGCACCGACTGGAAGATCGAGCTCGACGGGAAGCACTTCAACCCGCAGCAGATGAGCGCCTTCATTCTGCAGAAGCTGAAGCGCGACGCGGAGTCCTACCTCGGCGAGAAGGTCACCGACGCGGTCATCACCGTACCGGCGTACTTCAACGACTCCGAGCGTCAGGCGACCAAGGAGGCCGGTGAGATCGCGGGCCTGAACGTCCTGCGTATCGTCAACGAGCCGACGGCGGCAGCCCTGGCCTACGGCCTCGACAAGGACGACCAGACGATTCTGGTCTTCGACCTCGGTGGCGGCACCTTCGACGTCTCGCTGCTGGAGATCGGCGACGGCGTCGTCGAGGTGAAGGCCACCAACGGTGACAACCACCTCGGTGGTGACGACTGGGACCAGCGCGTCGTCGACTACCTGGTGAAGCAGTTCGCCAACGGTCACGGCGTCGACCTGTCCAAGGACAAGATGGCTCTCCAGCGTCTCCGCGAGGCCGCGGAGAAGGCGAAGATCGAGCTGTCGTCCTCGACCGAGACGAACATCAACCTGCCGTACATCACGGCCTCCGCCGAGGGTCCGCTGCACCTGGACGAGAAGCTCACCCGGGCTCAGTTCCAGCAGCTCACCGCGGACCTGCTCGAGCGCTGCAAGACCCCGTTCCACAACGTCATCAAGGACGCCGGCATCCAGCTGTCCGAGATCGACCACGTGGTCCTGGTCGGCGGCTCGACCCGGATGCCCGCCGTCGCCGAGCTCGTCAAGGAGCTCACCGGCGGCCAGGACGCCAACAAGGGCGTCAACCCGGACGAGGTCGTCGCCATCGGCGCCGCGCTCCAGGCCGGTGTCCTCAAGGGTGAGGTCAAGGACGTCCTGCTCCTCGACGTGACCCCGCTGTCCCTCGGTATCGAGACCAAGGGCGGCATCATGACCAAGCTCATCGAGCGCAACACCACGATCCCGACCAAGCGGTCCGAGATCTTCACGACGGCCGAGGACAACCAGCCGTCCGTGCAGATCCAGGTCTACCAGGGCGAGCGCGAGATCGCGGCGTACAACAAGAAGCTCGGGATGTTCGAGCTGACCGGTCTGCCGCCGGCCCCGCGCGGCGTCCCGCAGATCGAGGTCGCCTTCGACATCGACGCCAACGGCATCATGCACGTGACCGCGAAGGACCTGGGCACGGGCAAGGAGCAGAAGATGACCGTCACCGGCGGCTCCTCGCTGCCGAAGGACGAGGTCGACCGGATGCGCCAGGAGGCCGAGCAGTACGCGGACGAGGACCACCGTCGCCGCGAGGCCGCCGAGAGCCGTAACCAGGGCGAGCAGCTCGTCTACCAGACCGAGAAGTTCCTCAAGGACAACGAGGACAAGGTTCCCGGCGATGTGAAGACCGAGGTCGAGACCGCGCTCACCGAGCTGAAGGAGAAGCTCAAGGGCGAGGACACGGCCGAGATCCGTACCGCCACCGAGAAGGTCGCCGCGGTCAGCCAGAAGCTCGGCCAGGCGATGTACGCCAACGCCACGCCCGAGGGCGGTGCCGCTGCCGGTGCCGACGCCCCCGCCGGCGAGCAGGCCAAGGCTGAGGACGATGTCGTCGACGCCGAGATCGTGGACGACGAGAAGGACGCGAAGGGTGGTGCCGCGTGACGGAGGAGACTCCGGGCTTCGACGAGAAGCCCGACGTCCCCTCCGGCGCCACACCTGACGACGCCGCCGAATCCGCCGAGTCCTCCGAGAAGGAGGGCCCGGCGGCCCCGGCAGGGGACGCAGCAATGATCGTCGGCCTGACAGCACAGCTGGACCAGGTCCGCACGGCGCTCAACGAGCGCACGGCAGACCTCCAGCGGCTCCAGGCCGAGTACCAGAACTACCGCCGTCGCGTGGAGCGCGACAGGATCACGGTCAAGGAGATCGCCACGGCGACCCTCCTGACCGAGCTCCTGCCCGTACTCGACGACATCGGCCGCGCCCGTGATCACGGGGAGCTGGTGGGCGGGTTCAAGTCGGTTGCCGAATCTCTTGAGACGGCCGCCGCCAAGATGGGCCTGCAGCAGTTCGGCAAGGAGGGCGAGCCCTTCGACCCGACGATCCACGAAGCCCTGATGCACTCGTACGCACCGGATGTCGCAGAGACCACGTGCGTCGCGGTCCTGCAGCCGGGGTATCGCATCGGCGAGCGGACCGTCCGCCCCGCGCGGGTCGCGGTGGCGGAGCCCCAGCCGGGCGCGGCTCCGAAGGACGAGACGGCAACCGACGAGGAGAGCGGTGGCCCGGAAGAGGGCTGACGCAATGACAGGCCGAGAGGAGGGACGTCGATGAGCACGAAGGACTTCGTCGAGAAGGACTACTACAAGGTTCTCGGCGTCCCGAAGGACGCCACCGAGGCCGAGATCAAGAAGGCGTACCGGAAGCTCGCCCGCGAGTTCCACCCGGACGCCAACAAGGGCGACGCCAAGGCCGAGGAGCGCTTCAAGGAGATCTCCGAGGCCAACGACATCCTCGGCGACCCCAAGCGGCGCAAGGAGTACGACGAGGCGCGCGCCCTCTTCGGCAACGGTGGCTTCAGGCCAGGTCCCGGCGGCCCCGGCGGCACCTTCAACTTCGACCTGGGCGACCTCTTCGGAGGCACGCAGGGCGGGACGCAGGGTGGCGCCGGAGGCTTCGGCGGCGGTCTCGGCGATGTGTTCGGCGGCCTGTTCAACCGCGGCGCCGGCGGCGCCGCGGGTACGCGCACCCAGCCGCGCCGTGGCCAGGACATCGAGTCCGAGGTGACGCTCAGCTTCACCGAAGCGGTCGACGGGGCCACGGTCCCGCTGCGGATGTCCAGTTCGGCGGCGTGCAAGGCGTGTTCAGGCACCGGCGACAGAAACGGTACGCCTCGGGTGTGCCCGACCTGTGTCGGCACCGGCCAGGTCTCGCGCGGCGGCAGCGGCTCCTTCTCGCTCACCGATCCGTGCGTGGACTGCAAGGGCCGCGGCCTGATCGCGCAGGACCCCTGCGAGGTCTGCAAGGGCAGCGGGCGCGCCCGCTCCTCGCGCACCATGCAGGTCCGTATCCCCGCGGGTGTCTCCGACGGCCAGCGGATCCGGCTGCGCGGCAAGGGCGCGCCGGGCGAACGAGGCGGCCCGGCCGGCGATCTGTACGTCGTCGTGCATGTCGGCGCCCACTCCGTCTTCGGCCGCAAGGGCGACAACCTCACGATCACCGTGCCCGTCACCTACACGGAGGCGGCGCTCGGCGGCGAGGTGAAGGTACCGACCCTCGGCGGTCCCCCGGTCACGCTGAAACTGCCCGCCGGGACGCCCAACGGCCGTACTATGCGGGCCCGCGGCAAGGGTGCGGTCCGCAAGGACGGCACCCGCGGCGACCTGTTGGTCACCGTTGAGGTCGCGGTACCCAAGGAGCTGAGCGACAAGGCGAAGGAAGCGCTGGAGGCCTACCGCGAAGCCACTGCGGAGGAGGACCCGCGGGCCGAGCTGTTCCAGGCCGCGAAGGGAGCATGACGCAATGGACGGACGTCGCCGACAGTATTCAGCTGTCAGCAGGGCTTACGAACTGACCGACGAGTCGCCGGTGTACGTGATCTCGGTGGCCGCGCAGCTCTCGGGCCTGCATCCGCAGACCCTGCGACAGTACGACCGGCTGGGTCTGGTCTCGCCGGACCGTACGCCGGGCCGGGGTCGGCGATACTCCGCCCGCGATATCGAACTGCTTCGCACCGTCCAGCAGTTGTCGCAGGACGAGGGCATCAACCTGGCCGGAATCAAGCGCATCATCGAACTGGAGAACCAGGTCGCGGCGCTTCAGCAGCGGATTGTCGAGCTGTCGGCGGCCGTGGACGGCGCGGCGGCGGCGATGCAGCAGCGCGAGGCGCAGGTGCATGCCTCCTACCGGCGCGATCTGGTGCCGTACCAGGATGTGCAGCAGGCGAGCGCGCTGGTGGTCTGGCGGCCCAAGCGTCACGAGTAGGACCGGAGTTGTACGGCTGAGGGGCCGGAGAGCGAGTCGCTCTCCGGCCCCTCAGCCGTGTGAAACATGAGACGGGACGCCAGCTTCTTACGTCCCTTCTCATGTCCTCCCACGTCCCCGCGGCATACGGATCCCGCCGTTCTCGCCGGCTGCCCCGCCATGGGCCTCAGCCTTCGTGCTCCAGGATCCCCGACTGCGCGATGAGATAGCCGAGTTGGGTCCGGCTGCCGCTGCCCAGCGAGGAGCCCAGCTTGGCGATATGGGCACGGCAGGTACGGACGTTCATGCCGAGCCGCCGGGCGATGGCCTCGTCCACATGGCCCTCGACCAGCAGCTTGGCGATCGAGCGCTGGACGCCTGTGATGCCGTCCAGCGGTGGGCCGTAGGAGACCTGCTCCTCCCACGGGATGCCGTGCAGCCAGAACTGCTCGAAGACGCCGACGAGATACTCGACGATTCCCTTGTGCCGTAGCTCAAGTGCCGAGAGCCTGTCGCTACTTGCCGGTATGAACGCCACTTTCCGGTCGACAATGATCAGCCGGTCGATGATCTCCTCGAGCGTGCGCACCTCCACGCCGGACGGGCCGACCTGCTCCATGTAGGCCAGGGTGGCCGGGTGGTGGCGGGCCGTGTGCTGGTAGAGCGTCCGCATCCGTACGCCGCGGTCGATCAGCGGCTCGACGCGGCGCAGCGCCTTCTCCAGGATGTGCGGCTGTCGCCCGCTGCCGGGCTGCACCGTGAGAAGCTCCTCCGAACAGTCTGCGGTGACCTGGTCAAGGGTTGTGTTGATGCGGTTGAGACCCTCGAGGACGGTGATCCCTTGTGGGACGGTGGAGTTCTGAGCACTGAACGCCATGAATGGCTCAAGAGCATCGGTCAGAGCGACAGTTCGACGTCGGCGCTCTTGGATCTCCCGCTCGATGGGGTGTATCAGCTGTGTCAGCGCAGTGGTCGGCGGAACCGGACGGAGCCATTGAGCGTCGTCGGGATCCGGATGCAGTAGGGCGAGATCGAAGAGACAGGGTGTGGGCTCCGCCTCTGACCGGGCTATTCGCCCGGTCCGCAGAGCGGTGATGTACAGATTCTTCCCCGCCTCGCACAGCTCGCCGTCTGCGTGAGGGTGTCCCGTTTCGCCCCCCTTCGATGACATGTGCACCCCCTCAGGCTCCTGCATTACAGGAACATGATGCCTGCCGTCGCTGGTGCAAGCGTTCGGAGTGAGACATCGTCTTATGCGCGGGGGAGGAGGAATGATCAAAAGAGGTGGAGATCACCCATGTCTAGGACGCTTCGTGCTCTTTGTGCTCTTGCCATAGCGGCGGCCGCGCTCGGTGCGGTGGCTTCCGGCGAGCCCTCCTGGGGTAGCTCTCCCGCCGGCGCTGTGACGGCAACCCCCGGCGAACCTTCGTGGGGCTTCGTTCCCGCGGACGCTGTGGCAGCAACGCCCGGTGAGCCCTCCTGGGGTTTCGTCGCTGCAGACGCGGCGCTTACTCCTGGTGAGCCTTCCTGGGGTGTGGCACCGGCAGACGCGGCGCTTACTCCTGGTGAGCCTTCCTGGGGTGTCGCTCCGGCCCGCACGGACGCATGACTGTTCCACCGGACGACCGGGTCTTCCGGCGTGAAATGGCTACGGCCTACCGATCGGGGTGGCATTTCATCGACCTCGTCACGGCAATCCCCCACCGTGGCGACTCGTTGATGGTCACCCTCTTCGGGGAGCCGATCGTCGTGGCGCGTGAGGAGGATGAGGACGTCCGCGCGTATCGGTGCCTTCGCAGGCCCCGTGGAGCTCCGCAGCCCGTCCGCTGTGCCATCCGGTACGGCATGATTTTCGTCAATCTTGACCAGCGGGATCACCAGCTGGTCGAGCCCGACACCACCACCGCCACCCCCCGCAGTGCCTGAGCGGTTCCCCCGTCGTTTTAAATCGCTCAGGTGCTTCCCCCACACAGCGGCGCCATCGTGGACCTGAAACACGATGGCGCCGCTGTGCTTTTCCCGTACGGAGCTTCTCCCGTACGGAAGCGGGACGGCCGACGGCAGCCGCGTCCCTCAGTCGCGTCCGTCAGCCGCGCCCCAGCGCCCGGTCCAGGGTGATTTCGATGAGCACCCGGTCCGGGTTGGGCGCCGGCATCCGCTCGTAGCGCTCCGCGTAGCGCCGTACCGCGTCCTCGATGAGCTCCGGCTCCGTGCGTACGGTCGCCCGCCCCTCCAGCGTCGCCCAGCGCCCCCTGTGGACCTGACAGACGGCCACGCGCGCCCCGCCCTGCCGGTCCGCGGCCAGGATGTTGGCCACCTTCCTGCTGCTCTTGTTGGTGATGACGCGGGCGAGCCCGGCCTCGGGGTCGTACGTCACGCCCACCGGCACGACGTGCGGGCTGCCGTCCGGACGCTGTGTCGTGAGCGTGCACAGATGGTATTCACGCCAGAACGCGAGGTACTCGGGACCGGGGTTGCGTACGTCGATGGCCATGCTCTGCAGGGTAGTGGCGGCGATCGTTCGCGTCGGCATGTCCTGGCCTGCCCCATACTTGAGTGAAGTAGACTCAACTTAGTGCAGGTTGAATGAGTCAGTGTTGAGGGAAAGAGTCCTACAGCGAGGAGGAGAGGCCGCAGTGGACGCCGAGCTGACCAACAAGAGCCGGGATGCGATCAACGCCGCCACCACCCGGGCCGTGTCCGAGGGGCATCCCGATCTGACCCCCACGCATCTGCTGCTCGCGCTGCTCGCGGGCCAGGACAACGAGAACATCACCGATCTGCTGGCCGCGGTCGAGGCCGACCAGGCCGCCGTACGGTCCGGGGCGGAGCGGCTGCTGGCCGCGCAGCCCAGCGTCACCGGGTCCACCGTCGCGCCGCCGCAGCCCAACCGCGAGCTGCTCGCCGTCATCGCCGACGCCGCGCAGCGGGCCAAGGAGCTCGGGGACGACTACATCTCCACCGAGCATCTCCTCATCGGAATCGCCGCCAAGGGCGGTCAGACCGGGGAGGTGCTGGACCAGCAGGGGGCCACGGCGAAGAAGCTGCTGGCCGTGTTCGAGACGGTAAGGGGAGGGCGCCGGGTGACCACCCCCGACCCTGAGGGGCAGTACAAGGCGCTGGAGAAGTTCGGTACGGACTTCACCGCCGCGGCCCGCGAGGGCAAGCTCGACCCGGTCATCGGCCGGGACCAGGAGATCCGCCGCGTGGTGCAGGTGCTGTCGCGGCGTACGAAGAACAACCCCGTCCTCATCGGTGAGCCCGGCGTCGGGAAGACCGCGGTCGTCGAAGGCCTCGCCCAGCGGATCGTGAAGGGCGACGTGCCCGAGTCGCTCAGGAACAAGCGGCTGGTCTCGCTCGATCTCAGCGCGATGGTCGCGGGCGCGAAGTACCGCGGTGAGTTCGAGGAGCGTCTGAAGACCGTCCTCTCCGAGATCAAGGAGAGCGACGGCCAGATCATCACCTTCATCGACGAGCTGCACACCGTCGTGGGCGCCGGCGCGGGCGGCGACTCGTCCATGGACGCGGGCAACATGCTGAAGCCGATGCTGGCGCGCGGCGAGCTGCGCATGGTCGGCGCGACGACTCTCGACGAGTACCGCGAGCGGATCGAGAAGGACCCCGCGCTGGAGCGGCGGTTCCAGCAGGTGATGGTCGCCGAGCCGTCCGTCGAGGACACGATCGCGATCCTGCGCGGGCTCAAGGGCCGGTACGAGGCACACCACAAGGTGCAGATCGCGGACTCGGCACTGGTCGCCGCCGCGACGCTCTCGGACCGGTACATCACCTCGCGCTTCCTGCCCGACAAGGCCATCGACCTTGTGGACGAAGCCGCCTCCCGGCTCCGTATGGAGATCGACTCGTCGCCTGTCGAGATCGACGAACTCCAGCGCTCCGTCGACCGGTTGAAGATGGAGGAGCTCGCCCTCAAGAACGAGACCGACCCGGGCTCCATGCAGCGCCTGGAGAAGCTGCGCCGCGACCTCGCCGACAAGGAGGAGGAGCTGCGCGGCCTCACCGCGCGCTGGGAGAAGGAGAAGGAGGGCCTCAACCGCGTCGGTGCGCTGAAGGAGAAGCTCGACGAACTGCGCGGCCAGGCCGAGCGGGCCCAGCGCGACGGCGACTTCGACACCGCGTCCAAGCTCCTGTACGGGGAGATCCCGGGCCTGGAACGGGAGTTGGAGGAGGCGGCGGAGGCCGAGAAGGAAGCGGCCAAGGACACCATGGTCAAGGAGGAGGTCGGCCCGGACGACATCGCGGACGTCGTCGGCTCCTGGACCGGGATCCCGGCCGGGCGGCTGCTCGAGGGCGAGACGCAGAAGCTGCTGCGCATGGAGCAGGAGCTGGGCAGGCGGCTGATCGGCCAGACCGAGGCGGTGCGGGCGGTGTCCGACGCGGTCCGGCGCACCCGGGCCGGGATCGCCGACCCCGACCGGCCGACCGGCTCGTTCCTCTTCCTCGGCCCGACCGGTGTCGGCAAGACCGAGCTGGCGAAGGCCCTCGCCGACTTCCTTTTCGACGACGAGCGGGCGATGGTCCGCATCGACATGAGCGAGTACGGGGAGAAGCACTCCGTGGCCCGGCTGGTCGGCGCGCCTCCCGGGTACGTCGGCTACGAGGAGGGCGGCCAGCTCACCGAGGCCGTGCGGCGGCGTCCATACTCCGTCGTGCTGCTCGACGAGGTGGAGAAGGCGCATCCCGAGGTCTTCGACATCCTGCTCCAGGTCCTCGACGACGGCCGGCTGACGGACGGGCAGGGCCGGACGGTGGATTTCCGCAACACGATCCTGGTCCTGACGTCGAACCTCGGCAGCCAGTATCTGGTCGAGCCGCTCACCTCGGAGGAGGAGAAGCGGGAGCAGGTCCTGGAGGTGGTCCGGGCGACCTTCAAGCCGGAGTTCCTGAACCGGCTGGACGATCTGGTGGTCTTCTCGGCACTGTCCCGCGACGAGCTCGCGCACATCGCGAAGCTCCAGATCGACCGCCTCGCGCAGCGCCTCGCCGAGCGCAGGCTCTCGCTGGAGGTCACCCCGGCGGCGCTGGAGTGGCTGGCCGACGAGGGCAACGACCCGGCGTACGGGGCGCGCCCGCTGCGCCGTCTGGTGCAGACGGCGATCGGCGACCGCCTCGCGAAGGAGATCCTCGCGGGCGAGGTCGCGGACGGCGACACGGTCCGGGTGGACCGTTTCGAGGACGGACTGATCGTGGGCAAGGCGGGCTGACGCGGTGCGGGGTCCGTCTTGCCGAGGCGAAAGGCTCCGGCCGGAAATGTCAGCCTGCAGCGGATCGGGTGAGTCGGGGGTTGCCATGCCCCGCCGGGCATGGGAGAGGATGGCGGGAACCGTACGAAGGGAAATACACGGTGACCATCGATCCGTCCTCGATTCCTAATTTCGGGGGCCAGCCCCAGCCGCAGGCCGCAGGACCGGCGGGCCCCGTCGTTCCCGATCAGGACCTGGTCAAGCAGCTCCTCGATCAGATGGAGCTCAAGTACGTCGTCGACGACGAGGGCGACCTCGCCGCGCCGTGGGAGGAATTCCGCACGTACTTCATGTTCCGCGGCGAGGAAGACCAGCAGGTCTTCTCGGTGCGGACCTTCTACGACCGTCCGCACGCCCTTGAGGAGAAGCCCAAGCTCCTCGACGCGATCGACGACTGGAACCGCCGCACCCTGTGGCCGAAGGTCTACACGCACATCCACGACGAGGACGAGGACGCACCCAGCACGGTCCGCCTCATCGGCGAGACGCAGATGCTGATCGGCATGGGCGTCAGCCTGGAGCACTTCGTGTCGTCGACGGTCAGCTGGGTCCGGGCCTCGATCGAGTTCGACAAGTGGCTCGTGGAGCAGCTCGGCCTGGAGCCGGCGGACGAGCAGTCCGCCGACGAGAAGCCCGCCGACGACGAGGCCTGAGCGGCCCCCCGGCAGCACCGGCTACGGCGCCAGCGGGGACAGTGTCACCAGATACGTCCCGTAGGCGAATGACAGCCCGGCCAGCGCGACGGTCACCACGACCGCCGCACTCGGCCGGGCTTTCGTCATGACGCGGGCCACCGGCAGCAGCAGCGGAAAGGCCGGCAGCAGAAAGCGCGGCTTGGACTCGAAGAAGCCGGAGCCGCCGACCGTGATCAGCACCAGCACGATGGTGTAGACGAACACCGCCAACGGCGGCCGCTCCAGCGCGAACAGCACGAACAGGACCACCGCCGCCGCGACGATCAGCAGCGCCACCACGGGTGGGAACATCGCCGGGCGCAGCACGATGTCGCGCACCACCTTCAGCGCTCCGATCCCGAAGTCGAAGCGCGAGTTCCAGCCGCGCTGCACGGCGAAGTACCCGTCCAGTGGGTCGCCCTTACGGAAGCCGACGAAGAGCACATAGCCGCACCAGCCGAGCGGGGCCACGGCCGCGCCCGTCCCGATCCGCCAGCCCGGGCGCTCGCCCCGCCGGTACGCCTTGGAGACCTCGTACGCCGCCACCGCGAGCACCGCCGCGGCCACCGCGATCCCGTTGGGCCGGGAGAGCCCGGCGAGCGTCGCCAGCGTGCCCGCCCATACCCAGCGGCGGGTGAGCAGCGCGTACAGCGACCAGGCGGCGAACGCGGTGAGTACCGGCTCCGTGTACGCCATGGAGAGCACGATCGAGTGCGGCAGCAGGCCCCAGAGCAGGACCACCGCGGTCGCGATGCGCCGCCCGCTCAGCCGCTCGACGACCGCGTAGATGCCCCAGGCGGCAGCCGCGGCCGCGGACCAGGAGAGCAGCAGCCCGGCCGTGCCGCTGGTCACCGGCAGCAGGGTTGTCACCCCGCGCAGCAGCCCCGGGTAGAGCGGGAAGAACGCCAGATCGCTCTGGACCGAGCCGTCCGGCCAGCGCAGGACGCGGCCGTAGCCGTGCTCGGCGATCAGCATGTACCAGTCGGAGTCCCAGGCACGGGCCACGAGCATCCGGGGCGAGCGCCCGATGTGCCAGGCCCAGCCCGCCATCACCAGCAGCCCGGCCAGTCGCGCCGCCGCGAACAGCCCCAGCGCGGGGGCTGCCCTCAGCAGCGCGGTGCGCCAGCGGGGAGCGGGCCTGGCAGCCGCCGCCGCTGTGCTGTCGAAAGTGTCGGCGGACAGGGTGCACCTCCGGGCGCGCACAGGGGGTCGGTCAACCCGACCTTGTGCCGCCCAAGGCGCGCGCGCGAGCGCTGCGCAGCAGATGGTGCTGGTTCTTACCCGGTCGGCTGAAGGTGTGCGTGTCACTCGTGACAGCGGGCGGTTCAGCCGTTATTGAGCCCCTTCAGGCGGGTCACGGCCTCCTGGAGCACCGACTCGCGCTTGCAGAATGCGAATCGGACGAACGGCGCGCCCTGGTCACGGTGGTCGTAGAAGACCGCGTTCGGGATGGCGACCACCCCGCACCGTTCCGGCAGCGCCCGGCAGAAGGCGAAGCCGTCGTCCTCGCCCAGGGACCGGATGTCGGTGGTGACGAAGTACGTGCCCGCCGGGCGGTAGACCTCGAAGCCGGCATCCACCAGACCCGCGCTCAGCAGATCCCGCTTGGCCCGCAGACTGTCCCGCAGGTCCTCGAAGTACGTGTCCGGCAGCCGTAGCGCCTCGGCCACCGCGTACTGGAACGGCCCCGCCGACACGTACGTCAGGAACTGCTTCGCCGACCGGACCGCCGTGACCAGCTCGGGCGACGCCGTCAGCCAGCCGACCTTCCAGCCGGTGAACGAGAACGTCTTGCCGGCCGAGGAGATGGTCACCGTGCGCTCGCGCATCCCGGGGAAGGACACGATCGGGACGTGCTCGCCGTCGAAGGCGAGATGCTCGTACACCTCGTCGGTGACGACGAGCAGATCACGCTCGACGGCGAGTGTGGCGATCGCCGCCAGCTCCTCGCGCGTGAGCACCGTGCCGGTCGGATTGTGCGGCGTGTTGAGCAGGATCAGGCGGGTCCGGTCGGTGATCGCGTCCCGCAGCTCGTCCAGGTCGAGGTGGTACGAGCCGTCCCGCGGCCGCAGCGTCACCGGTACCCGCGTCCCGCCCGCCAGCGCGATGCACGCGGCGTACGAGTCGTAGTACGGCTCCAGCGCGATGACCTCGTCGCCCGGCTCCACCAGCGCGAGCAGCGCCGCCGCGATCGCCTCCGTCGCCCCCGCCGTGACCAGGACCTCCGTGTCGGGGTCGTACGACAGGCCGTACCGCCGCTGCTGGTGGTCGGTGATCGCGGTGCGCAGCTCGGGGACCCCGGGACCCGGCGGGTACTGGTTGCCGCGGCCGTCGCGCAGCGCCCGTACCGCCGCCTCCCTGATCTCCTCGGGGCCGTCCGTGTCGGGGAAGCCCTGGCCGAGGTTGATCGACCCGGTCCGTACGGCCAGCGCCGACATCTCCGCGAAGATCGTCGTGCCGAATTCCGCCAGCCGGCGGTTGAGCAGCGGTCGTGGTCCGGGTTCGCGTCCAGTCATGGTCGACATCCTGTGCCCAAGCTCTGGAGTTGCTCAAGTCTGCTTTGGGTCTTCGGAGCCAGGGGCATCCCCCTCTCACACAAGAAGCGGTCACGCAAAGACGCGGGGGGCTCGCTTCGGGGGAATGGAAGGACGGTGAGAGCAATGGCAGCTTTCTTCGGGATTCTGATGGTCGTCTTCGTCTTCGCTGTGATCATGGCCAGCACGGCACACGGGAAGAAGAACAACAGGCGCAGGACGGTCAAGAGCCGTCGGCGCAGCGGGGCCGGGGGCAGCGGTGGCAGCTGGTGGGCGGGTGGCGGCGGCGCGTCCTGCGGCGGCTCCTCGTCCTGCGGGGGCTCTTCGTCCTGCGGGGGTGGCTCCTCGTCCTGCGGAGGTGGCGGGGGCGGGGGCGGATGCGGTGGCGGAGGCAGCTGACACGGGGCAGCCGGTCCGCGACCACTGAAGGCACCCGGCGGGTGAACTCCCGCCGGGTGCCTCCTTGTTGGCTGCTCTGTCGGCCGCCGCGCGACACGCTCCACGGCTCACCGTTGTCGACCCTGTCGACCCTTTTTTGTTGAACAGTTGAACTGTAAGGCCCCCGAGGGGATGGAAACCCAACCAAGTTGGGTAAAAGCGCTGTGGGTGCCGCGTAGTTCATGATTCCCTCGCTGTTGGAACCTGTAGGAACCATCCAGCCCCTCGTTCCTCATGTGGACCCGAGCAGGCGTTCCCCGCTTTCTTGACCTTCCCCCTCCGGGGCGCCCCCGGTCCACGTGTCCACCTGCCGAAGCGTGTTTGCGGAGCCGACCCATGCTCACGACCCTCAAGACCGCCTATTCCGACACCAGTGCCGACGACCTCGCCTGGGCGTTGGGCCGGGAGCCGCTCCCTGCCCTGGCCGTACTCGATCTCGAACTTTCGGGTGCGAAACTGCAGTTGAGACTGCTGGGCGCCTCCCATCAAGTGCTGCTGGAGGAGGAGCGGGGCAACTGCTCCGAGACCGTCGCCTGTATGCGCGGCAGCAGTACTCCGCTGCCGCTCGGCGTGGCCAAGCGGCTCGGCGACTGGGAGTACGAGTTCGCGGCCCATGTCGAAACGCTCACGAAGGGGTCGTTCGCGGGGCGCGCGCAGGAACTGCTCGCGCTGGTCGCCGACCACCCGAACGGACTGGCCGGGACCTTTCCCGGCTCGCCGCACGCGTTCACCGCGATGCTGGCACAGCGGTTCGATGACCAGGTGCGGTGGCGCACCTGGCACGCCTATCCGCAGGAGGGGCGCCTCGTTGTCACCCGAACGCGTGTCGGTGCCCGTATGCCGGCCCTGCTCTAGTCGCACCCTTGTGGGTGACAGAGTGAATGTGTGCAGTGACGTAGCGTTACAAACATGATCGACCAGCGGCCGGCCTCACCGCCCGAGAGCGTGCTGCGGCTGCCCGTCCGCCCGGACGCCGGCCGGTATCTGGTGCTGGTCGCGGTCTTCGTCTGCGCCGCCTGCGGGCTGGTGTACGAGCTCGAACTGGTCGCCCTCGCCTCGTACTTGATCGGCGATTCCGTCACCCAGGCATCCGTCGTCCTCTCGGTGATGGTCTTCGCGATGGGCGTCGGCTCGCTGCTCGCCAAGCGGCTGCGCTGCCGGGCGGCAGTCGGCTTCGGTCTGCTGGAGGCCGCGCTGGCCCTGATCGGCGGCTGCTCGGCCATGGTGCTGTACGCCTCCTTCGCCTGGATCGGCGAGTCCCGGTTCGTGCTGGTCGTGTTCTCCCTGGCCATCGGCGTGCTGATCGGCGCCGAGATCCCGCTGCTGATGTCCCTGATCCAGCGCATCTCCCGGCGCGACGCGGAGGGCACGGTGGCCGATCTGTTCGCCGCCGACTATGTGGGCGCCCTCGTCGGTGGACTCGCCTTCCCGTTTCTGCTGCTGCCGTGGCTGGGTCAGCTCATGGGCGCGCTGCTGACGGGAGCCGTCAACGCGGTGGCGGGCGGGCTGCTCGTGCTGTGGCTCTTCCGCCGCGATCTGACGACCCGTTCGCGCTGGTGGCTGCTCGCCGCCAATGTGGCGGTGCTGGCGGTGCTGGCGGCCGCGGCGGTCCTGGTCGACGATTTCGAGCGGGCTGCGCGCAGCGCGGTCTACGGGCACCAGGTGCGGGTCGCCGTCCACACCGACGTACAGGAAGTCGTGCTCACGGGCGGCCGGTCGGGGCCGCCGGATCTCTTCCTGGACGGTCGGCTGCGTGTCAGTGGGCGCGACGAGTACCGGTACCACGAGGCGCTGGTCCACCCGGCGATGCGCGGGCCGCACGCACGCGTACTGATCCTGGGCGGCGGCGACGGGCTGGCCGCGCGCGAGGCGCTGCGCTATCCGGATGTCCGGTCCGTGACCGTCGTCGAACTGGACCCGGGCGTCGTCCGGCTGGCGCGCACGGACCCGGCGCTCGCCACGCTGAACGCCCACGCCTACCAGGATCCGCGGGTGCGGGTCGTCCCCGCGGACGCCTTCTCCTGGCTGCGTGCGCCCCAGGGGATGTACGACGTGGTGATCTCGGACCTCCCCGACCCCGGCATCACTCCCAGCACCAAGCTGTACTCCCAGGAGTTCTACGGGCTCGCCGCACGGGTCCTCGCGGACGGCGGGCGGCTGGTCGTGCATGCGGGGCCGCCGGCCTCCCGTCCGCACACCTTCTGGACTGTCGACGCGACGCTGCGCGCGGCCGGGTTCGGCACCCGGCCGTACAGCGCGACCGGCCGGCTCCCGGGATTCGCCGCAGGACCGGACCGTGTGACGGGCACTGCCGCCGCGTCGCGCGACTGGGGGTTCCTCCTCGCCGCCGTGGGCCGGGTCCCGCGGCTCGGACTCGACGCCGACGTACCGCGGCTGCGGGCACTGGGCCCGTCCACGCTCGCGGCGGGGGTGCGCGCCGCCGCGCGGACCAGGCTGCCGGACCTGCCGCCGTCGACGTTGGTGCACCCGCGGTACACAGACTGAGTACGGACTGCGCAGTACACGGACCGAAACGCTGACGTAGCGGTCGTGCCTGGGTAGGCTCGGCTCCCATGGAGCATGAGGTGTTCGTTCCGCTTCCGGCAGAGGCCCTCCGACAGGCGCTGCGGGACCCCGCGCGGGTCGCCCGCTGCGTCCCCGGGCTCCAACAGGCCGCGGAGGAGTCGGCCGGCCCGCTCTCTGGGCGACTGAAGATCCGGATCGGCGGGCACACGATCACCTATCGCGGCACCCTGCACATTGTCGAGCAGGGCGACACCTTCGCTGTCGAGGGTGAGGGCGTGGAGGCGCGCGGCACGGGCTCGGCCAAGGTGACCCTGACGATCCGTCCGGAACCCACCGACGGCGGTACGAGGCTCTGCTTCACCGGGACGGCCGGCGCGGAGGGCCGGCTGGCGGAGCTGGCCGACTCTACGACGGCATCGGCCGCGCACCGGCTGCTGGACCGGTTCGCCGACCGGCTAGCCCTGACGGCGGAGCCGACACCGGAAGAGCTGGAACAGCCGGTCGACGGCGGCGAGGCCCCTGCGGACGCCGCGAAGCCGTCCGTGTTCGATGCGCCCGTGCCGCCTCCGTCGCTCGACCCGGTCGCCGAGGAGCAGTTCGACGCAACGGATGTGCCGGAGGTGCCCGGCGTACCGGACGTGCCTGCCGTACCGGACGTGCCCGATGTGCCGGAGGTGCCCGACGCATCCGAAGCACCGGAGCTGCAGGAGCTCCCCGCCGTCCCCGTCGAGCCGCCCGCCGAGGCCGCGCACGCCCGCCGCACCATGATCGGGCGCAGTGCCGAAGAGGTCGACCACGCCCCGCCGCGCGGCCGCTACGCCCCTACGCCCGCGCCCGAGGCAGGCACCGCCGGCGCGACCCTGCGCTGGCTCGCGCCCGCCGCGGCCCTCGCGCTCGCCTCCGCGGTTGTCGTCGGCCGGGTGCTGCGCCGCCGCAAGTAGTCGCCGGTCGCCAGTACTGTCGTCGTGTGAGTAGCAGCGAAGAAAACATCCGGCTGGCCGCCGGAGACGTCGAGTTGACCGTGCATCCGCAGAACGGCTGCCGCATCGCGAGCCTGCGCATCGGCGGCACCGAGGTGCTGCGCCAGGGCGAGCGGTACGGCTCCTTCCCGATGGTCCCCTGGTGCGGCCGCGTCGGGCACGGCCGGTTCAGCAACGGAGACGTACGGCATCAACTGCCGCTCAACTCACCGCCGCACGCCATCCACGGCACGGGCCGCGACACCGCCTGGCACACCGCCCGCGCGAGCAAGAGCGAGGCGGCCTTCACCTATGACCTCGCCGACCCCTGGCCGTACAGCGGGCGCGTCACTCAGGCCTTCGAGCTGGCCGAGGACTCGCTGATCCTCACCATGGGCGTCGAGACGTACGAGAACTCCTTCCCGGCCCAGGCCGGCTGGCACCCGTGGTTCCTGCGCAACCTCGGCACCGGTGAGGACGCACGGATCGACTTCACGCCCGAGTGGCAGGAGGAGCGTGGCCCCGACCATCTGCCCACCGGCCGGCGCGTCGCCCCGCTGCCCGGCCCGTGGGACGACTGCTTCGGGATGCCCGACGGTGTCTCGGTCACGCTCACCTGGCCGGAGCAGCTGGAGCTCACGGTTACCAGTCGCGCCGAGTGGGTCGTCGTCTACGACGAGGAGGGCGAAGCCATCTGTGTGGAGCCGCAGTCGGGCCTGCCGAACGGTCTCAACACCCACCCGCAGCTGGTCACCCCGATCGAGCCGCTGGAGATCGCGACCACCTGGGCCTGGCGCCGCCTTTAAGCTCATGGGCATGACTGACGTACGTGCTGAGCTGCTCCAGCAGATCAAGGACAAGGCCGTGGTGCACGGCAAGGTGACCCTCTCCTCGGGTCTTGAGGCCGACTGGTACATCGACCTGCGCCGGATCACGCTGGACGGCGAGGCCGCGCCGCTGGTCGGCCAGGTGATGCTCGATGCGACCGCCGAGCTGGACTACGACTGCGTGGGCGGTCTGACGCTGGGCGCCGACCCGGTGGCGACGTCGATGCTGCACGCCTCGGCGGCGCGCGGGCAGCGGCTCGACGCCTATGTCGTACGCAAGACGGGCAAGGCGCACGGTATGCAGCGCCGGATCGAGGGCACCGACGTCAAGGGCCGCCGCTGTCTGGTCGTCGAGGACGTCTCGACCACCGGCGGCTCTCCGCTGACCGCCGTCGAGGCGGTACGGGAGGCCGGCGGCGAGGTTGTCGCGGTCGCCGTGATCGTGGAGCGGGGCGCGGCTCCGGCCATCGCCGAGGCGGGGCTGCCGTATGTCAATGCGTACTCGCTTGACGAGCTCGGGCTCGCCTGACCCTCCTTCGCCGACTCGTGACCTAGGTCCCGAGACGCCCTCTGACCTGCGATGACGTCGAGGGGCGTGCCGTTTCACGTGAAACAGCACGCCCCTCGCGCAGGTCGGCGACCCACGCGGGGTGGAGCCGCGCGCAGAGTCTGGAAAGATGGGCGCCGACGATGACGTCGCCCCCAGGTCAGGGCCAAGCACCACATACCCGCACATCACAAGGAGCGGACACATGCCCATCGCGACTCCCGAGGTCTACAACGAGATGCTCGACCGGGCGAAGGCAGGCAAGTTCGCCTACCCGGCTATCAATGTGACCTCGTCCCAGACCCTGCACGCTGCGCTTCGCGGCTTCGCGGAGGCCGAGAGCGACGGCATCGTCCAGATCTCCACCGGTGGCGCCGAGTTCCTGGGCGGCCAGTACAAGAAGGACATGGTCACCGGCGCGGTCGCGCTCGCCGAGTTCGCGCACATCGTCGCCGCCAAGTACGACATCAACGTCGCGCTGCACACCGACCACTGCCCGAAGGACAAGCTGGACGGCTATGTCCGTCCGCTGATCGAGATCTCCGCCGAGCGCGTCAAGGCCGGCCAGAACCCGCTGTTCCAGTCCCACATGTGGGACGGCTCGGCCGAGACCCTCGCCGACAACCTGGCCATCGCCCAGGAGCTGCTCGCGCAGGCCGCCGCCGCCAAGATCATCCTCGAGGTCGAGATCACCCCGACCGGTGGCGAGGAGGACGGCGTCACCCATGAGATCAACGACGAGCTGTACACCACGGTCGACGACGCGCTGCGCACCGCCGAGGCGCTCGGCCTGAGCGAAAAGGGCCGCTACCTGCTGGCCGCCTCGTTCGGCAACGTCCACGGCGTCTACAAGCCGGGCAACGTCGTCCTGCGCCCCGAGCTGCTGAAGGACCTGCAGCAGGGTGTGAGCGAGAAGCACGGCCTGAAGGCCGGAAGCCAGCCGTTCGACTTCGTCTTCCACGGCGGCTCCGGCT
The DNA here is from genome assembly GCF_040651435.1 of Streptomyces sp. NPDC048479. Lineage (NCBI taxonomy): Bacteria > Bacillati > Actinomycetota > Actinomycetes > Kitasatosporales > Streptomycetaceae > Streptomyces > Streptomyces sp. NPDC048479. The sequence goes on from NZ_JBEZKA010000003.1 coordinate 323,050, forward strand.
CGACGGTCGAGGAGATCGCCACCGCGCTGGAGAACGGCGTCGTGAAGATGAACCTCGACACCGACACCCAGTACGCCTTCACCCGCCCCGTCGCGGACCACATGTTCAAGAACTACGACGGTGTGCTGAAGGTCGACGGCGAGGTCGGCTCCAAGAAGACCTACGACCCGCGCACCTGGGGCAAGGCGGCCGAGGCCGGTATGGCCAAGCGTGTCGGCGAGGCCTGTGCCGCGCTGCGCTCCGCGGGCACCAAGCTCAAGTAAGCGGCTGGGGCAGGCGGCCCAGGCCGGCAGCCCGAACAAGCGTCATCCGTACGCCGGGCCCGGCACCCCTTCCCGGGGTGCCGGGCCCGCGGCATGTGGGAGGACTCACCGTGAGCTATGACTTCGACACTCCCGTCGACCGGCGCGGCACCTGGTCCGTGCAGTGGGACGGCGTCGCGGACCGGTTCGGCGTGGACGGGCTGCTGCCCTTCACCATCTCCGACATGGACTTCGCGTCGCCGCCCGAGGTGCTCGACGCGCTTCAGCGGCGTATCGCGCACGGGGTCTTCGGCTACACCGACTGGCGCCACGAGGACTTCCTGTCCGCGATACGTGACTGGTTCGCCGGCCGCCACAGCACGGACATCGACACCGACCGGATCGTGTACGGGCCGTCCGTGCTCAACCAGCTTTCGCAGCTGCTGCAGATGTGGACCGGGCCGGGCGACGGCGTGGTCGTCCACACCCCGACGTACGACGGCTTCCTGAAGGCGATATCGGGCCTCGGGAGGGAGCTGCGCGGGGCACCGGCCGGCGACACGGCCGCCCTGGAGCGACAGCTCGCCCGCCCGGCCAGCAAGGTGCTGGTCCTCTGCTCGCCCCACAATCCGACCGGCAGGGTGTGGACGGAGGCCGAGCTGACGGAGTTCGCGCGGCTAGCGGCGGCGTACGACGTCGCGGTCATCAGCGACGAGATCCATGCCGACTTCGTACACACCGACCTTGTGCCCGACGGGCGGCGCCATCTGCCGTGGACGCGGTTCGGGGCAGGTCGCTGGGCGCTGATCACCTCCGCCACCAAGGCCTTCAACTTCCCGGCACTCAGTGGTTCGTACGGGATCATCGGCGACGCGGACGACCATGCGGCGTTTCTGCGCCGGATGCAGACGGGCGAGGGGCTCGCCTCGCCCGCCGTGCTGTCGCTGACCGCGCACATCGCCGCGTACCGGGACGGCGGGCCGTGGCTGGACCGGCTCAACGCCTATGTGGCGGGGAATCTGCGCCTCGTCGCCGAGCGGCTCAACTCCGCGTTCCCGGAACTTCGCTGGCAGCCGCCGCAGGCGGGCTACCTGGCGTGGATCGATCTGCGGCCGCTCGGCATCGACGACGCGGCGCTGCAGCGGGAGCTGATCGAGCGCGAGAAGGTCGCGATCATGCCGGGCACGACGTACGGCTCCGACGGCTTCGTACGGTTCAACGTCGGATGCCCCCGTGCCAAGGCGGAGCAGGGCGTGGACGCTCTGATCCGTGCCCTCCACCGGCTGGCCTGAGCCGCCCGGCCCGGGGATGATCCGGGTATGGACAACAGGCCGGGGGAGACAAGTCCGGAGGAGAGGAACTCGGGGCGGAAGAGCCCGGGGCGGCAGAGCTCGGCAGGGATGAGCCCGGGTGAGAAGAATCCGGGCGGCATCAGACTGTCCACGGCCACCGGCCGCTGGGTGATTCTGACGACGGTGCTCGGCTCCAGCATGGCCCTGCTGGACTCGACCGTCGTCAATGTCGCACTGCCCCGCATCGGGGAAGATCTCAACGCCGATATGGCGATCCTCCAGTGGACCGTCAACGCCTACATGCTCACCCTGGCCGGGCTGATCCTGCTCGGCGGGGCGCTCGGCGACCGCTTCGGGCGGCGGAAGATCTTTGTGCTCGGCGTGGTGTGGTTTGCGCTTGGCTCGCTGCTCTGCGGGCTCGCGCCCAATGACCTTGTGCTGGTGGGCGCCCGCGCTCTGCAGGGCGTCGGCGCGGCGCTGCTCACGCCGGGGTCGCTCTCCCTGATCCAGGCGAGCTTCCACCCGGACGACCGGGCCCGCGCGGTGGGGCTGTGGTCGGGGCTCGGCGGTGTCGGTGCGGCGGTCGGTCCGTTCCTCGGCGGCTGGCTGGTCGACGGGCCCGGCTGGCGCTGGGTGTTCCTGATCAATGTGCCGCTGGCCGCGCTGTGTGTGCCGGTGGCGCTGAAGCACGTGCCGGAGTCGCGCGATCCGCAGGCCCACGGCCGCTTCGATGTGCTGGGTGCGGTGCTCGGAGCTGCGGCGCTGGCGCTGGTGACATACGCGCTCATCGGGCCGTCGGTGTGGGTGGGCGTCGCGGGTGTGGTGGTCGGGTTGGCCTTCGTCCTCGTCGAGCGGCGTCGGCCCCTTCCGATGCTGCCACTGTCGATCTTCGCGAACCGGCAGTTCACCGCGGCCAATCTGGTCACGTTGTGTGTGTACGCCGCCTTCAGCGGGTTCTTCTTCCTGACCGCCCTGCAACTCCAGGTGGTGGCGGGCTATTCGGCACTCGGCGCGGGTGTGGCACTGCTGCCCATCACCGTGCTGATGCTGCTGCTTTCGGCGAAATCCGGGGAGCTGGGGGAGCGGATCGGCCCGCGTATCCCGCTCACCGTCGGCCCGCTGCTCTGCGCGACGGGCATGATGCTGATGCTGCGCGTCGGCGAGAACGCCTCGTACCCAGCTGATGTGCTGCCCGCGATGCTGGTGATGGGCATGGGCATGGTGACCCTGGTCGCGCCGCTGACCGCGACCGTCCTGGCCTCCGTGGAGACTTCGCGGGCGGGGCTCGCGAGCGGCATCAACAACGCGGCGGCCCGCGCGGCCGGTCTGCTCGCGGTGGCCGCGCTGCCGCTGCTGGCCGGGATGGGCCCGGAGGCGTACCGCTCGGCGGCGGAGTTCGGCGCGACGTTCCGGCGGGCGATGCCGATGTGTGCGGGGGTGCTGGTCGTGGGCTCGCTGATCGCCTGGTGGACGGTGCGGAATCCGGTGCCGGAGGCGGCGCGGGCCCGGCCCGAGTGCAGGATGAACTGCGGGCTTTCGTCGCCGCCGCTGGAGCCGACCGCCGTGGTCAGTACTGAGCCGGGTCGATCTGGTTGAGGATCCAGATGAGCTCGGGGTCGGTCTGGTAGTGGAAGACCAGGGTCTGCTTCTTCCCGTACGCATTGATCCTGGTGAGGAACTCGCTCGCGGTGATCGCCTTGCGCTGCCCGGCGGGGGCGAACGGCGTGGTGACGGTGATGTGCGCGTTCTCGTTCAGCGGGAACGGGCGTGCCGTCCCGCCGGTGACGGTCCAGGTCGCCCTGTCCTTGCCGTGGCAGGTGAAGTGCCCCTCGCGGATGACGAGCCGGCCGGTCCGCCCCGTGCCGGAGCCGCTGTGGACCTGGATGTACGGGCCGTGGTCGCCGCCGCAGAGATTGCCGTCGTACGGGAAACCGTCCGTCCCGCCGGCCGGGGCCTGCTGGGAGGGGGGCGGGGGCGCGGTGGGCGGCTCGGGTTCGCCGGCCCCGCCGCTGCCGCCGCCGTTCCCGCTCGTACCGCCACCGCCGCCGTCGCTGGAACCGCCCGAGCCGCCCGAGCCGCCGGAATCACCCGTCGCTGGGCCGCCCGTGCCCATACCGGCGGTCGTGGTCGGACCCGGTGCCGGTGAGCCCGCTGAAGCGCTGCCGGAGGGCTTCGCGGACACCGAGGGCGAGGGCGTCGCGGGCGCAGGGGACGTCGAGGACGTCGTGGAGGGAGACAGCGAGGGTGGGGCCGACGGCGGGCGCCAGGCCTCGTCGTGCCCGCCCTGGCCGCCCGGTTCACCGCACCCCGTCACCAGGCCCAGGACGACGACCGCCCCCAGTGCCATGGCCTTCCACCCGCCCGTGACCCTGCCCATGACAACGATGGTCGCCCCCGTCGCAGAGCACCCGCACCGCTTCCACGGATTCCCCACCGACCTGTGACACTGGAGCCCATGTCCATCCATGAAAACCTGCTCGGGGGACCCGCCCCGACCCACCTGCCCGACGACCCCGAGCCGCGCGAGCTCCTCGCGACCGGGGCGGCTCCCGCCGACGTCGCCGCCAAGTACCCGACCTCGTCGCTGGCCTGGGCACAGCTCGCCGACGACGCGTTCGAGAACGGCCGCGTCGTCGAGTCGTACGCCTACGCGCGCACCGGCTACCACCGCGGCCTCGACTCGCTGCGGCGCAGCGGATGGAAGGGCCACGGCCCGGTGCCGTGGGAGCACGAGCCGAACCGCGGCTTCCTGCGGGCGCTGCACGCGCTGGCCCGCGCCGCGCAGTCGATCGGCGAGCAGGCGGAGTACGAGCGCTGCTCGACGTTCCTGCGGGACTCCTCGCAGACGGCGGCCGACACGCTGAGCTGATGGAAAATGAACCGAAGGCCCGTATCCCCCGTCTGTACAGAGGGGGGCGCGGGCCTTCGGCTGCTAACGATCGTCCGCACTGACAATTCGCACGCACCGGCGATTGAGGTGGGGGACGTTCTGTTGGGCAGCCAGAGCCAGAGCCAGAGCCGCAGCCAGAGCCAGAGCCAGCGCCAGAGCCGAAGACGCAGCAGTAGCCGTAGCCGCCGAAAACAGGCGGCCCGCCCCCCGCTCGCGCGCTTACTCCTGCTCGGCGCGGCCCTCGTCGCCCTCTCGCTCGGCGGCGGCGCGGCCCTCGCGCACTGGCGCGGCACCGCGGAGCCCACACCCCAGGCGGCCGATGACACCGTCCAGCCGCACGCAACGCCGTCCGAGGCCCCGGAGGCCGTCGACCTCGAGCCGCGCACCACCCCCTCGACGCCCTCGCGACACCGTCCGCCGGACGCCGAGCCTCCGACGCGGAAGAAGAAGCCGCCCGCCAAGGTCCCCGCCTCCGGCAAGGGCACCTTCACCACCGCGCAGGCCTCCGGCAGCGCGGCCGGCTCGGGCCCGCTGCGCCGCTACCGCGTACAGGTCGAGGACGGCGTCGACATCCCCGCGAAGGACGCCGCCGCCGAGATCCAGCAGATCCTCGCCCACCCGCGCGGCTGGGCAGCCCACGGCAGGGGCTCCTTCCAGCTGGTCACCTCGGACGCCGACTTCGTGATCAGGATCGCCACCCCGGCCACCGCGGACAGGCTCTGTCTCGAGCAGGGCCTCGACACCGAGGGCGAGCTGAACTGCGAGACCGCCGACGGTGTGGTGGTGAATCTGCGCCGCTGGATGCTGGGCTCGCCGACGTTCGCCGGGTCGCCCGCCGAGTACCGGCATCTGATCATCAACCATGAGATCGGGCACGAGATCGGCATCCGCAATCACCTGGGCTGCGCGGGCCCGGGAAAGCCCGCGCCGGTGATGATGCAGCAGATCAAGGGGCTGGACGGGTGCCGTTCCAACGCCTGGCCGTACGACGAGAACGGGACGTACATCACAGGCCCGACGCTCTGACCCGCAAAATGACCACCGGCTTATGATGCCGGTGGGGACCGGGGCTCCCGAGCCAACAGGAAGGGGCGGACCGCTACCCGGACACGTCGAGGAGACAGCGATGTCACATGACGCGGCCCCGAATCTGGATTTCGCGGGCACCACTCCGTACGAGGACTATGTCCAGGCGGACGTTCTCACCCACCTGCAGCATCCGCTCTCGGACGATCCGGGAGAGATGGTCTTCCTGGTCACCACCCAGGTGATGGAGCTGTGGTTCACCGTCATCGTCCACGAGTGGGAGACGGCGGCCGGCGCGCTGCGGGAGGACGATCTGCCCGTCGCTCTCGCCGCGCTGAAGCGCAGCACATACGAGCTGGAGTCGCTCAACGCCTCCTGGGAGCCGCTCGCGCACCTCACCCCCGCCCAGTTCAATTCGTACCGCAGCGCTCTGGGCGAAGGCTCCGGCTTCCAGTCGGCGATGTACCGGCGGCTCGAATTCCTCCTCGGCGAGAAGTCGGCGTCGATGCTGGTGCCGCACCGGGGCGCGCCGCGGGTGCACGCGGAGCTGGAGAAGGCGCTGCAGGAGCCGAGCCTGTACGACGAGGTGCTGCGGCTGCTCGCGCGGCGCGGGATGGCGGTTCCGTCCGCTGTCCTCGACCGTGACCTCTCGCAGAGGTACGAGCCGTCGGCGGAGATCGAGGAGGTCTGGGCCGCGGTGTACGGCGGTGCGGACCAGGACACCGAGCTGGTGCGTCTCGGCGAGGCGCTGACCGATGTCGGCGAGCTGGTGTGGCGCTGGCGCAACGACCATCTGGTGGCGACCCGGCGGGCCATGGGCTCGAAGTCGGGCACGGGTGGTTCGGCGGGCGTGGCCTGGCTGGAGAAGCGCGCCCGCAAGAACGTCTTCCCCGAGCTGTGGACGGCGCGCAGCCATGTCTGAGTCACGGGCCGGAAAGGCCGCGGCGCTGGACGCCGCAGATGAACTGGCCGGTGCGCGCAAGCTGTTCGCGCTCGACGAGGCCGTGTACCTGGACGGCAACTCACTGGGCGCGCTGCCTGCCCATGTGCCGGCGCGGGTCGCCGATGTGGTGACCCGGCAGTGGGGCGAACTGCGGATCCGCTCGTGGGACGAGAGCGGCTGGTGGACGGCGCCGGAACGGATCGGCGACCGGATCGCGCCGCTGGTGGGTGCGGGGCCGGGGCAGGTGGTGGTCGGCGACTCCACAAGTGTCAACGTCTTCAAGGCGGTTGTGGGCGCGATACGGCTCTGCGAGCGCACCGGCGATTCCTCCCGTACGGACATCCTGGTCGACGCGACGACGTTCCCGACGGACGGCTATATCGCCGAGTCGGCGGCCCGGATGACGGGCAAGCGGCTGGTCCCGGTCGCGCCTGCGGACCTCCCGGCGGCGCTCGGCCCGAACACCGCGGTGGCGCTGGTCAACCACGTCGACTTCCGCACCGGCCGCCTCCACGAGCTGCCGTCCCTGACGGCGGCGATCCACGAGGCGGGCGCGCTGGCGGTCTGGGACCTGTGCCACAGCGCGGGCGCGCTGCCGGTCGGTCTGGACGCCCACGGCGTTGACCTGGCGGTCGGCTGCACCTACAAGTATCTGAACGGCGGCCCGGGGTCACCGGCGTATCTGTACGTCGCCGAACGCCATCAGGCAGCCTTCGACTCCCCGCTGCCGGGCTGGAACTCGCACACGGACCCGTTCGCGATGACGTCCGCCTACGAGGCGGCACCGGGCGCGGTACGGGGCCGGGTCGGGACGCCGGACATCCTGTCCATGCTGGCGCTGGAGGCGGCGCTTGATGTGTGGGACGGCGTCTCGGTCGACTCCGTACGGGCGAAGAGCCTGGCGCTGACGGACTTCTTCCTGGAGTGCGTCGAGTCGTACGTCCCGCAGGGCCGCGTCACTTCCCTGACCCCGCTGGAGCACGCGTCGCGCGGCAGCCAGATCGCGCTGCGCTGCGAGCAGGCGCCCGCGGTGATGGAGAAGCTGATCGCACGGGGCGTGGTGGGCGATCTGCGCCGCCCGGATGTGCTGCGCTTCGGGTTCACACCGCTGTACGTGGGCTTCGCAGACGTGGAGCGGGCGGCGTCGGTACTGGCGGAGGTACTGGCCGAGATACCGGCCGCCTGACGCTGTGACGATCTGATCAGCGGGGGCTGGTACCGTCCCCGCTGGTCAGGTCAATTCCGCCGCCCTGTCGGAAGGTTGGAGCAGCAATGCCGGACCCCGCCGCCCGTGACGCCGCCGAGAGCGACTCCTTGTTCTCGCATCCCGTCGTCGCGCCGGATGCCTCCGCCGCGTACGGCGAGCACCCCGACCAGGTCGTGGACTTCTACGCACCCCGTGGCGGGCTTGCCGGCGTGCCGCTCGTCGTCATGCTGCACGGTGGGGCCTGGCGGGCGCCGTACGACCGGCGGCACGTCACTCCCTTCGCGGACTTTCTGGCCAGGCGCGGGCTCGCCGTCGCCAATGTCGAGTACCGGCGCGGGAGCGAGATTCCGCAGCAGCGGGGAAGCGAGCCCGTCGCCGGGCGGTGGCCGGAGACCTTTGACGATGTCGCCGCCGCGATGGACGCGCTGCCCGGCCTGGTGAAGGACGTCCTGCCGCAGGCCGACGCCCGGCGCACTGTCGTCACCGGGCACTCCGCCGGCGGGCATCTCGCGCTGTGGGCCGCCGCGCGGCATGTGCTGCCGGCCGGCTCGCCGTGGCGGCTGGCCGCGCCGCCCGCACTGCGCGGTGTCGTCGCGCTCGCGCCGATCGCGGACTTCGCGAAAGCCGTCGAGCTCGATGTGTGCGGCGGGGCCGTGAAACAACTCCTGGGCAGTGAGGCGGAGTTCGGTGCGCGCAGTGCGTACGCGGACCCGGCCGCACTCCTGCCCACCGGTATCGCCACCGCCGTCGTACAGGGCCGTACCGACATCGTCGTGCCATACGCCGTCTCGGAGGCGTATGTCGACGCCGCCGCGAAGGCCGGTGAGACCGTCGGGCTGACGCTCCTCGAGGATGTCGGGCACTTCCCGCTGATCGACCCGGCAGCGGATGCGTGCGCCGTCGTCGCGGAGGAGATCGCCCAGCTGGCCTGGTAGCCACGGGGCCCCGCTCATACTCGTCATACCTCAGAGCTACGTCACAGGTGCGTTCCCCAGCGGGACGCCGACCACACGCCGCGATTCATAACTTCTGTTCCGAGAGAAAGCATTCAGCACTCGGAACGGAAGGAAAGCCATGGCGTCCCGCCTGCGTCGTACCTTGCTCGCCGCGCTCGTCACCGCCGCGGTGACCGTGCCGGTGTCGGCGGCGGCGCGGCCCGCCGCCGTCCCCGCGCCCGCACCGGCCACCCTCGCGCCGCTCACCGCTGCCGAACTCCCCCTCCTCGGCGACAGGTTCGCGGCCGGCCGCGACGACATCCGCGCGGCCGCGGAGACGGCCGCCGACCATGGCGATCAGGGGCGGGCTGCCCGGCTGCGCGTCATGGCGGACCCGGCGCGGCACTTCCTCTCCTTCGACGGGCGGGACGGCGGCCGCACTGCCGAGATCTTCGGCGATCTGGCGCGTGCCGAGCGGATCGCCGTGCTGGTGCCGGGCTCGGACACCAACCTCGATACGTACGAGCGTTTCCGGGCCGGCGCTGTCGCCCTTCACGACGAGCTCGGCGGCCGCGCCGCAGTCGTCGCCTGGCTCGGCTACGCGACTCCGGGAACCGTCAGCCCCGAGGTCCTGACCGAAGGGAGGGCGGACGATGCCGCCGCACAACTACAAGGATTTGTACGGGAGTTGAAGGGGGCCAAGCCTGGTTCGCGAGTGTCGCTGCTCTGCCATTCGTACGGTTCCGTCGTCTGCGGACGCGCCGCCCCCTCCCTCGATGTCGCCGACATCGCCCTCTACGGCAGCCCCGGTGCCGGTGCCGACAACGTCGCCGACCTCCACACCGCCGCCACGGTCTGGGCCGGACGCGGCTCCGACGACTGGATCGCCGATGTCCCGCACGTCCGGCTCGACATCCTCGGTACCACCGTCGGCCTCGGCGCCGACCCCGTGTCGGACGGCTTCGGCGCCCGCACCTTCGCCGCCGGTGACGGCGGGCACAGCGACTACCTGAAGCCCGGCTCCGTATCCCTGAAGAACCTCAGCCGGATCGCCCTCGGCCGTGCAACGGAGGTCACTCATGCGTGAATCACGGCTGCGTGACCTGGCACGCCGTATCGACGCGGCCACTCCGCCCGACCGCGATCGCGCCGTCGACGCCCTGCGCGCCCTCGCCATCCTCGGCGTGGTCCTCGGGCACTGGCTCGTCACCGCCCTCGTCATCGACGGCGGCGCGCTGCGCGGCGCGAGTCCGCTGGAGCATCTGTCCCAACTCGCTCCGATCTCCTGGATGTTCCAGACCCTCGCCGTGTTCTTCCTGGTCGGCGGGCAGGTGGGTACGTCGAGCTACGCCTCGGCCCGCGCCACCGGCACGACCTACGGGCAGTGGCTCGGTGCCCGGCTGTCCCGTCTCTTCCGGCCGGTCGCCGCCGTACTGACGCTGTGGACCGTGGCGGCCGTGTGCATGCTTGCCTCCGGTACCGGCCTGGACACCGTGACCACCCTTCTCAACCTCGTCCTCTCACCTCTCTGGTTCCTGCTGGTCTTCGCGGCTCTGACGGCGGCGACGCCGCTGGTCGCGAGGCTGCATCCGCTGTGGCCGCTTGCCGTCGTCCTGCACATCGACCTGTTCCGCTTCGGCCTGGGCGGGCCCGCCTGGCTGGGCTGGATCAATGTGGCGGCGGGCTGGCTGGTCCCGTACTGCCTGGGCGCGGCGTGGGCACGCGGTGAGTTCTGCTCCCGTACCAGCGGCTGGGTACTGCTCACCGTCGGCGTCGCCGCGACCGCTCTCCTTGTCGTGTTCGCCGGGTACCCGGCGTCCATGGTCGGGGTGCCCGGTGCCGAGATCTCCAACCTCAACCCGCCCACCCTCGCCGCGGTCACCTTCGGTCTCGCCCAGTGCGGGGCGGCGATGCTGCTGCTCGGCCCGCTGCGCCGGGTGCTTCAAAGGCCCGTGGCATGGGCCGCCGTGGCGCTGGTCAACCTCTCCGCGATGACGGTCTTCCTGTGGCACCAGACCGCGATGATGGCGGTCACCGCGACCGGCCTGCTCGCGGGCACGGCGCTGCCCGGACTGCACACCGCGCCCGACGGCCCCGGCTGGGTGCTCGCCCGGATCGCCTGGCTGCCGGTGTTCGCGGCGGCGCTGCTGGTGTGCTGGGCCGCGTTCCGTACGTACGAACAGCGGCGGCCCCGGAAAACCAGCAGGGTCGTACGGACCCACGAGCCCGCCCGGGAACGGGAGATGGGCCGTGCTTAGGGTTGACGCCGTGGACAACGACGACAAGGCGCGCCTGGCCCCGGCGGCCAGGACCCTGCGGTCGTTTCCGCGCACCCTCCGTGAGGACCTGTGCACCCTCGCCGCCGACCCGCTGCCGCGCATCACCAAGGTGCGATGGCTGGCCTGGTTGCCGCACGTCGTTGTGGTGTGGCTGTCGATTCCCCTCTTCCTGGCCGACAGTGATGAGTTGGAACACCGCTACGGCCTCGTTGGGCAGTACGGGTTGCTGCTTGCCGCGCTCCAGACGGGCGCGCTCATCCTCGCGATGTTCCGTCCGGTGCCCGCCTGGTGGCTGTCGCTGGCCGCCACTCTCGTCGTCGCGGTCGGCGAGCCAAGGCTGGACGATCCGTGGCCGTGGCCCGTGACCGGGATCCTCGCGCACGCCGGTGTACTGCTCCTGCTGTCGCTGCGCGTACGCCCCCGGGTGGCGGTCGAGGCGCTGCTGCTCAGCTCTCTGGCGGGTGTGGTCCTCGAGGGGATCGGCGACCGCACCCACGAGACGACGGCCCCGGTGGCGGCGCTCGTTTTCACCGTCGTCGTGATCGTGGGCGGATCGCTGCGCGGCCGCCGCGAGGCCCGTACCAGGCTGGTTGAGCAGGAGGTGCTGACCGCGGAGGAACGCGCCAGGCGCACGCTGCTGGAGGAGCGGAGCCGTATCGCACGCGAGCTGCACGACGTGGTCGCCCACCATATGTCGGTGATCTCCATCCAGGCGCAGGTCGCGCCTCACCTGGTCGAGGATCCGTCCGAGGAGCTGAAGGAGAACCTCGCGGGCATCCGTGAGAACGCCGTCGACGCACTGACCGAACTGCGCCGGGTGCTCGGCGTACTGCGGTCCGAGAAACCGGAGCCGGACGACGAGTCCCAGACCCCGCAGCCCACGCTGGCGCGGCTCGGCGCCCTCGTCGACAACGTCCGCAGCGCGGGCCTGACCGTCACCACCGAGGTCGACGACGGTACGCGCCCGCTGTCGCCCGGCATCGAACTGTCGGCCTTCCGCATAGTCCAGGAAGCGCTCAGCAATGCGATGCGGCACGCGCCGGGCTCGATGGTGCGGGTGCGGATCGCGTACGACCCGGCCGGGCTGACGGTCCGGGTCACCAACACCGCGCCGGCCGGGCCGGTCCCGGCATCCCCGGGCGCCGGTCACGGTCTGCTCGGCATGCGCGAGCGCGCCGCGATGCTGGGCGGCGAAGTGACGACCGGCCCCACGGCCGACGGTGGGTACGAAGTGACCGCCACGCTCCCGTTGAACGGGACCCCTATGAAGGACAGAGCATGACGATCCGCGTGATGGTCGCCGACGACCAGGCGATGGTCCGGCAGGGCTTCACAGTGCTGCTCAACGCCGAGCCCGGTATCGAGGTGGTCGGCCAGGCCGTGGACGGCCTCGACGCCGTCGCCAAGGTCGCCGAACTCGACCCCGATGTCGTTCTGATGGACATACGGATGCCCGAACTCGGCGGCATCGAGGCCACCCGCCGGATCACCCAGGCCCCGGACGCGACCGTCAAGGTCCTCGTACTCACCACCTTCGACCTCGACGAGTACGTCTACGAGGCGCTGCGCGCGGGTGCGTCCGGCTTTCTGCTGAAGGACGCCTCGGCCGCTCAACTGGCTGAAGCCGTGAGGGTGGTTGCGGCGGGCGACGCGCTGCTCTCGCCGAACATCACCAAACGGCTGATCCTGGAGTTCTCCCGGACCCTCGGCGCACCGCGGGCCCCGCTCAAGGAGCGCGTGGGTGATCTGACGGAGCGTGAGACCGAGGTTCTCGCGCTGATCGCGCAGGGGCTGTCGAACGCGGAGATCGCCCAGCGGCTGGTGGTGGCGGAGCAGACGACGAAGACGCATGTGAGCCGGATCCTGCTGAAGCTGGGGCTGCGGGACCGTACGCAGGCGGCGGTCTTCGCGTACGAGACGGGTCTGGTACGCCCCGCCGGATACTGAGTCCCCTTGAGCACGGGCCCAGTTGAGATCAGGGTCTGGTGAGGTCGGGTTCTGTCGCGGACAGAACCTGACCGCAAGTCCTTCTACGTTGTTCTCATGACGAATCCCGAGAACATCCTCGTGACCGGTGCCACCGGAACCGTCGGCCGCCAGGTCGTCGCCGAACTTCTTGACCGCGGCCACACGGTGCGCGCCCTCACCCGCGACCCCGCGAAGGCGGAGTTCCCGGCGGGCGTCGAGGCCGTCCAGGGCGATCTCACCGACCCCGACTCGCTCGCTGCCGCCCTCGAGGGCGTCACGGGTCTGCATCTGATCACCTTCGGCGGGGCGTACTTCGCGCCCCTGGAGACCGGCCCACGGATTCTCGAACTGGCCCGCGAGGCGGGCGTCCGCCGGGTCACCGTGCTGCACGGCGGTGGTCCTTCGCTGCTCGAGGACGCGGTACGCGCCAGTGACCTGGACTGGGCCGTGATCATGCCGGTCGAGTTCATGTCCAACGTCCTGGAGTGGGCGGAGGGGATCAAGACAGGCGACGAGGTGCGCGAGCCGTTCGCCGGCCGGCTCAGCGCCATGGTCCACGAGGGCGACATCGGAGCCGTCGCGGCAGTCGCTCTCACCGAGACCGGCCACCGCGGCCGGGCGTATGTGGTCACAGGCCCGGAGGTGCTCACCCTCAAGGACAAGGTGGACGCGCTGGCGGAGGCCCGGGGCCGCGGGATCGAGCTCGTGGAGCTGACCGAGGAGGAGGCGGTCGCGCAGTGGCGGGCGGCGGGCCACTCGCAGGAGGTGATCGGCTTCCTGCTGGAGGCGTTCGGGAACACCCCGGCCGTGGGCCGTACGGTCGTCGACACCGTGGAGAAGGTCACGGGCCGCCCGGCGCGGAGCTTCGCCGAGTGGGCGGCCGATCACGCCGACATCTTCCGGTCCTCGTCACACGCGGTGAGCAGGTAGTACTCAGGACGGACGCGGCAGGATCCGCAGCGATGCTGACGACCGCGTCCGTCCTTCCGCTTACCGTTCTGTACGTGACCGAGAAGACCCGCAGCCCCGAGTTCCGCCTGGCCCTGGGCGCGCTGAGCGGCCTCCGCCAGGACCTGTTCCATGACGCCTTCGCCTACCGACCGCTGCCGCCGAGGCGGACGTACGGGCCGCTCACGCGCCGTCTGCCCGGCCGGATACGCGACTGTGCCGCCTGGACCCCGCACGCCGCCGTGGTCGGCCTGGCGATGTACGGGCTGTTGCTGGCGTACTTCTCCGGTGACGGCGGGCGGGCCGGGGCGGAGTTTGTACTGACCGGGTTCATCCCGGCGGCCGCAGTGCTGATGACGCTGGTCAGGCCGGTCGGCGCATGGTGGCTCTCGCTGCTCAGCACCCCCGTGGTAGCCGTCCTCGCCAACGACTGGAACGGCTATCCGTGGCCGCCCAGCGCCTTCCTCTCGTACCTGACCGTGATGACGGTGGTCGCGATGCGGACGCGCCCGCGGACCGCCGGCTGGATGTGGGCGCTGACGGCGGTATACGGCTTCTTCGCCGAGGTCGCTCCCGGCCGCGGGCTCGGCGTCTCCGACACGCCGCAGATGCTCTTCACCGCCGCGCTCGCACTGCTGGTGGTGACCGTGCTGCACGTCCGCCGCGAGGCGAAGCAGGAGGTCGCGGCGCAGCAGACCGTGACAGCCGTCGAGCGCGACAAGCGCACGCTGCTGGAGGAGCGCACCACCATCGCCCGTGAGCTGCACGATGTCGTCGCCCACCACATGTCGGTGGTCGCGATCCAGGCGGAGGCCGCGCCGTACCGGGTGGAGAACCCGCCGCCCGAGCTGGAGAAGGCCTTCGCCACGATCCGCGAGAACGCGGTGGCCGCGCTGACCGAACTGCGTCGTGTCCTCGGTGTCGTACGGGCGGAGGACTACCAGGCCCCCGACGCGCCGCAGCCGGTGCTCGCCGATATCGAGCACCTGCTCTCCAATGTCCGCGAGGCGGGTCTGGACGTGGAGAAGACGGTCACGGGCGCGGTCCGCGATCTGCCGCAGGGCGTCGAGCTGTCGGCCTACCGGATCATCCAGGAGGCGCTCAGCAACGCGCTGCGCCATGCGCCCGGGTCGACGGCGAAGGTCGAGATCTCCTACGTACTCGGTGGCCTGGGCCTGCGGATCGTCAACACCGCCGCGCAGAGCCTGGTCAAGCCCTCGCCGGGGGCCGGCCACGGCATCACGGGCATGCGGGAGCGTGTGACGATGCTGAACGGCGAGATGACCGCGGAGTCCACGGAGGAGGGCGGCTACGAGGTGACCGCCTTCATTCCCGTCGCCGCGACCGAGACCGCATCCGAGGAGACCTCATGACGATCCGCGTCCTTATCGTCGACGACCAGATGATGGTCCGCGAGGGTTTCTCGGTCCTGCTGAACGCGATGCCCGACATCGAGGTCATCGGCGAGGCGGTGAACGGCCGCGAGGCGGTCACCAAGGTCGCCGAGCTCGCACCCGACGTCGTGCTGATGGACATCCGTATGCCGGAGCTGAACGGTATCGAGGCGACCCGCGAGATCGTCGCGGCGCACAGCGAGTCCAAGGTGCTGGTGCTGACGACCTTCGACCTCGACGAGTACGTGTACCAGGCGCTGCGCGCGGGGGCGTCCGGCTTCCTGCTGAAGGACGCGTCGGCCCGCCAACTGGCCGACGGTGTACGGGTGGTGGCGGCGGGCGAGGCGCTGCTGGCCCCGACGGTGACGCGCCGCCTGATCACGGAGTTCTCGAAGCTCTCGCAGAACCCGCGGCCGCCGGCGCTGGCGCAGGTCGGCGATCTGACGGAGCGCGAGACGGAGGTCCTGGTGCTGATCGCGCAGGGTCTGTCGAACGCGGAGATCGCCTCGCATCTGGTGGTGGCGGAGTCCACGATCAAAACGCATGTGAGCCGGGTGCTGGTGAAACTGGGACTGCGGGACCGTACGCAGGCGGCGGTGTTCGCCTACGAGGCACGCCTGGTGACCCCGGGCTAGGCTTTAGCCCGTCTGAGGCACTCAAACCTCAAGTCGAGTGGCGACATCGGGCTGGTCATGGGACTCGGCGACGCGGATACGCGTGCGGATGAGTGTCCGCAGCATCGCCGCGCCCGCCACTACAGCGCAGAGATGCAGCACCACCGCGACGACGAGGTTCTCAGGCGGGCCGGCGCCAACCGGGTCCGCCCACGCTGTATACAGCGTGATGGGCAGCTTCCAACCGCTCCACGCGAACAACGAGCCCGACCCGACCCAACCGAACACCAGAGGCAGCCAGCGGGGCAACCGGGCAGGTCGCGCCCGGGCGACCATCCTGACGGCGACGGATCCGGCGAGCGCCCAGAAACCGGAGACAGCTCCCAGCACGTACCAGTCCGTGATCCGCTCGGCCGGGTGCGCGATCCCCATCGTGCCGCCGACCGCCCAGTAGAGCCAGACCAGCCCGACCGCCGCACCGACGGCAGCCGCCCATGGTGGCGCCGTGCGCGGGCCGTCGCCGACTCGCCCGGTGAACGCTTCTGGCCAGCGGCGCCTCAGATACGCGGGGACCGCGAGGGCCAGCCCCAGCCCCATCCCCAGAAAGCTGAACTGGACCAGAAGGCCTTCCCAGACCGGCATGGCCGGATCCTCGCCGCCGCCCTGTGAGCCGCCGCCCGCATCCAGGAGTGCACCGAGCACGCCGAACGGCAGTATCGAGACGAGGAACCCCGACCCCACCCACGCGCAGAACGCGACCGGCGCCCCCGGTATCCGCATCCCCCACGGCCGCACCAGAGCAAGCGCCAACGCGATCCCGATCGCGGCCATACCGACCGTGACGGTGTTGAGTACCACCCACTCCGCCATGCCGAACCCATTGCCGACCGGCAGCACCCCCATGAGCGAGCCGACCACCCACGAAACCTTGATCAGTAAGTACGGCAACAGTGCCAAAGCCGCCCCGTAAGACGCTCTCCGCCCGACCCGATCCCACCGTTCCACCCGAACTCCCCTTCCACCAGCAGGAATCCCATTCTCGAAGGTCACCCCGACCGGCCACATCCCCCGCTGGTTGCACCCGCCTCCCCCATCCGGGGGGCGACTGAATTCCACAAGACCGCCCCGCCGAGGCCACGTTCCACCGATGTTCTTCAACCTCGTTCCTGCCCGACCTGCCTGGGTGGAGAACGGCGTGCGTGAGCCGGGGGACCGAACCACGAGGGGCAGGATGACCGAAGACAGCGATGGTGGCGGCTGATGAGCAAGGACGCTCTCGTCGGCACGATTGCCGTAGACGAAGCTGACTTCCGGGGTACTCCTGTTCTGTGCAGAATCGCGGCATGAGCGACATAGTCGAGGTTCAGTGGCGGCGTCCTGGTTGACTTCCGTCCTACGCGGAGCCCCGGGTACGGGAGGCGACCGGTAGCGTCGGCGCATGGCCGCCTTCGACCCCTGGTCACCCGCATTCGTCGCCGACCCCTACCCCGCCTACGCCGAGCTCCGCTCCCGCGGCCGGGTGCACTACTACGAGCCCACCCGCCAGTGGCTCGTCCCGCACCATGCCGACGTCTCCGCGCTGCTGCGCGACCGGCGGCTCGGGCGGACCTATCTGCACCGCTTCACACACGAGGAGTTCGGCCGTACGGCACCTCCGGCCGCGCACGAGCCGTTCCACACGCTCAACGACAGCGGGATGCTCGATCTCGAGGCGCCCGACCACACCCGGATCCGGCGGCTGGTCTCCAAGGCCTTCACACCGCGCACCGTCGAGGCGCTCGTGCCCACCGTGCGCAGGCTCGCGGCCGAGCTCGTCGCGCGGATCACGGACGCCGGCGGAGGTGATCTGCTCGCCGAGGTCGCCGAGCCGCTGCCCGTGGCCGTCATCGCGGAGATGCTCGGCATTCCGGCCGCCGACCGTGCGCTGCTGCGGCCCTGGTCAGCCGACATCTGCGGGATGTACGAGCTGAATCCGTCCGAGGAGACCGCCGCCCGCGCCGTCGCGGCCTCGCTCGAATTCAGCGCGTATCTACGGGAGTTGATCAACGAACGGCGCAGCTCGCCCGGCGCCGACCTGATCTCCGCGCTCATCGCCGCCTACGAGGAGGGCGACCGGCTCAGCGAGCAGGAGATGATCTCCACCTGTGTGCTGCTGCTGAACGCGGGGCACGAGGCGACGGTCAACACCACCGCCAACGGCTGGTGGACGCTCTTCCGCCACCCCGGGCAGCTCGCCGCTCTCCGCGCCGACCACACACTCCTGTCCACAGCTGTGGAGGAGCTGATGCGCTACGACACTCCGCTCCAGCTGTTCGAGCGGTGGGTCCTCGACGACATCGAGATCGACGGGACGGTCGTCCCGCGCGGCTCCGAACTCGCCCTGCTCTTCGGCTCGGCCAACCGCGATCCGGAGAGGTTCGGCCACCCGGACACCCTCGACCTCGCCCGCGCCGACAACCCTCATGTCAGCTTCGGCGGTGGCATCCACTACTGCCTCGGCGCGCCGCTCGCCCGTATCGAACTGGCCGCGTCCTTCGGCGAGTTGCTCCGCGAAGCCCCGACGATGCGGCTCGCCGCCCAGCCGGAGTGGAAGCCGGGCTACGTCATCCGCGGCGTCAAGGAGCTGCTGGTCGAACTCTGATGCCCGCGCAACCGGCCCGGGCAACGCACGGCGCCCGGACACCACCAACCGGCCCGGGCAACGCACGGCGCCCGGACACCACCAACCGGCCCGGGCAACGCACGGCGCCCGGACTCCGACACAGGTCTTCCGGGCGCCGTGCGTTCCCGCCGTGCGTTCCCGCCGGGCGGGCAGGGTCAGGTCTGCATGTCCCTCCTGCGCAGACCGCCGAGTCCCGCCGCCACCAGTGCCGCCGCCACCGCGGTCAGCAGCAGCACCGGCGTCCAGGTCATCTCCGGGCCCGGCAGCTTCGGCAGGTGGCTGAACGGCGACAGGTTCATCACCGACTCGGGCAGGTCCAGCGCCGGGCTGATCCAGCCCAGGGTCAGGCAGATCCCGACCACCGCCCAGGACGCCACAGCCGCCTTCGGGAAGAGCCCGTACAGCACCACCGCGAGCCCGCCCAGCAGCCAGGTCGCCGGGAGTTCGACCAGGGCCGCGCCCATGATCGGGCCGAACTCCTCGCCGTGGCCGATCGCCGGCCCCAGGCCGGCCATAGCCATGATCACGACCGCGCCGCCGAAAGCGATGGCGAGGTGGCCCGCCGCCCAGGCGACCCGGCCGACCGCGTTCGCCAGGATCGGCTCGGCGCGCTGTGAGGTCTCCTCGCCGTGCAGCCGCAGCACGGACGCGACCGTGTACAGCGCGGCGACCATGCCGAACATGCCGATCATCGCCGCCAGGAAGGCCTCGGTCATCCCGGCCTGCCCGCCCATCCGCTCGAAGATCTCCCGGGCAGCCTCGTTGTCGCCGACCAGGTCCGCCGTGCCCTTCGCCATCCCGCCGAAGACGATCCCGGCGAGGAAGAAGCCGACGGCCCAGCCGAGAACGCTGCCGCGCTGGAGCCGCCGGGCGAGCCCGGCCGCGGTGGCGATCCTGCCTTCCGCGGGCCCGGGCGGGTCGGCAGGAAGCTCATGCCGACATCGCGCCGTCCGGCCAGCAGATAGGCGACCGCACCCTGCGCGACGACCGCGACCGCGAGGAGCAGCAGGACCCACCAGCGCTCGTTCGCGTACGGCCGTACGGACGGGCTGAACGCTGCTAGACGGGCTTGGATTCGAGCCTGTCCGGCGCTCGAGGACGAACCGGCTGTCGGCCCCTCCCGGCTCACTACCCGCCCGACGCCACCGCCACCGACGGCAGCGTCAGCCCCCACGCCCCCGGCCGCAGCGTCCACGTCCGCGTCCGGACCGGGCCCGTGATCAGCGCGTCCGCCCGGTAGCGGAAGTCCGCCCCGGACACGGTCACCGTCAGCGCCCGCGCCGTCACCGGCTCCATGTCCGCGCCGTGCCGGACGACCACCTCCGCCCGACCGCCGCCCGCGCGCACCGTCACGTCCTCCACCAGCCGGTCCAGGTCCGTCAGCAGTACTCCGTCGGCCTCCACCCGCAGCCGGTGCGTACGCACCGCGGGCACCGGCGGCGCCGGGCGGACCAGGGTGCGCACCAGCGAGCGGCAGGTGCCCCACACCGACGTCCCGTTCGCCGCCGCGCCCGCCGCCGCCCGCGCCGCCGGGATCGACAGATCCCCCAGCACCACGCCGTCGCTCTCGTCCACCAGCAGATCAAGACGCTGTACGGTCCCGTCCAGCACCGCCCGAGCCGCCGCCACCGCACCCCTCGGCACGCCCAGCGCGTGTGCGAGCTCTATGGATGTGCCCACCGGGACCAGCGCCAGCGCCCCGTCGCCCAGCCAGCGGTCCCGGTGCAGCAGGGCCACCGCCCGCAGCAGCGCACGGTCGTCACCGACCACCACCGGCCGCCGCGAGCCCCTGCGTGCCAGTGCCCGCGCAAACTCCTCCGGGCTCTCGGGAAGGCAGATCTTCGCCTCCGCGCCGCCACGCAGCACATCTTTCGCGATCCGCACGGACTCGCCGTCACTTCGGCGGGCGACCGGGTCGATGACCACTAGTAGCTGGTCGTGAGCCGACACCTCGGTCCTTCCTCGGGTAGCATCTTTGTGCAAGAGCCCCTTGCGCTATTGCGCCAGGGGCTTCGTCTATTCCGGGGCAACCGGTCCGAAGACTCAGGCACGGCTCAGGCCCCCTGACCTTGGTCTTGCCCCGCCCGGAAGGGGTGTACGCCTGTGCCCGCACTTGTGCTGCTCGGTGCTCAGTGGGGTGACGAGGGCAAGGGAAAGGCCACCGACCTGCTCGGTGGATCCGTGGATTATGTAGTGCGTTACCAGGGCGGCAACAACGCCGGCCACACGGTTGTCGTGGGCGACCAGAAGTATGCGCTGCATCTCCTCCCTTCCGGAATCCTCTCGCCCGGATGTACTCCGGTAATCGGCAACGGCGTCGTTGTGGACCCGGCGGTACTGCTCTCCGAGCTCAGCGGGCTGAACGACCGCGGCGTCGACACGTCCAAGCTGCTGATCAGCGGAAACGCCCACCTGATCACTCCGTACAACGTCACCGTCGACAAGGTGACGGAACGGTTCCTCGGGAAGCGGAAGATCGGCACGACCGGCCGCGGCATCGGTCCGACATACGCGGACAAGATCAACCGTGTCGGCATCCGCGTCCAGGACCTCTACGACGAGTCGATCCTGGTGCAGAAGGTCGAGGCGGCGCTGGAGTCCAAGAACCAGCTCCTCGCCAAGGTCTACAACCGGCGCGCGATCGAGGCTGACAAGATCGTCGAGGAGATGCTCCAGTTCGCTGAGCAGCTCAAGCCGTACGTCGCCGACACCACGCTGATCCTGAACGACGCCATCGACGAGGGCAAGGTCGTCCTCTTCGAGGGCGGCCAGGGCACGCTCCTCGACGTCGACCACGGCACGTACCCCTTCGTCACCTCCTCGAACCCGACCGCGGGCGGCGCCTGCACGGGCGCGGGCGTGGGCCCGACGAAGATCAGCCGGGTCATCGGCATCCTCAAGGCGTACACGACCCGCGTCGGCGCGGGCCCGTTCCCGACGGAGCTCCTCGACGAGGACGGCGAGGCGCTGCGCCGCATCGGCGGCGAGCGTGGCGTGACCACCGGCCGCGACCGCCGCTGCGGCTGGTTCGACGCGGTCATCGCGCGGTACGCGACCCGGGTCAACGGCCTGACCGACTTCTTCCTCACCAAGCTGGACGTGCTGACCGGCTGGGAGCAGATCCCGGTATGTGTGGCGTACGAGATCGACGGCAGGCGCGTCGAGGAACTCCCGTACTCCCAGACCGACTTCCACCACGCGAAGCCGATCTACGAGATGCTGCCGGGCTGGTCCGAGGACATCACCAAGGCGAAGACCTTCGACGACCTGCCGAAGAACGCGCAGGCGTATGTGAAGGCGCTGGAGGCGATGTCGGGCGCGCCGATCTCGGCGATCGGTGTCGGCCCCGGCCGCACCGAAACGATCGAGATCAACTCGTTCCTGTAGGGGTGGTTCCTGCGGCTCGCCCCGGGCGGCCTTTCGGCCGGTCGGGGCGAGTTGCGTTCCTGTGGACCCGTTCCTACGGACGCCGGTACTCGCGGGGCGAGTCGCCCGTGTCGAGGAAGGACCGGTTCAGTGTGCTGCCGCTCACCGTCAGGACCGACGACCCGGCCGCCGCGCAGTCGCCGCTCACCACCAGGGACGGACCGATCACGACGCGGTCCCCCGCCGAGAACAGAGCGGACTTCGACGTACAGATGCCGCCGCTCTGCGTGGTGGTGAAGGTGACGACCTGGCTGCCCACGGCGCCCTGCGAGACGGTCAGCCGCTGCACACCGGCGGAGCTGGTCAGGTCTCGCTCCCAGGAGCCCAGGAACGTGCTCTGGATCCGGTCGGGGCCCGCCTTGCGCAGCGTCGAGCTCCGGCCGCCGCTCGCGGTCCACGCGAGCGTCCCGTCGGAGCGCGCTGTCAGGGTCTGCTCGCCGATGGCGGAACACTTCCCGGCGGGCGTGCTGACGGTGACACCGGTGTCGATACGGATCGAACCACCGCCTGCCGCAAGCAGCTTGCCGGTGCCCTTGCACAGATAGCTCTCGCCCACGCTGATGCTCGCGACGACGGTGTCGCCGACCTTGCCGGGGGAGAGGGTGATCCGGCGCTGTGAGCCGGTGTCCGCGCCGTCGCGGAGGACGCTGCCGATCCAGGTCCCGGCATACGCGGCGGGCAGCGCGGCCGGTCCGGCGGGGTTCCCCGACCCTCCCGGCTTCTTGCCCTCCGGGTCCTTGGACGCGGGGTCCTTCACGTCGTCGCCTGCGCCGCTCCCGGGCCCGGGGGACGACAGCGACTCCTTGCCCTTGCCCTGTGCGGCCGCGCCAGGCCCTCCGGTGGCCGAACCGCCGCTTCCCGGCCGGCCGGCCACCGTGTCGCCGTCCCCGCGCAGCAGGGTGACGGCAGCAAAGGCCGAGCCCAGCAGCGCGGCCACGGCCACACCGGTGATCACCACGGTCCGCCGGGAGCGCTTCCGCGCGGCGGGGCTGGTACCGGTGGTGTCGGGTGCGTCGGCGCCCGTGAGGTGGCCCTGTACCCAGGAGCCGTAGGGAGCGGCGGCCGAGGGGACTCCGGGCACGCCGCCGGGGGTTCCGGGCGCAGGGGCGCCGGAGGCCTGGGGCCACGGGGGCGTGGCACCCGGCTGCGGGGTGCCGTAGGTGCCCGGGGTGCCGGGAGTTCCAGAAGTTCCGGGCGCGCCCGGCGACGGCGGGGTGCCGTACGCCGCCCGAACGGCATCCGGCGCCGGCGTCGGCGGGTTCGGCACGGCGCCCCTCGTCGGCGTATCGGCGTCCAGCAGCGACACCGCGCGCTGCCCGAGCTCGGCGATCAGCGCCGCGGGCAGCCAGGGTGCGGCCGGATCGGCAGGACGGGTGCGCTCCACGATCTGCTCCGGCGTCGGCCGTTGCGCCGGATCCTTGGCCAGACAGTCCGCGATCAGCTGCCGCAACTCCCCTTCCACGCCGCTCAGATCGGGCTCCGCGCTCACGATCCGGAACATGACCGAGTGAATCCCGGTGTCGGAACGCCCGAACGGCAGCCGCCCGGTCGCCGCATACGCCAACACCGAGCCCAGCGAAAACACATCGCAGGCAGGACCGACCCGCTCGCCCTGGATCTGCTCGGGCGACATATAGCCCGGCGACCCCACCACCACGCCGGTCTGGGTCAGTTCGTCGGACGGATTCTCCAGCGCGCGGGCGATGCCGAAGTCGATGACCCGAGGACCGGCGATCGTGATCAGTACGTTGGACGGCTTCAGGTCCCGGTGGACGAGACCGGCCCCGTGCACGCTCCGCAGCGCGCCGGCCAGACCGTACGCCAGTGTCCGCACCGACTCCTGAGGCAGCGGCCTCTCCCGCACGACATGCAGCAACGAGGGCCCGGCGATGTACCCGGTCGCCACCCAGGGCTCCGCCGCCTCGGTATCCGCGTCCAGCACGGGCGCGGTCCACTCCCCGCCGACCCGGCGCGCGGCGGCCACCTCCTGCCGGAACCGGCCGCGGAACTCCGGATTCCCGGCGAGCTCGGCCTTGATGAGCTTGACGGCGACCGTACGGCCGCCCGCGGAACGGGCGAGGTAGACCCGGCCCATCCCGCCCTCACCAAGGCGGCCGAGCAGACGGTACTCACCTATGGAGGGCGGATCCTGGGGCGCGAGCTGTTCCATGCGCCGAACATTACGCAGTCGGTGTGGCGACGCCGAGTTCGGGGCTTACGGGGTCTCGACGCCGGATGTTCGCCCCCAAGTCACCCTGGGGGGTGAACTCTTCAGGGAGGTGGCGGCTGTCTGCCGTCCGTCGATTCGACCCCATTTTCGGCAAATGCCGACCTGATTTCGGGCTTTGAGTCATTCGAACTACGGGTTTGGCATAGTCAGTTGGCACTTGCGTCGATCGCTGTGCGTGGCAGTACGGTCACCCGGCAGTCCATACGACTTCAAGGGAAGTGGAGCGACGTGACCATCGCATTAGAGCGCCCTGAAACGGTATACCGCCGGTATACTGTGATCATGGCTGACACCACCATCAAGGTCGACCCCGCGGTCCGTGACCGCCTGCTGGAGCTCGCTCGCGAGCGCGGGATGACGATGCGCGACCTGGTCGCGCAGCTCGCGGGTGCCACGCCCACCAAGGAGGAGCTCCAGAAGCAGTACGAGGAGACCAAGGCGTACGTCGAGGAGCACTTCCTCGGCAGGCCGTACACCGAGGAGGACGAACGGGCCGGCGAGCAGCTCTGGGCCGACCTCGAGGCCGGACGGATCGGGGAGGTCCAGTGACGGCCAGCAAGGAGTACCCGCTGCCGCGTGCTGTCGTCTTCGACGACACCGCCGCCCTGGCGCTCGGCGCAGGCAACAGCATGGCCTCGCGCCTTGTCACCGAGGCCGAGAAGAACCCGGCGCAGCGCGTCTACATTCCGGCCCTGTGCCTGACTGCCGCAGAGGCGGAACGCGCGGGCGTGGCCGAGCACATCGGCGCGCTGCCGTCCGTGGACATCACGGCGCTCGACTTCGCGGGAGTCATGGCGGTCGGCAAGCAACTGCGCTCCGACGTGGACGACGACGACCCGGAGAAGGCGGAGAGCGACTGGAGCGGTGCGCACGCGCTGCATCTGGCCCGGCCGTCTGTCGAGTGGCCGCGCGGCCGCCCGGTGCTGACCCGCGCGCCGTCGCGGTACCGCGGTACGGGCATCCGGACGATCCGGATCGTCGAGTAGTACGCGGCGCGGGGCCCGGATCGCGCCCGGGCCCCGCGCCTCCGCGTCAGGCGGACGCCCCGTCCACCCGCCGCAGCGCGCACCGCGCCGGGCCCGCCGCCCGCAGAGTGATTCCGGTGTCCACCGGAACCTCCACGTCGACCGCCTCCAGCTCGTACTCCCGCAGGATCATCGCCAGCGCCAGCACCGACTCCAGCATCGAGAAGTGCTGACCGATGCATGCCCGCGGCCCGCCGCCGAACGGGAACCATGCGTACCGCGGCCGCTCCTTCTCCCGCTCCGGCGTGAACCGTTCCGGGTCGAAGCGCTCCGGATCGTCCCAGTACCCCGGATGCCGGTGCGTCACCCACGGCGCGACGATCACATCCGCGCCGGCCGGGATCGTGTGCCCGCCGATCTCGGCGGCCGCGACAGCCTGGCGGCCGATGACCGGACCCGCCGGATACAGCCGCATGGCCTCCTTGAGGACCTTCGTCAGATACGGCAGTGCATCGAGATCCGCGGCCCCAGGGGTCCGCCCGTCCAGTACGCGTACGACCTCGTCCCGCGCCAGCGCCTGCTGCTCGGGGTGGCGGGCCAGCAGATGCAGCGCGAACGCCAGCGACGTGGCCGTCGTCTCGTGCCCCGCGAGCAGGAACACCAGGACCTGGTCGCGGATCTCCGACGCGTCGAGGGACCCGTCCTCCGCGCTCTCGGCCTGGGAGAGCAGCGTCAGCAGATCCTCACCCTGGGCCGCATCCCCCTCCGCCCGCCGCTTCTCGATGATCCCGTCGCACACCGCGAACAGTTCCTCCATCGCGGTGGCGGCCCGCCGGTTGGCAGGAGTCGGCCAGCTGCGCGGGAAGTTGGCGGGGGAGTAGCCGCGGGTGAGTGTGTACTCCCCGATGATCGGGAAACAGCGCTGCACGACGTCGACCGCCGCCTCGACGTCCGTGCCGAACAGGATGCGGGCAACCGCCCGCAGTGTGAGCCGGGTCGTCTCGTCGACGACGTCCACCGTGGCGTCCGGGGCGGTGCGCCAGGCGGAGAGCAGAGCAGAGGTTTCGGCGGTGACGGCGTCGGCGTAGCCGTCGACCCGGCGGCGGGTGAACAGCGGCTGCACGAGTCGCCGCTGCCGGAGGTAGTCGTCGTCCTGGCTGGTCAGCAGGCCGTTGCCGAACGACTCCCGGACCTCCTGATAAAAGGCGTTGTCCTTGCGGAAGTTGGCCGATTCCGTCGCCAGTACCTGCTGGGCGCCCTCCGCGGAGAACACCGCGTACAGCTCGGCCCGCAGCCCGGGCGGGCCCGCGGTGATCCTGACGACGTCGCCGTGCTCGCGCTGTGCGTTGAGGAAGGTGCCGAGCGAGTCCCGCTTGAGCTCGAACATCGAGCCCAGGAGCGGCAGACCCGCCGGACCCGGTACCGCTGTGCCCGTCAACGTCATGGCTTCTCCTCCGTACGGGTTCAGCTCGCCCAGTCGAGGAAGTTCGTCCAGGTGGTGGGGGCGACGGCGAAAGTGGGGCCGTCGGTGACCTTGGAGTCGCGGATGTGGATGGTGTGGGGGCAGGTGGCGACCTCGACGCAGTTGCCGGTGCCGTTGCTGCTGTACGAGGACTTGTGCCAGTCGAAGGCCACTTCGATGCACTCGCCGCCGCTGGCGCTGCTGTAGCTGGACTTGAACCACCGCAGGGTGCTGGTCATTGCTGATCTCCTGCCAACCGCTCGATGAGGCCCAGCGATTCACGAGGACCCAGGGCCTGTGCTCGGATCTTCGCATACCGCTGGGCGCATGTGCTCACCTTTGCAGGGTCCTTGATCAGCAGGCTTTCGTCCTGTGCCTCCAGGTAAACCAGGTGGTCGTGTTCCAGCGTTTCCACGAGGGTTAACTCGCTGTGGGCACCAGCGTGCTCGCCGCTGAGACCGCAGTCCAGCGGCAGCACCTGGAGTGTCACATTGCGCCGCCGCGCACATTCCGCGAGATGTAGCAGCTGGCCCCGCATGACCTCCTCGCTGCCAATCGTCCTGCGCAGTACGGACTCCTCCAGCACCACCTCGATCAGTGCCACCGGCTCCCGCTCGAACAGCGCCCTACGCGCCATCCGCGCCTCGACCAGCTCCTCCACCCGCTCCCCGGACAGCGGCGGATACCCGCCCCCGATCAGCGCCCGCGCGTACTCCTCCGTCTGGAACAGCCCGTGCACGACCAGCGTTGCGTACAGGCACAGCCCCACCGCCTTCTGTTCCAGCAGTGCGTAGTTCTTGAACTGCGCCGGGTACTTGTCCAGCCGTACGTACGTCCTCGCCTCCTCGAAGATCCCCGTCCCGCCCCCGAGCACTCTCTCCAGCTCCACCAGCATCTGGTCGCTCGCGGGCTGCGCGCAGGTCTCCATCGCGCTCACCGCCGCGCCTGTGAAGCCCATCTCGTCTCCCAGCTGCTCCTGTGTCAGTCCTTTCTGGACGCGCATATTGCGCGCGACATTCGCCACCAGGCGCGTCGCCGGACCCGCCGTTTCCTTGTTTTCCGAACGTGCCATTTGCGATCACCGCTTCGACTCAACCGGACTCAACCGGTCTCAACCAGTCCCCGCCGAATTCGACCCGCCTCAAGGGAAGTTCGCCCAGGTCAACGTATGCCGGACCCCCTCCTCGCGGTCCTGGAAAACGCTAGCCAAAGTCACTCAGACTGTCCTTGTGGATACGCAAAGTCGCCAAGTAAACCTCGATTGGATTCCGGCTTCCGGATTCCAGCTCCGTAAGGCAGGCGTGCAATTCGACGCAGTCCGCGTCGACGACGAGGACGGCCGCCGCCTGGCCGACCTCCTGGAGAGGATGACCGGGGGCGACCCGGGCCCCGTCGTCATAGAGGCGTACGGGCGACGGTCGGTCTACTTCCTCGTACCGCCCGGGACGACGTCCCACCGGCCCTGGCCGCGTGGTGTCACCCGGTTCAACTCAGGTCCGGCACATGTGAGTTTCGTGCCCGTGCCCGCCCTCCGCGGCCGCACCTGGCCGCTGTCCTGGAGGTTCCCGCCCACCGGCGAAGGGCGGTTCGTGCACCCGCTCCTGCTGTCCAACGCCGCGTCGGCGCTGCTCGGTTGACCCCCGGCGTGTCCGGGACACGTCCCGGACGCGACATCCAGCAGATCCAGGGCGCGGCCAGCGTCAACCAGACGTTCTACGTCTCCCGCAGCGACGGCCCGTCCGTGTACGGCTACCTGGACACCGGCCGGGCGTCCGCCACCGATCTGACCGTGCGGACGAACGGAGGAGTGGTGCGGGGTACGGAGGACCTGTCCTACGCACGGACCGGCGGGCGACGACTCCTGTGGTCGCTCGGCGAGTACGCGGTCGACGACCAGGACCGGGGCACCCGTCCACGGTCCCCGTACAACAGCCGCTACGTGTATGCGATCAGACTCTGACCGCATGGTCGGTGGCGGCCGCAGTACGGAATGACGGACCTCGAGGTGTGAGCCTCAGCCGCGCTTCGTGTACGTGAGCGGCGCGCCGCCCGAGCCCACCAGCTCGCGCACGATCGTCGTGTCGTTGGGCATGTTCAGGCGGCTCCACTGGCCCGGTGAGCACTGCTTCGGGTCGCCGAACGTGACCTGGGTCGGCCCGAGTTCGAGGGGCGGGCCCGAGGCGCGGAGGGTGGCCGACCAGCGGCAGTCGTAGTTCGGGCCGGTGCCCGTCAGGGTCATGACCTGGGTGCCGGTCGAGCCCTGGGTGATCGTCATGGTGCGGACATTGGTGCCGTCGGCGGTGTCGAAGGAGGCCTGCCAGGTGCCGACGTACTCCTGGGGGACGCCGCCGGTCCCGGTGCCGGGATCGGTCGGGGGTGTGGTGGCGGGGGCCGTCGGCGACGAGGTCTGCGGCGAGGGGGACTTCGAGGCCGGCGGCGTGGAGTGGCTGGACCCTGTGTGCTTGCCGTCGCCGCCCATGAACGCGTACACCGAGCCGCCCGCCAGGACCGCGACGAGGAGGGCCACCGCGACGAGGGCTACGGTGCCGCCCTTCCTGCTGGGCGCGGGCGGGGGTGCGTACGGAGCCGGGGCGGGGAGGTACCCGGCTTGGGCGGGGACGTTGTACGGGTAGCCGTACCCGTACGCCGGGGGTGGGGTCGGCGGAGGCGTGGGCCGCGGCATCGGGGGCTTCGGGGCGGCCGCGGTCATCGTCGGCGGCTGTTCCGGGGTCGGGGCCGGGAGCGCGGCCGGTGCGGGAGCAGCCGGGGCCGCCGGCTGCTCCACCTCCAGCAACTGCACCGCATGGCGGCCGAGTTGGGCGATCAGCGCGCCGGGCAGCCAGGGCTCGACGTCCGCGTCGGAGGTCGTACGCTCCAGGATCCGCGCCAGCGTCGGGCGGGCCTCGGGGTCCTTGTTGAGGCAGTCGCGTACGAGCTCGAGCAGGCCCTCCGGAAGGCCGGCCAGGTCCGGCTCCTCCTGAGCGATACGGAACATCAGCGCGTGCACACCGCTGTCGGCCGAGCCGAACGGGAGGCGGCCCGTCGCCGCGTACGCCAGGACGGAGCCGAGGCAGAAGATGTCGCAGGCGGTGGTGACGCGGTCGCCGCGTACCTGCTCGGGAGCCATGAAGCCGGGCGAGCCGACGAGCGCGCCGGTGCGGGTGAGGCCGCCGTCGGTGACCGTTTCCAGGGCGCGGGCTATGCCGAAGTCGATGACGCGGGGGCCGTCGATCGTGATCAGGATGTTGGACGGCTTGAGGTCGCGGTGGATGAGGCCGGCGCCGTGGATGTTCTCGAGTGCGTGCGCGAGTCCGGTGGCGAGGATGCGAACGGAGCGCTCCGGGAGCGGGCCGTGGTCGCCGGAGACGACGCTGTGGAGCGCGGGTCCCGCGATGTAGCCGGTGGCGACCCAGGGGACGGGGGCCTCGGTGTCGGCGTCGAGCACGGGTGCGGTCCACTCGCCGCCGACGCGCAGGGCCGCGCGTACTTCCTGGCGGAAGCGGCTGCGGAACTCCTCCTGCACGGCGAGCTCCTGGCGTACGAGCTTGACGGCGACGGTGCGGCCGCGGTCGTTGCGCGCGAGGTAGACCTGGCCCATGCCGCCCGCGCCGAGCCGGGCCAGCAGACGGTACTCGCCGATGTGCCGTGGATCTGCCGGTGCCAGTGGCTCCATCGCCGCGCGCCCTTCCCCCGTGCCGGACCTGCTTCGTGCCGGACGTGCTTCCGTTCCGACGGATCGAGAATAGTGCGCGCGGAGGTGGCCCTTGTAGGTCAGGATCTGACCTCATTGCCCCCTACCGTCGGACTCACGAACGCAACCCCGTATGCGAGGAGACTGTCATGGCCGTCAAACCGGTTCCCGAGGGCTACTCCAGCGTCACGCCGTGGATCACTCGCAGGACACGGCGGGTGTCATCGACTATCTGAAGGCCGCCTTCGGGGCGGTGGAGCTGGGCCGTACGACCGGCGAGGACGGGCGCATCGGGCATGCGGAGATACGGATCGGGGACGCGGTGGTCATGCTGTTCGACGCGGCGCGCGCCGACTGGCCGCCGACGCCGGCGTTCCTGCGGCTGTACGTCGAGGACGCGGACGCGGTGCACCGGCGGGCGGTGGAGTGCGGCGGCGAATCGGTGACCGACGTGACGCACCTCTTCTTCGGGGACCGGGGCGGACGGGTGCGGGACCCGTTCGGGAACCTGTGGTGGATCCAGACGCACGTCGAGGATGTGAGCGAGGCGGAGATGGCGCGTCGCCTCGGGGATCCGGTGTTCACCGAGGCGATGGACTACCTCACGAGCGCGGACTTTTTCCCTGGGACTCCGAACTGATGCTGTCGAGAGCTTTGGAGAGCTGGTCGAGCACTCGCGCCGTCTCGGCGAACTGCTCGGGGCCGAGGGCGTCGGCGAGGCGGGCCGCCAGTTCCGTGTGACCGGGGTCGATCTTCGCGATCGCGGCGCGGCCTTCGTCGGTGGGCCTGAGCAGTTTGGCCCGGCGGTGGGCGGGGTTGGGTTCGTACGCGGCGAGGCCACGCTCGACGAGCAGATCGGCGATCCGCTGCACGCTCTGACGGGTGATGCCCATGTCGCGGGCGATCCCGGCGACGGGCAGCGGATCGCGCAGTACGGCTCCGAGGACCTGCCACCAGGCGGCAGTCAGTCCGGCCGGCTTCGCCAACTCCTCGGACACGGCGAGGAATTGGCCGTTCAGCCGGAAGACGCCGAGCGCCGTCCGGCTGAGCAGGTCCTGCTGTTCGCGGCTCATGACTCCAGGACCTCGAAGGCGGAGGCGTCCGAGTCGTGGAACAGCCGGTACCAGGCGTCCAGTTTCTCCCCCTCGTACACGCCGAGCCGTGCGAAGACCTCGCGGGCGAAGGCGACGGGCTCTGTCGGCCCCGCGGTGATCAGATCGCCGTCGGTGACGGCGTCCGTGTCGCGGTAGTGCTCGCCGCCCTTGTAGCCGGTGGCGTCGAGGTAGAAGGAGACGGCGCTGGTGTGCTCGCGATCGTCGAGCAGGCCTTCGCGGGCGAGCCCGGCGGTGGCACCGCAGATGGCGGCGACGGGCACTCCGGCGTCGAGGAACGTACGCGCTGTGGCGGCGAAGGGGGCGAGATCGTCAGTGGTGTCCCAGAGCTGCGCGCCGGTGAGGATGAGCAGGGCGCTGTCCTCGGGCCGCAGGTCGCCGAGCGCGAGATCTGGCTGGATACGGACGCCGCCCATGGTCGTGACGGGTTCGGTGGTGGGCCCGACGGTCCGCACGGTGAAGCCGTTCTGGGTGAGGTGGGCGGTGGTGTGTCCCGTCTCCCAGTCGGCGTAGGTGTCGTACACGGCGAGATGAACGGTGCGGGGGTTCATGGCGTCCTCCTTGGCCTAGTGACAGCAGCCTGTCATGTCGACAGCATGCTGTCAATAACGGGGCTCGTCCGGCCTCAGGTCGGGGCTCCGCCCCGAACCCCGCGCCTCAATCGCCGGCGGGGCTTGAAGATCAGCCCGTCCGGCGATTGAGGACATGCGGCCGAAGGTCGCATACGGGGTCTGGGGGCGAAGCCCCCTGCCCGCCGCAGGCGCACCCGCGCCCGCCGCAGGCGCACCCGCGCCCGCCGCACCCGCACCCGCGCCCGCCGCACCCGCACCCGCGCCCGCCGCACCCGCACCCGCGCCCGCCGCACCCGCACCCGCGCCCGCCGCACCCGCACCCGCGTCCGCCGGACCGGGTCCGCGGGCCCGACCCGGTCGTCCCGGACCCGACACACTGCCCAGGAACCCGGCTCAGGCCATACACCGTGGCCATGTCCGCCCCCACCTGCGCGTCTCTACCCTTGACCGCATGACCCCTCATCCCGACCCCCAGGCCGGCGCGGCCGTGAAGGCCGCAGACCGTGCGCATGTGTTCCACTCGTGGTCCGCCCAGGGCCTGATCGACCCGCTCGCCGTCGCCGGTGCCGAGGGCTCGTACTTCTGGGACTACGACGGGAACCGCTACCTCGACTTCACCAGCGGCCTCGTCTTCACCAACATCGGCTACCAGCACCCCAAGGTCGTCGCCGCGATCCAGGAGCAGGCGGGCAAGCTCGCCACCTTCGCTCCCGCCTTCGCCGTCGAGGCCCGCTCCGAGGCCGCACGCCTCATCGCCGAGCGGACCCCCGGCGACCTCGACAAGATCTTCTTCACCAACGGCGGCGCCGAGGCCGTCGAGAACGCCGTCCGGATGGCCCGGCTGCACACGGGCCGCCCCAAGGTGCTCTCCGCCTACCGCTCGTACCACGGCGGCACCGCGACCGCGATCAACATCACGGGCGACCCGCGCCGCTGGGCCAACGACAACGGCACCGCCGGTGTCGTGCGCTTCTGGGCGCCGTTCCTCTACCGCTCGCGGTTCTACTCCGAGACCACGGAGCAGGAGTCCGCCCGCGCGCTCCAGCACCTCGAGGACACCATCACCTTCGAGGGGCCGCAGACCATCGCAGCGATCATCCTGGAGACCATCCCGGGCACCGCCGGCATCATGACGCCGCCGCCCGGCTATCTCGCGGGCGTCCGCGAGATCTGCGACCGGTACGGCATCGTGTTCGTGCTCGACGAGGTCATGGCGGGCTTCGGCCGTACGGGCAAGTGGTTCGCCGCCGAGCACTTCGGCGTCACGCCCGACCTGCTGACCTTCGCCAAGGGAGTCAACTCCGGTTATGTACCCCTCGGCGGCGTCGCGATCTCCGCCGAGATCGCCGCGACCTTCGACAAGCGCCCCTACCCGGGCGGACTCACCTACTCCGGCCACCCGCTGGCCTGCGCCGCAGCCGTCGCCACCATCCAGGTCATGGAGGACGAGAAGGTCGTCGAGAACGCGGCCCACATCGGTGAGACGGTCCTCGGGCCGGGGCTGCGGGAGCTCGCCGAGCGTCACCCGTCGGTCGGCGAGGTGCGCGGTACGGGCGTGTTCTGGGCGCTGGACCTGGTCAAGGACAGGGAGACGCGCGAGCCGCTGGTGCCGTACAACGCCGCGGGCGAGGCGAACGCGCCGATGGCCGCCTTCGCCGCCGCGTGCAAGAAGAACGGCCTGTGGCCGTTCGTCAACATGAACCGGACGCACGCGGTGCCGCCGTGCAACGTGACGGCGGCGGAGGCCAAGGAGGGCCTGGCCGCGCTGGACGCGGCGCTGTCGGTCGCCGACGAGCACGTGGTGTCGTAGGCCGGGGCTCCACCCCATGCTTCGGGGCTCCGCCCCGGACCCCGCGCCTCAATCGCCGGCGGGGCTGAAATTCAGCCCCGCCGCCCGGCGGCCGACCGCCCCGGGGCAGCTCACCGCCCCGCCGGCTCCACCTCCAGGAACCGGCGGCGCCGCGGTCCCCGGTACAGCAGCGCCTCCCAGTCCAGACGGCCCAACGTCGCCGCGCACTCGGTCAGCCTGCTCTCCTCCTCCTGGGGCGCCCCGCTGCCCGGCGGGCCCAGCCAGTCCACGCAGACCATGCGCGGGCGCTCGGAGGCGCGCACGCGGTAGCCCGTCGCCGCCCGCGCGCCCGAGGCGTCGACTGCGGAGGCCGGGACGCCAGCCGCCTCCAGCGCCAGGGCGACCGCGCGCACCATCTGGTTGAGCTCCCAGGCCGCCGGTGCGGTGTTCGTCACGCGGCGGATCTGCAGCAGGCCTTCGAAGGCGACCCGTACCTCAGCTGTCCTTTCCCGCTCGGTCAGGGCGGACAGCAGGCCGTCGCCGGTGGACACCTCGAAGACGTCAGCCACGCATACCTCCCCTTCCGGCACCGTCAGGACCGTACGCCCCGCGCCCGGTGCATCACCCCTGGCCTATCGTGTCCGGGACCCCTGGTGAAGGAGAAGGCCACGATGCGCGGTACCAGCAGCAGTACCGCTGTCACCCGCAACACCCTGCGGCAACAGATCGCTGACGCGCTGCGTGACGAGGTGCTTGCGGGGCGTTTGCAGCCCGGACAGGAATTCACCGTCAAGCAGATCGCCGAGCAGTACGGCGTCTCCGCGACCCCCGTCAGGGAAGCCCTCGTCGATCTTTCCGCCCAGGGGCTGCTCGACTCCGACCAGCACCGGGGCTTCAAAGTGCACCAGTTCTCGGTCGACGACTACCGGGGCATGGTCGAGGCGCGTTCGCTGATCGTGGACGGCATCTTCCGCCATGTCGCCGTGCGCGGCTCGGGCGGAGTCGGAGTGCACGGCCAGTCGCTGGTGTCCGTACGCCGCCGGGCCGAGGAGGCCGCCCGCGCGGCGCGCGTCGGGGACCTGGACATCCTCATCGGATACGACCTGCGCTTCTGGCGCGAGCTCAGCTCGATCGTCGCCAACCGCTACATCTCCGACTTCCTGCACCGGCTGCGGGTCCAGGCCTGGGTGTTCGCCGTCCCCTATCTGCGGGGCGACGCGCAGGTGCGGGACTGGCTGTGGAACGGGCACG
This sequence comes from Streptomyces sp. NPDC048479, assembly GCF_040651435.1. Lineage (NCBI taxonomy): Bacteria > Bacillati > Actinomycetota > Actinomycetes > Kitasatosporales > Streptomycetaceae > Streptomyces > Streptomyces sp. NPDC048479. Next base: position 357,948 of record NZ_JBEZKA010000003.1, read on the forward strand.
AGGACCTGGTGAACGCCGTCACCTGCGGCGACGCCGACTCCGTGCGCGCGGTCATCGGCGCGTACAACGACCATGCGCTCGCGTGGGCGGATCGGCTGGAGCGGTGAGCTCGGACGGGGGCGTGGGCATGAGCGCGGAGGCGAGCGCCGGTGACGGCGTGGACCTGAGCGTCGTCGTTCCGGCGTACAACGAGGAGGGCCGGCTGCGGCCCACCCTGGACGCGATCTGCGCGCATCTGCGCGCGGAACCCGGCCGCTGGGGCAACTGGGAGCTGATCGTCGTCGACGACGGCTCGTGCGACGCCACCGCGAAGATCGCCCAGGAGGCCGCTGCCGAGGAACAGCGCATCCACCTGGTCTCCAGCGACGGCAACCGCGGCAAGGGCAGCGCCCTGCGCCTCGGGGTGCTCGCCTCGTACGGCCGGCGCGTCCTGATCACCGATGCGGACCTCGCGACGCCCATCGAGGAGCTGGACCGGCTCGACAAGCAGCTCGCGGCCGAGGACAGCGCGGCGGCGATCGGCTCGCGCGCACACCCCGACTCCCGTATCGAGGTGCACCAGCGACGGATGCGTGAATGGCTCGGCCGGATGGGCAACCGGCTCATACGTGCCGTCGCCGTCTCCGGCATCCACGACACCCAGTGCGGCTTCAAGCTCTTCGACGGAGACAAGGCGCGTGCCGCCTTCGCCGATTCGCGGCTCGACGGATGGGGCATCGACGTCGAGATTCTTCGGTTCTTCCGGCGCCAGGGCTGGCCGGTCACGGAGGTCCCGGTGCGCTGGTCGCACCAGGCGGGCTCCAAGGTCAGACCGCTGGACTACGGAAGGGTGCTGCTGGAGCTGCTGCGGCTGCGCGCGCGTGCCGTACGGCGGGTGGACCTCGCCGTCACCGTGCTCTTCCTCCTCGCCTCCGTACTGCTCTACAAGGGGCTGTGGACCGACCTCGACCGCGGCTACCTCACCGACGCCGGGCAGGACCAGAACCAGTGGGAGTGGTTCTTCGCGGTCACCGCCGACAATGTCGCGCATCTGCGGAATCCGCTGTTCACGACTCTGCAGGGCTATCCCGACGGCGTGAACCTGATGGCGAACACCGTCATGCTCGGGCTCTCCGTCCCGCTCGCGCCGGTGACCCTGCTCCTCGGGCCGACGGTCACCTGGGCGCTGGTGCTCACGCTCGGGCTCGCCGTGACCGCCACCGCCTGGTACTGGCTGATCGCCCGGCGGCTGGTGAAGAACCGGTGGGCGGCCGCCGTCGGCGGAGGCTTCGCGGCCTTCGCGCCGCCGATGATCTCGCACGGCAACGCGCACCCCAACTTCCTTGTGCTCTTCATGATCCCGCTGATCATCGACCGGGCACTGCGGCTGTGCGAGGGCCGCAATGTCGTACGCGACGGGGTCCTGCTCGGGCTGTTCGCGACGTACCAGATCTTCCTCGGCGAGGAGCCGCTGCTGCTCGCGTCGATCGGCATGCTGCTCTTCGCGCTCTCGTACGCGCTCCTGCGCCGCGATGTGGCACGGGCGGCCCTGCGGCCGCTGCTGCGCGGGCTCGGTGTCGCGGCCGTGGTCTGTCTGCCGCTGATCGCCTTCCCGCTGGGCTGGCAGTTCCTCGGCCCGCAGAGCTACAAGAGCGTGCTGCACGGCGACAACGCGGGCAACAGCCCGCTGGCCTTCCTGGAGTTCGCAGGCCGTTCGCTGCTGGGCTCCGACGCGGGCGCGGACCCGCTCGCGATGAACCGCACCGAGCAGAACGCCTTCTTCGGCTGGCCGCTGATCGCGCTGGCGGCGGCGATCGTGGTGCGGCTGTGGCGGCACCCGGCGGTCAAGGCCCTGGCGTTCACCGGCCTCGCCGCGGCGTTCCTGTCGCTCGGACCCACGTTCCGTATCCCGTACACGGACACCGTGCTGACCGGCCCGTGGCGGGCGCTGGCGCATCAGCCGCTCTTCGAGTCGGTCATCGAGTCGCGGGTCGCGATGATCTGCGCGCCGGTGCTCGGCGTGCTGATCGCGCTGGCCGCGGACCGGCTGCTGGCCACACGGGAGCGCGTGCACCAGGTGGTGGGTCTCGCGGCGGTGGCGGCAGCCCTGCTGCCGGTGCTGCCGACGCCGTATCCGGTGCGGGAGCGGTCCGAGGTCCCGGCGTTCATCACGGAGGGGATGTACCGCGCGTACGTCTCCGAGGGCGAATCGGTGGTCACCGTGCCGCTGCCGTATCCCGGCAGCGCGGAGGCGCTGCACTGGCAGTCGGCCACCGGGCTCGGCTTCTCGGTTGCCGGCGGCTACTTCAACGGGCCGTGGGGACCGGACCGTATCGGTATCTACGGCTCGACGCCCCGCCACACCTCCAACCTCCTCAACGATGTCCGCAACAGCGGGCGCGTCCCGGTGCTCGGCCCCAACTGGCAGGCGCAGGCGCGCGCCGATCTCGCGGCGTGGAAGGCGGGCGTGGTGGTGCTGGAGCCGCAGTACAACGACGGGGCGCTGTATGCGACCGTGGAAAAATTGCTCGGGCAACCGGGGAAGCGGGTGGGCGGAGTGTGGGTATGGGATGTGCAGGACCCGAAGAATTCCGTTCGGACGGGCAGTTGAGCGGCACCCTTCGCCGAATGTATCCGTGGCATTACGCTGTCCCGACCATCGCACGACCGCGCCCTATGCCGTGCCCGATCCCGTTGGAGAGCGAGCCTTCCCTTGGCCTGTGACCTGTGGCTGGTGCCCCTCGTCGATGTGCTGTGTCACAGCCCCGACAATCCCTTCGCCGAAGAGATCGCGTCCTACGACAAGGCCCTCACCGATGCCGGCCTGCCCACGGTCCCCGTCTTCGCCTATATGCCGGGACTGTCGGGCGATGTGGCGCCGGTCGCGGGCTTCGACTACGACGCGTTGCACTTCCTGCGCCGCGCGTATCTGCTGCAGCTGTGCGGTCTCGCGGTGACGCCGGTGGACGAACTGGGCGGTGACTACGAGCAGTTGCTGGAGATGTTCGAGTCGACGGCCCAGCAGTCGCATCTGGTCTGGCACTACGACCACGCGGGCGCGTACGTCCCCGTGGACTTCGGCTCGCCGCTGTCCAACGACGAACTGCTCGCGGGCGGCGGCCCGTTGGGCTCCACGCAGGGACTGCTGCGGGAACTGGAGTATGTCGCGCCGTCGATCGGCATCGACCCGGCGAACCCGCCGGACGCCCCGCAGCCGCCGGACCGTCCCACCTCGCTGGAGGAGCCGGCGGGCCCGATCCCGTACGACGAGAGCCCGTTCGCGCGGGAGCGGCATGTGTGGCTGGGGCTGCATGCGGCGGCGACGCGGAGCCTCGGCCAGGGCTCAATGATCATTTTCAGCTGACGCACATCCGTTGAATGCGCGGCCTTAAGCTCCGGGACATCTCGGCCCGGTAGGACCGGGGCATGTCACAGACGAGTACTCCGGCACAGTCCCCCGCGGTGGCGACCGCGGGGGAGCACGTGGACGAGACCGCGGACCAGACCGCGAAGGAGACTGTGGAAGAACTTCCCAGGCCGACACGTTTCGCGGACGTCAAGGGCTGGTTCTGGCCCGCGGACCAACTGCTCTTCGACTGGTTCCTGACCCATCAGCGGGACACGGATCCGGACGGCCGCGGAGACCTGCTCGAGCTCGGCGCGTATCTGGGCAAGAGCGCGATCTTCGTGGGCGGGTATCTGCGGGACGGGGAGGAGTTCACGGTCTGCGACCTCTGGGACTCCCCGGCGCCGGACGATTCCAACAGCGCGGAGATGGGCCGGTCGTACTCGACGCTCACGCGCCGCGCCTTCGAGGCGAACTACCTGTCGTTCCACGACGCGCTGCCGACGCTGGTGCAGGCCCCGACCTCGGTGATCACCTCCCGGGTCAGCCCGGGCAGCTGCCGCTTCGTGCACGTCGACGCCTCGCATCTGTACGAGCATGTCCACGGCGACATCGAGGCGGCGCGGGAGTTGCTGCAGCCCGAGGGCATCGTGGCCTTCGACGACTTCCGCGCCGAGCACTGTCCGGGCGTCTCGGCGGCGGTGTGGGGCGCCGTGCCCACGACGGGCCTGAAGCCGATCTGCATCACGGGCACAAAGCTGTACGGCACATGGGGCGACCCTGCGCCGGTGCGGGAGGCGCTGCTGGCGTGGCTGGAGGCGCGCGAGGATCTCTGGCACGGGGTGGAGGAGGTGGCGGGCCGCCCGCTGATCCGGATCAAGGGCACGAAGGCGCAGATGCCGTCGCAGCCGCGGTCCCGCCATGAGCCGGAGCCGGACTCGACGCCCGAGCCGACCCCTGCGCCGCGGGTGACCGCTGCGCCGGTGCCCGCGGCGACCACGCCTTCGCGCCCGCCCCGCGCCCGCTCCCGCACCCGGCGCCTGGTCAGGGACCTGCTCCCGCCGATCCTGACCCGAGCGATCGCGGGCCGCCGGAAGTGAAAATCAGCCCGCCCGGCCTTTGAGAGCGCGGCCTGCACGGCTGGGGCGCGGCTGATTTTCGGCCTGTCCGGCGTTTGAGGGCGTGGCCTGCACGGCTGGGGCGCGGCTGCATTTCAGCCCGTCCGGCGTTTGAGGACATGGCCCGCAGCGCTGGGGCGCGGCTGCATTTCAGCCCGTCCGGCGATTGAGGACAACGCCCGCACCGCAGGGGCCCCGCACCCGCAGGGGCCCCGCACCCGCAGGGGCCCCGCACCGCAGGCGCCCCCACCCACAGGGGCCCCGTACCCCGCCCCACCTCACCGCGGCGTCTCCGGCGGCCGCTGCCGCGGCATGTTCGGCCGCGTACCCGGCGGCAACGGCACCCGCCCAGGTCCCGGCGTCGGCCCCGTGTCCGGCCGTCCCGCGCCCGGGCTCATCGACTGCATCGCCGGCGGCGCCGGGACGCCCGGGCGGAACTCCACCATCCAGTTCGCCGTCTCCGACCGCACCAGCTCCGTGATGTCCTCCGAGAACCTGCGCAGCACCCCGAGGCACCGCTCCGCCGCCTCGCTCGCCGTGCCCTCCGTAGGGCCCAGCACCTCCCGTACGGACTCCGACGCCCAGTCGAACTGCAGCGCCTGAAGCCTGCGCTGCACCGCCTGTGCCGTCGCGACATTCCTTATCCAGCCCGAGGTCAGCCCGAAATGCCGGTCGCAGGCCAGGCACGCCGCCCCCAGCAGCAGCGACAGATACCCCCAGCCCGCGACGTCGGCCAGCGCGGCCGTCAGGTCGAGGAGGACGAGCGCCGCCCCGCCGATCACGCCCAGAGCCGTACCGATCCGCAGCACACGCGCCGTGCGCCGCTTCCACACGCGCTCCGTCAGGTACCACTCCGCCGTACGCAGCCCCGCCGCCTCGACCCATCTGTAGAGCTCGTCGAGGCGCTCCGCCGGCTCTCCCCAGTCGCCGAGCGGAAACGGCATTCCAGTCAGATCACCGCGCGGCGCCTCGCCGCGCTCCTCCCGGGCCGGCCCCCCGGGCTGCATCTCCGGCTGGCTCACCCTTGCACTCCTCTACGACCGACAACGGACGCGACAACAGACGCGACGACTGACGTAACACTGCGTGACGTAACGGTGCGCGCGTGCATCCTGATGTGCATGACCGTCCTACCGCCGAATGGTGGGCTGTGCTCCGAAAAGCCCGGTATTTCCGCCCGCAAGAGGGTCTTGATCCGTAAGCGCGCTCCACCCCACTCGCTCGAAAATCACTCGAAAGAGTTGGTCATCGCGGGGTGGGGCAGGCCGCCCGGTGACCACGTAGGCTCGGCGTACCGAACAATCGTCGTCGAAATGCCAGGAGTGACCGTGATTCCCGGTGGTGGCCAGCCGAATATGCAGCAGCTCCTCCAGCAGGCCCAGAAGATGCAGCAGGATCTCGCAAAGGCCCAGGAAGAGCTGGCGCAGACCGAGGTCGAGGGCCAGGCGGGCGGCGGCCTGGTGAAGGCCACCGTCACCGGCTCCGGCGAGCTGCGCAACCTCGTCATCGACCCCAAGGCTGTCGACCCCGAGGACGCCGAGACCCTCGCGGACCTCGTTGTCGCCGCCGTCCAGGCTGCGAACGAGAACGCGCAGCAGCTGCAGCAGCAGAAGCTCGGCCCGCTCGCCCAGGGGCTGGGCGGCATGCCGGGCCTGCCCTTCTAAGGGCGCGGCCCACCAACTACCGTAAGCGTCAAAGCATTCCAGGAGAGGCGTTCCGTTGTACGAAGGCGTGGTTCAGGACCTCATCGACGAACTGGGCAGGCTGCCCGGCGTCGGTCCCAAGAGCGCGCAGCGGATCGCCTTCCACATCCTGCAGGCCGAGCCGACCGATGTCCGCCGCCTCGCGCACGCACTCCTCGAGGTGAAGGACAAGGTCCGCTTCTGCGCGGTGTGCGGCAACGTCGCGCAGCAGGAGCAGTGCAACATCTGCCGGGACCCGCGCCGCGACCAGTCGGTCATCTGCGTCGTGGAGGAGCCGAAGGATGTCGTCGCGGTCGAGCGGACGCGCGAGTTCCGGGGCCGCTACCACGTGCTCGGCGGGGCCATCAGCCCCATCGAGGGCGTGGGCCCCGACGACCTGCGGATCCGCGAGCTGCTCGCCCGTCTCGCCGACGGAACGATCACCGAGCTGATCCTGGCCACGGACCCGAACCTGGAGGGCGAGGCCACCGCCACCTACCTGGCACGCATGGTCAAGCCGATGGGACTGAGGGTCACAAGGCTGGCCAGCGGTCTCCCTGTGGGGGGAGACTTGGAATACGCCGACGAGGTCACGCTCGGGCGTGCCTTCGAGGGGAGACGACTACTCGATGTCTGACGTCATGCTGCACGCCACTAGCCAGGACCCGGACTCTTTCGCGGTCCAGATCGCCGACTCGATCGAATCCTTCATCGTCGCGACCACGGAAGTCGCGAAGGGCGACGAGCCCGACAGTGCGGTGCCGTTCATGCTGCTGGAGATCTCGCAACTGCTGCTGACGGGCGGCCGGCTGGGTGCGCACGAGGACATCGTCCCGGACGAGCGGTACGAACCGGACACCGGCCCGGACGTGGACGTCGACGACCTGCGCGAGCGGTTTGCGGTGCTGCTGGACCCGGTGGACATCTTCTCCGAGGTCTTCGACCCGTACGAGCCGCGCAAGGCCCCGGTCGCCTGCCGGATCTCCGACAACCTCGCGGACGTCGTCACCGACCTGCGCCACGGCCTGGCCCACTACAAGGCGGGCCGCGTCAGCGAGGCGTTGTGGTGGTGGCAGTTCTCGTACTTCTCCAACTGGGGCCCGACCGCATCCGCGACGCTGCGCGCCTTGCAGTCGCTGGTCGCCCACGTCCGCCTCGACCAGCCGCTGGATGAGCTGGACGGCCTGGACACGGACGAGGACCTGGCCGAGGAGGTGCTGGCCGAGGAGGCCGGCAAGGTCATGGCGGAGGAGCTCGCGGGCCCGCTGGGCATGCGCACGGTCACCTGAGGGCCGCCCAGATGCCAAAACGCTTGCAAAGGACCGGAGTTGGTGTAGCCGCCGGTGTGCCGGCACCGCAGCCGGATCCGTAGTCGGCATGTGACCCGCCCCACACTCCGCGTACTGCGCCTGACCCCGGGCAGGAGTCGTTCCGAGCGGCCGTGAACTCCTCCCCGTGATCACTGAGTGAGCGGGACATCTCACGATGTGACATCAGCGGGGCGGAGAGCGGCCGCTCGTTAGACTGAGCCGACCGCAGTAGTGACTGCAGCAACGACTGCAGTAATGAACCGAGCGAGGAGCGCACGTGGGCCTTGTCGTGCAGAAGTACGGAGGTTCCTCCGTTGCCGATGCCGAAGGCATCAAGCGCGTCGCCAAGCGAATCGTCGATGCCAAGAAGAACGGCCACCAGGTGGTCGTCGTGGTATCCGCGATGGGCGACACGACGGACGAGCTGATCGATCTCGCCGAGCAGGTATCCCCGATCCCTGCCGGGCGCGAATTCGACATGCTGCTGACCGCAGGAGAGCGGATCTCCATGGCCCTGCTGGCCATGGCGATCAAAAACCTGGGCCACGAGGCCCAGTCGTTCACCGGCAGCCAGGCAGGCGTCATCACCGACTCGGTCCACAACAAAGCGCGCATCATCGATGTGACGCCGGGCCGGATCCGTACGGCGCTCGACGAGGGCAATATCGCCATCGTCGCCGGCTTCCAGGGTGTGTCCCAGGACAAGAAGGACATCACCACCCTCGGCCGGGGCGGCTCCGACACCACCGCCGTCGCCCTCGCCGCCGCGCTGGACGCGGAGGTCTGTGAGATCTACACCGACGTCGACGGCGTCTTCACCGCCGACCCGCGGGTCGTGAAGAAGGCGCGGAAGATCGACTGGATCGCCTTCGAGGACATGCTGGAGCTCGCCGCCTCCGGCTCCAAGGTGCTGCTGCACCGCTGCGTCGAGTACGCACGCCGATACAACATCCCGATCCATGTCCGCTCGTCCTTCTCCGGGCTGCGCGGCACCTGGGTCAGCAACGAGCCGCAAGGGGACCAGCAGGTGGAGCACGCCATCATCTCCGGAGTCGCCCACGACGTCTCCGAGGCCAAGATCACGGTCGTCGGAGTGCCGGACAAGCCGGGCGAGGCCGCGGCCATCTTCCGCACGATCGCGGACGCCGAGATCAACATCGACATGGTCGTACAGAACGTCTCGGCGGCCGCCACCGCGCTGACCGACATCTCCTTCACCCTCCCCAAGACCGAGGGCCGCAAGGCCATCGACGCCCTGGAGAAGGCGAAGGCCGGGATCGGCTTCGAATCGCTGCGTTACGACGACCAGATCGGCAAGATCTCACTCGTCGGCGCGGGTATGAAGACCAACCCCGGCGTCACCGCCTCCTTCTTCGAGGCGCTGTCCGACGCGGGCGTGAACATCGAGCTGATCTCCACCTCGGAGATCCGCATCTCGGTGGTCACCCGCGCCGACGACGTCAACGAGGCCGTGCGCGCCGTGCACACCGCCTTCGGTCTCGACAGCGACTCCGACGAGGCGGTCGTCTACGGAGGCACCGGGCGATGACCCGTAAGCCGACGCTCGCGGTCCTTGGAGCGACCGGAGCCGTCGGCGTGGTGATGCTCCAGATCCTGTCGCAGCACGCCGACATCTGGGGCGATATACGACTCCTCGCCTCGCCGCGCTCGGCCGGTCGCAAGCTGGCCGTGCGCGGCGAGGAGACCGAGGTCGTCGCGCTGAGCGAAGAAGCCCTCGACGGCGTCGACGTCGCGCTCTTCCTCGTGCCGGCCGAAGTGTCCGAGCGGTGGGCACCGGTCGCCGCTGCCAAGGGCGCGGTGGTCGTGGACAATTCGGCCGCCTTCCGGATGGACCCGGATGTGCCGCTGGTGGTCCCCGAGGTCAATCCGCATGCCGTACGGGTCCGGCCGCGCGGCATTGTCGCGAGCCCGCACGACACCACGCTCGCCATGCTTCCCGCGGTGGGCGCGCTGCACGCGGAGTTCGGGCTGCGCGAACTGGTCGTCTCCTCGTACCAGGCCGTCAGCGGCGCGGGACGGGACGCTGTCGGTGCGCTGCGGTCGCAGCTGTCGATGGTTGCCGGTACGGAGCTGGGCGCCGGCCCCGGAGACGTACGCCGTGCTGTGGGCGACGAGCTCGGCCCCTTCGCGGCGCCGCTCGCGCTCAATGTGGTGCCCTGGTCCGGCACGCTCGAGGACGGCGGCTGGTCCTCGGAGGAGCTGGGGCTACGGGCCGAGACGCGCAAGATCCTGGGTCTGCCGGGGCTGCGGGTGGCGGCGACATTCGTACGCGTACCGGTCATCACCACGCACTCCCTCGCGGTGCACGCGCGCTTCGAGAACGAGGTCACGGTGGAGCGGGCGCACGAGATCCTGGCGACCTCGCCCGGTGTGGTGCTCTACGACGATCCGGCGGCGGGCGACTTTCCCACGCCGGCGGATGTGGTGGGAACGGATCCGACCTGGGTGGGTCGGGTGCGGCGGGCGCCGGACGACGTCTGTGCGCTGGAGCTGTTCGTCTGCGGCGACAACCTCCGTAAGGGGGCGGCACTGAACTCCGCGCAGATCGCGGAGGCGGTCGCCGCCGAAATCGGGCCGCGGCTCGGAGCTTGATCCGACTCCGGTTCCGGCTCTTCCTCATGGGGGGCGGTGGAACCGGAAGCCTTTGTAAGATCTGTGTACATCCTGTGAGCAAGTCGAAGGTCTGTACCACTTGAACTGGGGTGCAAGGATGTTCGACGATTCGCTTCCCCCCTTTCTGCAACCGGCAGTTGGGCGGGAAGCGTCTTTGCGGTTGCCCCTTCACGGTGCCGCAAAAAATGGGGCATTGGGGAAGAGCGGGTACGCATGAGCGCATTTGGATCACCGTCAAAAACGGTGGCGTACGCGTACAACCCTGACGGGGGGAAGCGTGTCCAACAGGCGTGGCAGAGGTTCTCGACATCACCAGGGTGGTCCCGGTCCGCGGCGCTGCAGTGCGTCCGCTCCGCAGACGCCGCCCGTCCGGCGGCATGCCGGTGATTGCTCCCATGCCCGCACCCCGTACCAACCGCATACCTTCCCAGCGCGAGGGCGCTGAAGGAACCATGGCTGAAGACACCATGGCTGCGGGCACCACTGTCGATCACCTCACCGAGACCTACCGCGCCCACTACAGGTCGCTCCTCGGTCTCGCGGCCCTCCTGCTGGACGACACGGCCTCCTGTGAGGACGTCGTCCAGGAGGCCTTCATACGCGTCCACTCGGCGCGCAACCGGGTGCGGGACCCGGAGAAGACTCTGGCGTATCTGCGCCAGACCGTGGTCAATCTCTCCCGCTCCGCGCTGCGCCGCCGGATCCTTGGGCTGAAGCTGCTCTCCAAGCCGATGCCGGACATGGCGAGCGCCGAGGAGGGGGCCTACGACCAGCTGGAGCGGGACGCGCTGATCAAGGCGATGCGCAAACTGCAACGGCGCCAGCGCGAAGTGCTGGTGCTGCGATACTTCGGCGATATGACCGAGGCTCAGGTTGCCGAAACGCTGGGTGTATCGCTCGGCTCGGTGAAGGCGTACGGCTCGCGGGGCATCGCGGCGCTGCGCGTCGCCATGGAGGCCACGGCATGAGCGGGCACAAGCACAGGTTTGAGCAGTACGGGCCGGACGGGCCGTTTGACGACCGGACTGGAAACGGAATTGTGAACAACGGGCCGGAAAATGAGCAGGGCGGCCTCGGTCAAGGACCCGCTGAGGGTTTTGGCGGGGACGAAATGGCCCTGCGCCGGATGCTGCAGGGCGCGGTACAGGACCTCGAGCCCTCCGACGGCGCCCTCGACCATCTGCGAAGGGCGGTTCCCGCGCGGCGCGCCCGCAAACGGCAGGCGCTCGTCGGCATGGCGGCCGCGGCGCTGCTGATCGGCACCGCCGTCCCCGCCTTCGTCCATGTGGCGAACTCGAGCGACAGCGACGGCGCCCGCTCCGTCAACGCCGGACACGGCGAACAGGCGCAGGGCGGCACCGGGTCCGAGGAGGGTGACGGGGCCGGCGAGAACGGAACGGACAATCCTTCCGCCGGCGGCCAGGGCACCGAGCAGAACGAAGGCGGTGCCAGCCGGACGCCGGGGGCGAAGCCCGGCAACGGCACCTCGAACGGCATGGTCGGCGGTAGCGCCAACCCGTCGGGCACCGTGGCCGCGACCTCGCCGCCCTGTGACGCGAGCCAGCTCGGCGTCAGTGCGACGCAGGCGGCCAAGCCCGACGCCGATGGCAAGGTGTACGGCACCTTCCACATTGCCAACGTCTCCAAGGCCGACTGTGCGGTCAGCGGCGCCGGCACGGTCGGCTTCCAGGCGATGGGTGCCGCGGACCCCGCCAAGATCACGGTGGTCGGGCACACGACGGGCGACCCGGCGAGCGGACTGCCCGACCCCGCGCAGGAGGCGGGAGCGCTGCTGCTGAAGCCGGACACGGCGTACGAGGTGAAGTTCGCCTGGGTGCCGAAGGACAGCTGCCCGACCTCCGGCGCCTCGCCCGACCCCACGCCCTCGACGGGCTCCTCGGGCGCGAGCAGCAGCGGCACGGGCACGACGTCGGAGAACACCCAGCCCCAGCTCGTCACCGAGGACGGCGGGACCTCGGACGGCAGCGTCGCGGTGACCCACATCCCGGAGCCGGGCGCACCGAGCGCGGAGACGACGATCTCCAACGCATGCGCGGGCACGATCTACCGCACGGGTGTCCTGAACGCGCAGTAGCAGCGACCGTCGCGTAACCGGGGCTCCGCCCCGGACCCTGCGCCTCAATCGCCGACGGGGCTCCTGTTGGGGCTCCGCACCAAGCCCCGCTCCTCAAACGCCGAAGGGGCTGTTGTTCAAGCCCGTCCGGCGATTGAGGACACGCCCGAAGGGCGTACGGGGGCTCCGCCGCGGTTGGCCGGCCGCAGCCGCATCGTCCGGCTCGGTCTACACCGTCTCCGGGCCCGGGGCCAGGCCCAGCGCGCTGTCACGTGCCGCCTCCGCCTCGCGCCGCAGCAGCCGGAACCACATGAAGACCACAAAGCCGGCGAAGACGAACCACTCGCCGGTGTAGCCGAGGTTCTGGAACGACTTGAGGTCGAGCCCACTGCCCTCCGGCGCGGCCGCGGGGACGGCCTTCAGCCCGGCGTCCGCCTTGGCGAGCGTGACCCATGCGTCGTACACATCGTCCGGCACCAGGTTCACCAGCGAGGCCGCGCTGATCATGCCGAGCTGACCGCTCGGCAGCCCGCCCGCCGCGTGCACCCCGTCGGAGCCCGAGGTCTCGGAGGCCTGCAGCGCGCCGGTCACGGTGACCTGGCCGGCCGGTGCCGCGGGGATCCGCCCGCCCTCGGCCAACCAGCCGCGGACCACGGGCAGCATCCGGCCGCCGTCGGTCTTCAGCATCGTCAGCACATACGAGCCGCTTTTGCCGTCCAACTCCCGCTCCGGCACGAGGAACTGTTTCCCGTACCGCCCGGTGGCCGTCGCCTGCCGCCCCGACGTCTCCTGGTCGACGGGCAGCAGCTCGTCGACGGGCGCGGCCTTCTGCTCACCGGGGCCGGGCTTCTGCTGGGCCTCCCGGTGCGTGTGGACGCGGTCCTCGAACTTGCCGAGCTGCCAGGAGCCCATGAAGACGCAGAAGGGGATCGCCAGCACGACGAAGAGATTGATCCCCCACCAGCGGGGCGTCAGCAGGAACCGGTACACCCCTCCACGGTACGGAACGGGCCCGCGATCTCTCGGCCCACCCCCCTGTCCCGGCTCCCCCTCCTGGCTGCGCCGCCCTGCCCCTTGCGGCAGGTACGGCGCCCCGTCCCCATTCCCGGATACGGCCCTTTCCCGATTACCGATTCCTATCCCAGGCTCGCCGCCTGCCCCAGGTGCCCGCCGGCGAAGGCGATCTCCAGCCGCACCTGCTTGATCCGCTCCTCCACCACCAGCGAGCCGTGCCCCGCGTCGTACCGGTAGACCTCGTGCACCGCGCCGCGCGCCGCCAGCCGGTCCACATAGTTCTCCACCTGGCGGATCGGGCAGCGCGGGTCGTTGACGCCCGCCGAGATGTACACGGGAGCCTTGACGGCGTCGACGTACGTCAGCGGGGACGAGGCCTCGAACCGCTCCGGGACCTCCTCCGGCGTCCCGCCGAGCAGCGTGCGGTCCATCGCCTTCAGGGCCTCCATCTCGTCGTGGTACGCCGTGACGTAGTCCGCGACCGGCACCGCCGCCAGCCCCAGCGTCCACGCCTCAGGCTGGGTGCCGAGGCCGAGCAGAGTCAGATACCCGCCCCACGAGCCGCCCGCCAGGACCAGCTTCGCCGGGTCCGCGAGCCCCGACTTCACCGCCCACTCCCGTACCGCCGCGATGTCCTCCAGCTCGATCAGCCCGACCCGGTGCTTGAGGGCGTCCGTCCACTCCCTGCCGTACCCCGTCGAACCCCGGTAGTTGATCCGCACGACCGCGTACCCATGGTCGATCCAGGCTGCCGGGCCCGCCGCGAAGGCGTCGCTGTCGTGCCAGGTCGGGCCGCCGTGGATCTCGAAGACGGTCGGCAGCGGTCCTGTCGCGCCCGCCGGCTTCTGCACCAGCGCATGGATACGGCCTCCGGGTCCCTCCACCCAGGCGTCCTCCACCGGCACCGACTCCGGCGCCTTCATCCCCGGCGGATCGAGCACGACCCCGCCCGACGTCGAGCGCACCTGCGGCGGCAGTGCGGCGGACGACCACAGATACTCCACCTGTCCGTCCGGCCGGGCCGTCGCACCCGAGACCGAACCGGTCGGCGTCTCGATGCGCGCCAGCTCGCGCGCCGCCAGGTCGTACCGGAACAGCTCCCCGCGCGCCTCGAAGCTGTGCGCGACCAGCAGCCCGGAGCCGTCCGGATACCACTCGGCGTTCACATCGCCCGGCAGGTCGATCGCGAGATCGGTCTCGGTGCCCGACGCGACGTCCCAGATCATCGGCTCCCAGCGGCCGCGCCGCTGATGCCCGATGAGCAGCCGGGTGTCCCCGTCCACCGGAGCGAAGCCGAGGACCTCGAGGCCCAGTTCTTCCGTGCCCCCCTTCGTGTCGTCCAGCTCGGCGACCGAGGTGCCTTCCCCACAGCCTTCGGCGTGGGAGGTGCCCCCAATGCGCACCACCCGCAGCGCCGAGTGCATCGCGTCCCCGTGCTCGGTGTGCTCGATCGCGATCAGCGTCCCGTCGTGCGAAAGATCGCCGACCCCGGCCGACTCCCGGTGCCGGTAGATCTCGGCCGGCTCCGCACCCTGCCGTACGACATGGATCGTGGTGCCGTCCTCGTCGGTCGACCGGCCGACCACCGAGGTGCCGTCCCGGCCGATCGCAAGCCCCGCCGGGTACGAAGGCTCGAGTCCGGGTGCCGCGGGCTCGTCGTCGCCGCCGCCGAAGGGCTGCCGCATCCAGATCCCGAACTCGTCCCCGTCGGTGTCCGAGAACCACCAGATCGACTCGCCGTCGGGCGACAGCACACCGTCTGTCGTGCCGTTCGGCCGGTCCGTCGCCTGCCGCTGCTCGCCGGTCGACCGGTCCCAGGCGTACAGCTCATATGTCCCCGTGGCGTTCGACACGAAGAGCGAGCGGTCGGGCGCGTCCTCCGCCCAGTCGGGCAGCGAGACGCGCGGGGCCCGGAAGCGCTTCTCCCAGTCGGGCATCGGCGGCAGGTCCGGCGTCGAGTCGGTGATCTCAGTCATGACCCCATTCTGCGCCGGACCTCCGACAATCCGTTCGCGTCGTCCGCAGCCTGTGGATAACTTCGAGGGCATGGGTGAGCATGTGGTCGAACGCTACTGAGGCCGCTGGGCGTTCGGCAGCCGGACGACGGCGATGCTCCCGCCCAGTGTCCAGGGCCGGGACAATGGACGGCATGAACCTGCAGAGCTCCGACTGGGTCACCGTTGCGGCCTACGAAAACCTGCCCGGCCGCCCGAACCCGACCGCCGCAGTACGCGCTTGACTACGTGATCGCGGCATCGACTGGATGCCCTTCGCGGAGAGCGACATCTACTGGAACCACGCCTGCGGTCCAGGTCCCGACGGCCGTTGGCGCGGATGGTACGACGTTCGCATCCGGGCCGACGCCCTGCGCCCGCTGGGGCTGCATCCCGACCAGCCCACGGCGAAGGTCAGCGGGCCGTCTCCGCCTCGTTGGTGGCATGCGGCGGCCGAGCGCCGGGCGCGGTGAGGTGTACGGCGATCGCGGCGGCGAACCCGGGATCCGTGGGCAGGTCGGCGAGCAACCAGTCGGCGCTTCCTGCCGGTTGGGCGCCGGCTCCCACATAGGTGAGGGAGAGATCCTCGTTCAGGCCGACTCCGGTTGCCTTCAGCAGGGCTTCCTTCCGGGTCCAGCAGCCGGCGAAGGCGGCGGGGCGGTGTTCGGGGGGCAGCGCTGCCAGTTCCGTACGCTCCCTCGGGTGCAGCTGGGTCGCGACTTCGGCGACCGTGTCCGGGGCGGGGACGCCCTCGACGTCGACCCCGACGGGCACTGTGGCCAGGGCGATCATCACCAGGCCGTCGGTGTGCGAGAGCGAGAAGTGCACCGCATTGCCGGGAACGACGGGTCGGCCGTGCGGTCCGCCGCAGTGGGTGCACGGTTCGCGCGAGAGCGTGATCGCTTCCGGGGCCTGGCCGAGTCGTTCGCCGAGCAGCCGGCGCAGGGTCACATGCGCGACCGTGTACGCGTCACGGTCCACGGCTCGCCGGAAGGCAGCGCGGCGCGCGGACTCGTCGGCGTCGAGGAGGTGCAGGTGGGCGGCGGTGTCGTCGGCATGGGCCGAGACCCGGCCGGACCACACCAGCTCCACGCCCGGCAGCATCGTCGGCGGGCGGCCGGGACCGGCGGATACGTCGATCGGCATGTTGAACTGCATCTCCCTCGCCACGTCTGCCTCCAGTTTTACCTGTCCTGCCCGGACATTTTCTAACGGATCCATGGTTCCTTTAACTTGGGTGTGAGCAGGCGGCGGCCATGGAAGCGGCCATGGAAAGAGTCTGGAGTCCGTTGTGCCAACCAAGGGCGCATCCGCGGATGCGGCAGACCCGGGCACCGTCCGGCCCGGCGGACGGACCGCCCGCGTCCGGGCATCCGTACTGCGGGCAGCGGGCGACGCCCTGGTCGAGCACGGTATCCACAGCCTCGACCTCGCCGATGTGGCCCGCCGCGCGGAGGTGGGCAAGACGACCGTCTACCGCCGCTGGGGCACGACCACCGGTCTGATCGCCGATCTGCTGGCCGACATGGCCGACATGGCCGAACAGTCCGTGCCGCGTACGGGCTCCGGCTCTCTCACCGAGGACCTCAGGTCCAACGCCCGCCTCGTCGCAGCCACCCTGACCGACCCCCGCCAGGGCCCCCTCTTCAAGGCCGTGATCGCCGCCGCCACTTGCGACGAACGCACCGCACGGGCGCTGCACCGCTTCCATGCGACCCGGATCAAGGAATGGGCGCCGTGTGTCGAGGGAGCCGTTGCCCGCGGTGAGCTGCCCGCGGGCACCGACGCCCGGGAAGTCATCCGGGCTGTCTCCGCCCCGCTCTACTATCGCGTCCTGGCCGACGGCGACCCGCTCGACGACGCGGCCGCAGACCGTGCGGCCGCGGCTGCCGAGTCCGCGGCGCGGGCGGGCGCGTACATCGGCTGACGGGCGACGAGGCGACGACGGCGACGAAGGTGGCAAGGGCGGCAAGGGCCTGACCCTCGGCGAGGTCAGGCCCTTGAACAGGCTTACGCGGCTCAGATGTTCACGCCGAAGTCCTGCGCGATGCCGCGCAGCCCAGAGGCGTAACCCTGGCCGACAGCACGGAACTTCCACTCCGCGGCATTGCGGTACAGCTCGCCGAAGACCATCGCGGTCTCGGTCGAGGCGTCCTCGCTCAGGTCGTAACGCGCGAGCTCGGCGCCGCCGGCCTGGTTGACGACGCGGATGAACGCGTTGCGCACCTGGCCGAAGGACTGCTGACGGCTCTCGCCCTCGTGGATCGAGACCGGGAACACGATCTTGTCGACCTCGGCAGGCACGCCCGCCAGGTTCACCTTGATCTGCTCGTCGTCGCCCTCGCCCTCACCCGTGAGGTTGTCACCGGTGTGCTCGACGGAGCCTTCCGGGCTCTTGAGGTTGTTGAAGAACACGAAATGCTGGTCGGACACGACCTTGCCGTTCGCATCCACCAGCAGGGCGCTGGCGTCGAGGTCGAAGTCGGTCCCGGTGGTGCTGCGTACATCCCAGCCCAGGCCCACGACGACCGCGGTCAGGCCCGGGGCCTCCTTGCTGAGCGAGACATTGCCGCCCTTGGAAAGGCTGACACCCATGGAAATCCCCTGCGCAATCCGGCGCGGGCCGCGCCTCTTGACGATTCCTTTGCCCACGGGGGCAACGAGCGGTCACCGCCCCTGGTTCCCCTGACATCCAAATGGCCGTCACCATGCTTCGCTGCTCTCGCGTCCTCCACCGGCCCCGGGGGTCGTCGCGGCGGCTCGTCACGGCGGCTCGCTGTGCCCCAGCCGATCGCCGACCCGGCTGCGCAGCCGACGCGTCACCGCGGTCGCGGCGGCGGTCAGGAAGACGAAGCTGTAGAGGATCTGGAGCATGGTCACCAGGCGGGCGGTCTGGCTCTGCGGCACTACGTCCCCGTAGCCGACGGTCGCCAGTGTGATCACGGTGAAGTACAGCGCGTCGAGCCTCGTCTGCAGCCCGAGGAACGCGCCCGCATGCCGGGCCAGTGCGTAGTACGTGGCCGAGAAGACCAGTACGGACAGGAACATCAGCAGCAGAATGACGACAACGGGGTGGGTGTCCGGCCTGTCGAGGAGTACGTCCCTGATCTGAAGCAGCAGCAGGCACCCGATGGTGGCGAGCACCACGATGAAGACCGTCCAGCTGAGTTCCGGCGTGCGTGGTCCGAAGCCGCTGAGGGGTAGCACGAAGTAGGCCACGGTCATGGCGACTACAAGACAGAGGGATGTGACCCAGAGCCGTAGCGGCGCAACATTTGTTGTGCGGTGCACCACGTGAGCCTCCCGCCCAAGGCCGCGTCCGGTGCCGCGTCCCGTCGAAGCCGCTGTCGCCCCCCACGATCGTCCGCCCCGGCGATCCGTCGCCACCCGGCAGCGGCCGAACGGTGCAGTCATGGCGCAGGGCAGTGCGGACGAACGTCACGGCCCGACGGACACCGCCTCCACAAGTGCGCACCCTCGTCACTCGAACGGGCGTACCCGTATGGCGATGGTGTGTGTACCGGCCGACGCTCGAAGCCGGTACGCGACCGGCGTGCGGGACGAGAAAGGGAGCACCCATGAGCCAGGACCAGCCGGTGGGATCACCGATGAACATGGAACCCCCGATGGACAGGGGAACACCGATGTACAAGGGGCCGCCGCCCGGGGAACCGAACAGCGGCTGGGTGACCGGCGGCATCGTATTCGCCGCCGTACTGATGCTGTGCGGCGGTGTGCTCGCCGCGCTCCAGGGCATAGCTGCGATCGCCGAGGACGATGTGTACGGCCGGCTCGGCAACTACGTGTACGGCATGAGCCTCACCGGCTGGGGCTGGATCCACCTGATCCTCGGGATCTGTGTCGCCATCACCGGCGCAGGGCTGTTCAAGGCCGCCACATGGGCACGGTTCACCGGTATCGTCCTGGCCTCGATCAGCCTTGTCGCCCAGTTTCTGTTCCTGCCGTACGCGCCGGTCTGGTCGGTGATCATGATCGCGATCGACCTGTTCATCATCTGGACGCTGGCGGTGTACCACAGCACCGAACCAAGGCCGGCTTCCGCCTGAAGGAAACGAGAGGAAACGAAAATAGTCGGAGGGAAACCGCCCTCAGCGCTGCTTCCGCACCACGGCTCGACCGTAGGCAGCCACGAGCCGTCCCCCCGCCGTAGGCTGCCGGGACTCCACCAACTCAGTTGCCTACGGGAGTCCTTGAGTGAGCGAGCAGCCGAAGAAGCCGTTCCTGTACGTCATTGTCTGCGCGGCCGGGATAGCCGGCGATGTCGGCAAGCTGATCACCGCCGCGCAGGAGCAGTACTGGGACGTCGGCGTCATCGCAACCCCGCAGGGCCTCGGTTTCATCGACGCCGAGGCCGTGGCGGAACAGACCGGCAACCCGATCCGCTCTGCCTGGCGCGGCCCCGGCGACCCTCGCCCATTCCCCGCGGCGGACGCCATCGCGGTGGCCCCGGCCACCTTCAACACCATCAACAAGTGGGCCGCCGGCATTGCCGACACCCTCGCCCTGGCCACGCTGTGCGAGGCCTACGGTGCCGGCATCCCCACCGCCGTCCTGCCGAGCGTGAACGCGGACCTGGCCGCTCATCCCGCGTACCGGCAGAGCCTGGTCCGGTTGCGTGAGATGGGCGTGGTGATCAGTGCGTACGAACCTGACGAGCCCAAGGCGGCCGGCTCCGGCTGCTTCCGTTGGGAGGAGGCCCTGGATCTGCTCACGCCGAAGGTGTCCGCCTGAGGGCGACCGGACAGGACGAACGTCATCGGACAGAACGAACGTCACGGCATGATCTCCAGCGGGTAATACTCGTGCGGCCGGTCACCGATCCACTCCACCCACGTCGGATCGTCGAGGAGCTCCTCCGTATCCGGCAGCCCTGCCAGGCGCAGGAACTCCAGCACGTCCCGGTCGGAGTCTGCGAGGCCCATGATCTGCTGTCGCACCGTGACCCGCCGCCCGCCCGACGCGGCGATCCGGTGCACGACGATCGGCGGATGTCGGGACATACATCCAGGCTGCGACGAACAGCGACCCACAGCACGCCGAGATCGGTGCCGGGCCGGTGGAGGAGTGCTGACCCGGCGGTCACGCAGAGCGGGCGGTATGGGGCCGACCGTGTGATCGTGGAAGGAGGACCAACGCACTGAAGGCAGAGGGAGATATGGCCAGCAACAAGCAGCTCACGGCCCGCGACATCATGTCCAGCGGGGTGCAATGCGTCGGTGCACACCAGTCGCTGTTCGAGGCGGCGAAGATGATGCGCGACTTGAACGTCGGATGCCTTCCCATCTGCGGTGATGACAACAGACTCACGGGCCTGATCACCGACCGGGACATCGTCGTGAAGTGCTGTGCCGAAGGAGTCGACCCCGCAGCTGTGCAGGCGGGATCCCTGGCCGGGACCCTGCACTGGATCGATGCCGGGGCGGGCGCCACCGAGGCGCTGGAAATCATGGAGACGCACCAGATCAAGCGTCTGCCGGTGATCGATGTCGGGAAGGGCCACAGCCTGGTTGGAATGATCACGGAGGCCAACCTCGCCAAGAATCTGAACGACGAACAGATCGCGGAGTTCGCGGCCCGCGTATACGCGGGCACGAGCTAGCCGACCCACCCGCTCGGCAGGGCCCCGTGAGCCGCGGGCGGAGCCGGTACGCGCTGTGGGCGTGTCACCGCTGATGCGGACACCATGGGCCGAATCTAGACTGGCGAAGGCATGTGAAGTCCTGAATTAGGGAGATATACACCATGGCCAAGCGAGGGAACAAGCGACGCGCCCGTAAGAAGAAGAAGGCCAACCACGGCAAGCGTCCCAACGCCTGACCCGACCGTGCACACGGCCGACGGTCCGGTCTCTTCACGGCCCGGATCGAGGTCGAGGAACACCCGCTCGCCCCGCTGACCCGACATTTGACCGTGGGCCCGGCAGGTCCCGTCCCGCCGGATACACCTGTCGGGCCGGTCGATCACGTGCGCCCGGCGTACCTCGTACGCCCTGGCGCCCGTCAGACCCGTCAGACCCGCCGCACCCGCCCCGCCCCGCCCGGCACACCCTGCGCGCTCGTCAGGTCAGTCGCGCCGGTCGCGCCCTTCAGGCCCGTCGCTCCCTCTTGCGGTTGTCCTTCCCGCCGCGTTGCGACCCGTCCTTGCGTGCATCGCTTCCGCCGCCCGTGCTGCTTGACGCGCAGGACCAGCGTGAGCGAGGAGATCGCGCTGCCGACCATCCACTTGTCTCGACGCCTCAGCGGCCCCAGCACGGACCTTGTCCCGCTGTGCGGAATTGGAGGCCAAGTACTCGGCGAGGTGCTTGAGTTGGCGGGCGACGACCTCGGCGCCGTGGTGCGGGTCGATCAGGGTGCAGGCGTTCGGGAACTCGGCAGCGGGCCGGGGGGTGTCGATCCTGCGGGGGCAACCGGCCTGCTCCGCTGCTGTACAGGCTGCAGAGCGGCCTGGATGTTCCACTGCGCCGGTTCAACAGAGGGCCCCGAGGATAGGCCGCTGATTCCGGCGGGTCTAAGGTCGAAATCGAGAACCAGAACGATGGAGGGCGGTCGGTAGTGCCACAGGACGAGGCCGTGATCGGCTGCTCCGGAGAGCTGATCATCGGTACCCGTGGATCCGCCGGTCCCGGCGAGATCCTGGTGCGGGTCAGAGGCGGATCCGAGACCTTCCTCGCCTGGTCCGAAGAGCCCCTGCCGAGGGGCGCGACCGTGCTCGTGATCGGATCCCGCGGCACTCGCCAAGTGGACGTCATCGAGTGGGCCGATCCGTTGGATGCGTTGGGCGGCAGCGCCGTCGGCGCTGGTTAAGGAGACGAAGCATGTTCGGTTACCGGGTTCCCGCTCCCGACGAGGCCATGTTGATCTCGGGCGGCAGGCGCGGGCTGGGTGGCGCGCCGTTCCGTGTGGTGACGGGCCATGGCAAGTTCGTGCTCCCGATCTTCCGCAAGACCCGCTTCCTCACGCTGTCGATGTGCGAGGCCGAGGTCACCGAGACCTGTGTGACCAGGCAGGGCATCGCACTTCACGTCCGCGCCGTCATCGCTTTCAAGGTCGGCAACGACACCGAGAGCATCATCAACGCCGGCCAGCGATTCCTCTCCGACCAGGATCAGATGTCGGTGCTGACCGGCCGGATCTTCGCAGGTCACCTGCGCTCCATTATCGGCTCGATGACCGTCGAGGAGATCGTCACCGAGCGGCAGAAGCTCGCCGCCGAGGTCTTGGACACCTCGAAGACCGAGATGGCCAAGATCGGGCTGATCGTGGACTCGCTGCAGATCCAGTCGATCGACGATGGCGATGTCGGCTACATCGACGCGATGTCGGCCCCGCACAAGGCAGCGATCCAGCGGCAGGCCCAGATCGCACAGGCTCAGGCCACCCAGGCGTCGGTCGAGGCGGAGCAGGTGGCCGCGCGGAACCAGGCCGAATACGCGCGGCAGACCGCGGTGGTGAAGGCGGAGTACTCGGCGGAGGTGGACCGCGCACAGGCCCAGGCGGCGCAGGCCGGGCCGCTGGCGCAGGCGCACGCGCAGCAGGAGGTGCTCGCCGCGCAGACCGAGCTGGCCCAGCGCGCGGCCCAGCTCCGCCAGCAGCAGCTGGTGGCCGAGATCGTGAAGCCGGCGGAGGCCGAGGCCGAACGGATCAGGGTGCTGGCCGTGGCCGAGGCGGAGCGGATGAAGATCCAGGCCGCTGCCGCTGCCTCGTACGACCGGGTGGCGCTGGACCGGATGCTGATCGATCAGCTCCCGCAGATCGTGAAGGAGGCCGCGGGCGGCCTCGCCGGAGCCAATGTCAATGTGCTCAACGGCGCCGACGGCCTCGGCGAGATCGCGGCGGGCCTGGTCGGCCAGGGGCTGACGATCCTGGACTCGGTCAGGCAGAACCTGAGCGGTTCCGATCACCGACCCGAGAAGGACAACGGTCCGCTCGGCCTTCCGGGGCACCTGACTGGCCCTGAGAAGGGCATGGACAAAAAGGACGGCCCGCGCAAGCCGACCGACGGGCCGGTTGCCATCGACTAGCGCCGTGGTGGCGGACGGCGAGCAGTAGCGCTATCGGGGAGTGGGTTTTCATGATCCATTCCCCGATGGTCGCTCGCCCGGCGCTCCAGGAAACGAATCGCTCCGTGCGGCTCAGTTCCTGCCCGATCAGGCATCGCAACGGCAAGGGAAGACAGCGGGTCCTCTCGAGCATATGACTGTCCCCGTGGGTGCCGGTGCCGGTGCCGTGCACGTGCCGGATATTGCCTGCCGGGAGCCCGTGCATGTCCGTCACCGAACCGACCTTCACGCCGGCGAGGATGGGCTCGCCGCGCCAGACTTTGTCCAGTAAGCGAAGATTGTGATATTAGCCGGTCCACGGATGACCCAGAGCCGGCGCTCGGGTTCCCGCCGATGGCGGCTTATCAGCGGCTTATCAGGGGTCATGACCGAACCGGACATCCGTCACGGGAGGTCGATGTGAGCACCCTGCAAGCACATCAGGACGGCGCAGCGGACGTCGTCAAAGATCCGACGATCAATATGAGCCTCGAGGTCATCGTCATCCCGGTGGCTGACGTCGACCGTGCCCTGCGCTTCTACAGGAGTCTGGGGTGGCGGCTCGACGCGGACTACGAGGCCGGCCCGGAGTTCCGGATCGCGCAGGTGACGCCACCGGGGTCCGTGGGCTCGGTTATCTTCGGCCGCGGTGTCACCCCCGTGGCACCGGGCTCCGCCCAGGGTCTCCACCTCGTGGTCTTCGATATCGACCGAGCCCGCGCTGACCTGGTCGGCAGGGGCGTTGATGTGAGCGAGGTCTTCCACAATGTCTACGACAACGGCGTCCAGGAGCGGGTGGACGGCCCCGATCCAGAGCGTCGCAGCTACGCCTCGTACGCCTCGTTCAGTGACCCGGACGGCAATGGGTGGTTGCTGCAAGAGGTCCAGGTGCGACTGCCCGGACGGTGACTCCGGCACGGCGGAGGAGGTTTCGCCATGAACGTCACCGCGTTGTCAGAACTCTTGCATGAGACCGAGGAGCACCACGGTTCGTACGAGGCGACGGCCCCGGAGCACAACTGGTGGGACTGGTACGCCGCATACATGGTCGCCCGTGAGAACGGCCGGACTCCCGACGAGGCGGCCGGCGACGCCGCGCTCCACATGGAACCGTTGCTGCGATGAAGGCCGACTGCGACGTCGTCGCGGGCGCGCCCCGACTCACGGATCGAAGCACATGCAGGCGACAGGGGTGATGGAAACTGTCGGGTGGTGGTACTGAGCACGTCATTCGTCCGGGAAGAGGATGACAGCGTCACAGGTGCATCATCGACAACAGCTCAGGGCTCCTCATACCGGATGACACCTGAGGTTGGTGGTGGCCCGGCTTCATCCACCCCGCCGCTTCTGCGGCGGCGACGGCGTCTGCCTCAGCTGCATCCGCCGTCGCGTTCAATGCCCCGTTCGTTCCCATGCCTTCCTTCCCTGCGGCGTCTGCGGCGGCCTGGGATGCCTTGAGGGCAGCGCGATTGGCGGCAACAGAGAGATCGCCTGCGCCGTCGTGGAGCTGACCCACCTGGGCGGCGAGAGCGCCGGCGGCAGCGGCGTTCCTTGCACAGCGGGCGTCTGCCGCAGGGTCAGGGGCACTCTCTGAGAGCGTGGCGACGGCTTGAGCGGACAGGCGGGCGGCATGGGCGGCCTTCCAGACGACCTCCCTGCCCGCTGCTTCGCCTTCGTGCTTCGTGTCGGGGCTGCGTTGCTCGATGTAGTGGCTGATGGCCGCGGCGCGAGCTGCGGCACTCCGGGTGCGTGCAGCGTGGCTCTTCCTGAGGGCCTCCGGGGTGGCCTCTGTCGCCTCCTGGGCGTGGGTGGCGCGGGCTTCTGAGGGGCCCACCTGCTCATCGTCGTTGTGTGCGCTCATTGCCATCTCCTTGCCTGCCAGGGCGATGGTGCGACCTGATCGAGTACCCGTCGATGGCCTCGGACATTGCGCCGGGCCGGGAGCGACAATCAACGGGCGTCCGGCAGGGTGGCACGTCGGGCGCCAACAGACCAGAGCTATCCCGCTGGAATGAGGGCGCGTGTCCGGTGGATCTTGGTTGATCCATAGGGGTGCACTGACCAGGTCCTTGTCGTTTCGGTGCCTGGTGAGTCCTGTGCGCAGGCATACGATGGTGGGCCAGAGCAGATGGTGACCACCAGACAGCCGTTGGCCCGCCGGGGGTAGCGATGCGTCAAACCAATCTCACTGGGGAGTCGGCCCCGTACGTCAGCGCCCGTGAGGAACTGCGGCAAGCCGAGATCGAGCTGATGCGCCATCGTGAACGCGTCGCCGACCTGCGTCGCCGGTTGCCGCTGGGCCCTGTCGTCGATGACTACGTGTTCGAGGAGGGCCCTGCCGATCTGCAGGCTGGTGACGCGCCGGCGCAGACCGTGCGCCTGGGTGAACTGTTCACTCGGCGCGGGCGTGACCTGGTCGTCTACCACCTCATGTATGGCAAGAAGCAGACCGAGCCGTGCCCCATGTGCACGATGTGGCTCGATGGGTTCAACGGAGTAGCCCACCACGTCGCGCAGAACGTCGACTTCGCGATCGTCGCCGCGGCCGACCTGCCCTCGCTCCGCGCGCACGCGCGAAACCGGAAGTGGACGAATCTGCGTCTGCTCAGCGCCGGGTCCAGTACCTTCAAATACGACCTGGGCAGCGAGGACACCGAGGGCAACCAGGACTCGACGGTGTCAGTGTTCACCCGCGACGACAACGGGTCGGTACGCCACTTCTACTCGGTGCACCCCCGGATGTCCGACGACATCGACCAGCGAGGCATCGACCTGCTCAGCCCGGTATGGCACATCCTCGACCTCACCCGCCAAGGCCGAGACGACTGGCTCGCCGCACTCGGCTATGAGGCCGGGCCGCTCAACAACTGAACCGGCTCAGGTAGATGTGCCCTCGTCGCGGCGGGCCGACGGCAGGAGGAGGTCACGCTCCGGATGCTGTTCTCCCGTCACGCTGCCGTCGACTCCAAGGTCCGATCGAGCCGCTTCGTGGAAGTCGTTGATCCCCCGGAACGCGGCGCGGTTCCGGTCGCGCCACTCGTCCAAAGTGCCGTCGATCTTGCCGTTCGCCTGCCAGTCGACTTTGAGCGCTATGGCGTTGAGTTCGTGCGCCGCCTCCACGACGTCATCGCCGCCAAGCAGCATGATCCGCTCGAAGGCCCGTCCGCGTAGCCGACCTGCATCTGACATTTCGGCGAGCATTTCTCGCTCGCTCTGGTCGCTCGCCCGAAGGCCTTCCTTGTGCTCGTAGAGCTGCACCGCCAGGAAGATGCACGACCGCACACTGTCGACGTACCCCTCGTATGCTTCGAGCTTCTTGCTGTCCCAGCGCGTCACCAACTCGTGCTTCTTGCGCTGCCGCTCCATCGCGTAGTTCGTCAGATGCGTGGACATCGCGCCCAGCAATACAGCGGCTATCGTCACGAGTTGCTCGCCGGTCCCCAACCCATCCCCCCGGTGTGACTGACTCCTGAAAATGACTGGGCGATCTTACGGTTGCGGGTGGTCCGAGGGCGAGGGAGAGGCTGAACCGTCGGAGCCGGCGAGCGAACCGGCGCACGGCCATCGCTAGAGGAACAGCCCGAAGGCGTTGTCGAGTGACCAGCTCTGCCAGCTCATGGCGAGAAGCGCTACTGCGGAGATCAGAGCCATCATCAGGTTCTGCCCCTGTTCCGCCCAGTCGTGGATCATCAGCACGAGGTAGATCAGGTTGAGCACCATCCCGCCGACGAGGGCGATCGGGCTCAGGAAGCCCACGATCAGACCGAGACCGAGAGCCAGCTCCGCGTACGCGACGAGGTACGCCATCAGTCGGGGGGGGCTTCACGATGTGGTTGAAGCCTTGCCGGACGACAGGCCAACGATGCCTGGCCGCGACGCCCGCCGCCCATGTGATGCCGCCGCCGGCGAACCAGTCCTTCTTGTCCTTGTGGCGCCAGCTCTCCAGCCACCACAGGCCGAGACCGATACGGAGGACCGCGAACCACTCGGCCCCGCTGAGCCAGATCGTTTGCATCCTGCTCCCCTGACCCACACTTAACTGACGGAGCGTCAGTTCAGCGTTGCTCAATCTCGCAAGGGGTGGAGTTCTCGGCCCCTCCTTGTCGTCGAGGGAGTGAGCCCATAACCTCGACCTGATGGTCCGTCAGATACGAGCCGGGTGAACCGGCGGGCAGTTGGGGGTACAGCGTGGTTGGCATTGCGAGCGGCACCCGGGAACTCCCCAAGGTCATCAGCGTGGACGATCACGTGATTGAGCCCGCGCATCTCTTCGAGACCTGGCTTCCGGCGAAGTACCGCGACAGGGGGCCGAAGCCCTTCACCGCCGGAATCGGCGATCTGGAGTACATCGGCGGGAAGTACCGGTTCACCACCGACCCGGAGGGCCAGATCACCGACTGGTGGGAGTACGAGGGCCTGATCTTCCCGTACAAGCGCATCATTGCGGCCGTCGGCTTCTCCCGCGATGAGATGACGCTTGACGGCATCACGCGGGAGCAGATGCGGCGCGGGTGCTGGGACCCGAAGGCCCGGTTGGAGGACATGGACCTCAACCACGTGGAGGCCTCGCTGTGCTTCCCGACGTTCCCGCGCTTCTGCGGGCAGACCTTCGCGGAGGCCAAGGACAAAGAGGTCGGGCTCGCGTGTGTGCGGGCGTACAACGACTGGATGGTGGAGGAGTGGTGCGGTGACAGCGGCGGCAGGCTGATTCCCCTGTGCCTCATTCCGCTGTGGGACATCGACCTGGCGGTCGCCGAGATCAAACGGAACGCGGCACGCGGCGTGCGGGCGGTGACCTTCAGCGAGATCCCCACCCATCTGGGGCTGCCGTCGATCCACTCCGGCTACTGGGACCCGTTCTTCGCGGCGTGCGAGGAGACCGGCACGGTCGTGAACATGCACATCGGGTCCAGCTCCCAGATGCCGGCCGCGTCGCCCGACGCGCCGCCCGCCGTGCAGGCCTCGCTCTCCTTCAACAACGCCATGGCCTCGATGATGGACTTCCTCTTCAGCGGGGTGCTGGTGAAGTTCCCGCGGCTCAAGCTGGCGTACAGCGAGGGCCAGATGGGCTGGATCCCCTACGCCCTGGAGCGCGCCGACGACGTGTGGGAGGAGCACCGTGCCTGGGGCGGGGTGCGCGACCTGATCCCCGAGCCCCCGTCGACGTACTACTACCGGCAGATGTTCTGCTGCTTCTTCCGCGACAAGCACGGCATCGATTCGATCGAGACCGTAGGCGTCAACAACGCCACCTTTGAGACCGACTATCCGCACGTCGACTCCACGTGGCCGCACACGAAGCAGGTGGCGGCTGATCACGTGGCCAGTCTCCCCGAGGACGTGACCTACAAGATCCTTCGAGGCAACGCGATTCGCATGCTGGAGTTGCCGTTCGACCAGGACCGGTCATCCACCGCCTGAGAGCTGCACTCGGCCAGGGTCCTAGAATCTGTCTGCCCGCACGGTGAGCCGCCCTCAGCGTCATGGTCCGAGGGCACCCAGCGGAGAGGCGAACGGATGCGGAACCCCGGTTCAGAGGCCTTGGTCAGCCTCGGTCGCTGGTATGTACGTCACGCTCCCGGCTCGATCTGCAAAGCCTCGCTGGCTGCGGAGCACCTCAACGCCCGGCTGCGGGACCATCCTCGTCGGCGCGTTACCCGGACCCGGTTCGGTGCCAGGTTCGGCGTCGATACGCAGGACCTCATTCAGCGGTACCTCTACATGTTCGGGGTGTGGGAACCCCACATGACGCACTGGCTGCAGAGCAGGTTGCGCCCCGGGGACACGTTCATCGACGTCGGCGCGAACGTCGGCTACTACGGCGTTCTGGCCTCCCGCCTCGTCGGGGACGGGGGCCACGTCGTCACTGTCGAGGCCTCACCTGTGTTCCACCGAAGGCTTCTGCAGCACGCCCAGCTCAACGACTGCCGCAACATCCGCGCGGTAAACGCCGCCGTGTCAGACAGCCGCAAGAAGCTGACGTTCATCCTCGCGAGCTCGAAGAACACGGGGGCGACCAGCATCGTCCCGTACGAGGGGCCGGCTGAGTCCACCTTCGAGATCGAGGCACGCCCGCTCCCGGAACTGCTGAAGCCCGCCGAGATCACCAACGCCCGAGTGATCAAGATCGACGTAGAGGGTGCCGAGGGAGGCGTCGTCCGCGGACTGGCTCCCATGCTCGACAAGCTCAGGCAAGACGTGGAGATCACCGTTGAGGTAACTCCCAGCCGTATGGCGCAACTGGGCGACTCCGCCACCGAGTTGGTGGAGACGATGTGCGAGCACGGCTTCCATGCCTACCGCCTGGTCAACGACTACGCCCCGGAGAGCTACCCGGCTGCCCTGCGTTCTCCCCGAGTACCGGTTCGCTGGCGAGGGCCGGTCTCCGACGAGAGTGACCTGATCTTCTCCCGGGCCGACGCCGAAACGCTTCCCTGACATGACACGGCCCGGCTCTCTCGACCGAGAGAGCCGGGCCGCGAAGCTCATCGGGCGTCCGTGACGGGGTAGCGCCACCGGAAGTACGACAGCGCCCGAGCCCTCGCTTCGACGACTGCCATGCGGGCGTCACGCTCGGCGGCATCGGTGTGCGCGGCCTGGCCGGTCGCCTGCCCAGGCCACTTGCGGTACAGGAGTCCCACCTCGGGCGAGAACCAACCGCGGCTGGTGGAGTTCAGGGCGAGCAGAAGCCCCGTGTCCTCTGAGGCGGGGAGAGCCATCCAGCCGCCGAGCGCGAGAAGCAGTTCGCGGCGAACGAACAGCGTCGCCGGGTGGACCTGCGCGCGGAAACCATTCGCCTTCCAGAAGTCGAGCACGGCCCCCCGCTCGATCGGTCCAGCTTCGGGGTCCCCGGGAAAGCCCGCCGTGGAGCCGTCGGGCAACAGATCCAGTACGCGCGATGTCGCCCAGCCGATCGCGGAGTCACCTTCGAGCGCGGCCAGGTCGCGGGCCAGCGCACCCGGGGTCAGTTGGTCGTCGGCATCCAGGACCTTGACGTACTCGCCGTCTGCGTGCGCGAGAGCCATGGTCCGGGCGACGCCGGGGCCGCCGGGGCGCCCCTGCTTGAAGGTCACGCGGTCGTCGTCGGGGATGTGGGGAGCGACCTCGTCGCTCTCGCCGTCCTCCTGGATCAACCAATGCCACTCCCATCCGTCGGGGAGCTCCTGCTCGCAGAGAGACTTGTACGCGTCCGGCAGGAACGGAGCGGATGGCGGGTGGACAGCAGTGATGATGACGACGCGCCGAAGCACGGCACTCACCACCTTTCCAGATGAGTGGTGAAGAGCATTTCCGTGCGGTCACCAGGCAGCGTGATGTCGGATACGTCCACGACGCGGTCGTTGATGTCGAACGAGGTCTTCCGGAGAACCAGGACCGACGTGCCCGGCGGCAGCTCCAGCTCATCCGCCTCTTCCGGTGTGGGTGGGCGGGCGGTGACGCGTTCCTTGACGCGGTCCACTTCGATTCCCACGGTGTGGAGCTGGTTCTGTGTGCCGCCGGGCCACGGTTCGTTGGTGTCGTCCAGGAGGTCCGGGTTCTCCTCGACCAGGGCGCGGACGATGTATGAGGTCACCAGGTTGAGCGGGGCGGTTTCGGCGGCGTACCTCGTCCGGTAGGTGCGTTCCAGGAGGGGCGTGCCCTCGGGGACCCCGAAGGTCTCCGCAAGTTCCTTGTTCGCCTTGATCTCGCGATACGCCGCGTAAAAGACGAGGTCGTCCATCCGCAGGCCGGTGTCATGCTCGGTCGCGCCTGTCTCCAGCCTCTTGGCCTCCGGCTCGCGCGCGCGGTCCTTCTCCCACTGGTGCCGGACGTCGTCGCGCAGCACCGTCGTGCGGGGCCGACGGACGAAGTTGCCGCGGCCGTGCTGCTTCTCGATCAGCCCTTCGTTCTGCAGCAGTCGAAGTGCGTTCTGGATCGTCGGGACGCTCTTCCCGTACTGCTCCGCGAGTTTGGTCTCCGCGGGAAGTCGGTCGCCGGGCTCCAGCTGACCGGCGCGGATGGACTGGCGGAGGTCATCCGCGATCCGTTCGTACACCTTTGCCACTGATGCTCACCGTTCTCTGTCGCCTGACGGGGCTCAGCCTATGACTCCTCAAGAGGTCTTGACGAGTGGGAAGAGCTACGCCATCGGACCACTCGTCTCCGGATGAGTGGTCTCTCTGGCCTGGGCCGCGGCCGCGCTCGCCGTCGATGCGGCCGTCGACCAGGAAGAGCACCCGGTCCGCGTACGCGGCGGCCACCGGGTCGTGGGTGACCATGACGACGGTCTGTCCGTCGCGGTCCACCAGGCCGCGCAGCAGTTCCAGGACCTCCCGTCCGGTGCGGGTATCCAGTGCCCCGGTCGGCGCGTCGGCGAACAGCACTTCAGATGGTCTCCGAGGCCGCCGTGGGTAAGCACATCGGCTCCATCCTCACCAAGCTGGATCTGCCGCAGACCGACGACACCCACCGCAGGGTGCTCGCGGTACTGGCGTTTCCTGCGGGACTGAGGCCGGCCGGCCGCTTCGAACAGCAGCGCAACCTTTCCAAGCCTTTTCACGGTTGTCACACGGGAAGCCTGGAAGGTATCGCGCGTGCGGCTCTGGGCACCGAACATCCCCGCGGGCGTATCGCGATTCCGAGGCGGAAGCAAGAAGGGCACAACCGTGCGCGATTTGTTGATGTTCTCCGCAGGACATGGAAGCGCCCGACCGCTGGCGACGGGGGATGCACCAGCGATCGGGCTGTAGCCAAGAGTAACAAGGCTGCTTGTACGGCGGGAACCGACTGTTCAGCCGCAACGAGGCGTTGTGATCGGGATCACGCAATGAGTCCACAAGGGATGGAAACGGAGGACCAAGGCCGCTGATGAGCGGACCGGCGTATCCCGCCTGACGCCCGGGGAGCATGTCGCTGGTCGAGCCTCGGCCCCGCTACTGGTCGCACGGAGGCTCGTACGAGAGACGGGGCAGATACTCGTGCCATTTCGCCGGCGTCAGAACGCCCCGAGTGGTCGAGCAAATGTGACGAATGGCCTCGTCGACGTCGAGGTTCCACAGCCGGACGGTATCGGCGCCGCTCGATACTCCGAGCATGTGGCTTTTGGGACTGAACGACAAGAAATTGCCCGTCTTGGCGTTGGGGCTCATCGATTGACCAATGGGAGCGGCCTTGGATGGATCTGCCACGTTCCAGAGCCGGACCGTGTTGTCGTTGCCGCCGCTCGCCATGGTGCGGCCGTCCTGGCTGAACGTCAGCGACACGACCGCTTCGGTGTGACCTGTGAGGGGGGAGCTCAGCCGGGTCGCCTTGAGGGGGTCGCTGATGTTCCAGAGCCGGACCGTGCCGTCGTCGCTGCCGCTGGCCAATGTATGGCCGTCGGGGCTGTACGAGAGCGCGTTGATGGGTCCGAGGTGCCCGGTGAGAGGTGCCCCGAGCTGGGCGGCACGACGTGGGTCGGCCACGTTCCACAGCCGGATGGTGTCGTCCGCGCTGCCGCTGGCGAGAGTGCGGCCGTCCGGGCTGAGGACGAGAGAATTGACGTAGCCCTTGTGGCCGGTGAGCGGCTTGCCGAGCGGAAGAAGGTGGGACGGGTCGCTGATGTTCCACAACTGAATGGTGCGGTCCTCATGGGCGGTTGCCAGCGTGCGCCCGTCCGGGCTGAATGCCAGCGCGCCGGGGCCCGCGAACCGTGTCCGCAATTCGACGGGCGGCCCGTAGGAGACAGGCCGAGTCGGGTCGGTGACGTTCCACAGCTGCACTGCGCGGCTTCCCGTCAGCACCGCGAGTGTGTGGCCGTCGGGGGAGAACGTCAGTGAACGCAGGTCACCCTTCCCGGGCATGAACGGTTTGCCCAGCGACGCGGGCCGTTCGGGAGTCGCCACGTTCCACAGCCGAACCCTTCCGTCGCGCGCGGCCGTGGCCAGCACCTGCCCATCCGGGCGGAACGCTCCGATGCGGCCGATCATGTCCGACGTCGGTATCGACCACAGGCGGACCTTGCTGTCACCGCTCCCGGTGGCGAGCGTTCGGCCGTCGGGGCTGAAGCCCACGGCGTACATCTCGCCACTGCTCCCTGCGAGAGGCTCGCCGACCTGCGACGGATATGCCGGATCGCTGACGTTCCACAGGCTCGCCGTACTGTCTGCGCTGCCGGCGGCGAGCATGGTTCCGTAGGGGCTGAAGGCGACTGACCATACGGGACCGGTGTGGCCGGTGAGGGGCGCGCCGAGCGGCGTCGCGTGACGTGGATCGGCCACGTTCCAGAGCCGGATGGTGTCGTCCGCGCTGCCGCTGGCGAGGGTTTGGCCATCGGGGCTGAAGGCCACGGAGTGCACCGTGTCCGTGTGGCCGGTCAGCACTGTGTCGATCCGCGTCGGACGACGTGGATCGGCCATGTCCCACAGCCTGATCGTGTCATCGTCGCCACCGGCTGCCAGCGTCCGTCCGTCAGGGCTGAACGCCATGGAGCGCACGGCGGCGGTGTGGCCGGTCAACGCACCGAGCGCCTTCGGTCGGCGCGGGTCGCTCATGTCCCACAGGCGAACGGTGTGATCTTCATTGGCGGAGGCCAGAGTGTGTCCGTCCGGGCTGAAGGCGAGCAGGTAGACCGTGCCGCCATTGCGGGTCAAGGGCGCGCCGAGCGGGCGCGGGTGGTCGGGATCCTGCACGTTCCACAGCCGGACCGTGCCGTCGTCCGAAGCACTGGCGAGGGTGCGGCCGTCGGGGCTGAAGACCGCGCTGCTCACCCAACTCGTGTGGCCGGTGAGGGGCTTGCCCAGCTGTTTGGGCCGAGTCGGATCCGACACGTCCCACAGTCGAACGGTCCGGTCGTAGTTGGCGGTGGCCAGGAACCGCCCGTTCGGACTGAACGAGGTGAGGTACACGGCGCCGGCGTGGCCGAGAAGCGGTGTGGCCAGCGGCGCGTTCACGATCGAGATCAGCCGATTGTTCGCGCCCTCGTCGTCCGGCCGCAAGCGGTGAGCCACCAGGTCGAGTTGAGCGGACAACGACGGATCCGTGTACTGGACGCGATCGGCTTCGGCGACCACCTGCTCGAACACCGCATCGTTCCGCTGCTGCCACGCGACCACCGCCGAACCGACGGCCAGCATCGCCAGGACGACCAGAGCCGACACCGCGCCACGGCCGATCCAGACGGTGCGCTTGCGCAGCCTGACCGAAGCAGCCAGGAATTCCACCGCGATCCGCGTCAGGAAGGTGTCACCGGCGGATTTCGCCCAGTTGTGGGCCTGCTCCAGACGGGAACCCCGGTAGAGCAGTGACGTATCGCGGTTCGACCCTTCCCAGGCCCTGCCGTCCTCTTCCAGCCGTTGGCGCAGCAGATTGCCGGTCCTGTCCTCGTCGATCCAGTCACGCAGGCGTGGCCAGGCGTGGAGCAGCGCTTCATGGGTGATCTCCACGGTCTCCGCGTCGAGTGTCACCAATCGGGCGCTCACCAGTGCTTCGAGGGATTCCTCCGTCTTGTTGGGGTCCGTTGACTCCGCCGCCAGTTGGCGGCGCGTCCCCCGCCTACGGGTGGCCTGCGTGTCTTCGCCCAGCCGGACCAGCCTGAGGAGGAGCAGTCTCGCGGCAGTGCGTGCTGCCGGGTCGAGGCCGGACCAGGCCCGCTCGGCGGTCGCCGCCACCGCTCCCTGGATTCCGCCCGCCGCGCGGTAGCCGGCCAGCGTCAGCCTTCCCGCCTTTCGTCGCTGCCAGGTGGCGAGCAGGGCGTGGGAGAGGAGCGGCAGAACCCCCGCGTTGCGCGCCCCCCGGGGGCCGTCAGCGCTCAATTCCCGGACGATCAGTTCCGCCAGCCCCGGTTCGAGTTCCAGGCCCACGGCCTTGGCCGGGCCGGTCACCGCTTCGCGCAGCTCCGTGGTGGTCAGCGGCCCGAGCACCATGTGCCGGTGTTGCAGCGCGTCGGCCAGTTCGGGATACCCGAGGCATTGCTCGTAGAAGTCGGCGCGTATGCCGAGGACTACGAGCACGGGGGCTGGGTCACCGGAGCCGGGGGGCGAGCACGCAGCGTGGAGGAGCTGGATGAAAGTGCGCCTGCGCGCCTCGTCGGAGCAGAGGGTGAACGCCTCCTCGAACTGATCCACGATGATGACCGGACGGGCGGCGGAGGATGCCTCGCGGTGCGCCCATGCCGTGACGGCCTTCCTCACCACGTGCGCGAATTGCGGAGTACCGGGCTCCTTCGCCGCCGGTTCCTCCGCGGCAGAGACGACGTGCGCGAGCTCAGGGATCCGGCAGGTCAGCTCCGCGAGAGGATCGCCTCCTGGCGCGAGCTGCAGAACCCCCCTTGCCTGGCTGTTCTCGTCCCCCAGCGCGCCGTTCTGCAATGCGGGCACCAAGCCGGCGTTCAGCAGGGAGGATTTTCCCGCACCTGAGGCGCCCACGAGCATGACCAGGCCACCCGTCTTCTCCGCTGCGAGGAGCTGAGCAATGAGGGCGTCCGTGCTCCGCTCGCGGCCGAAGAACCACCGGGCGTCTTGCTGACGGTACGAAGCCAGCCCCCGGTATGGGCACACACCGGGGACGGTCGGGGTTTCGACCGGGGGTTGTTCCTCCGCTTCCGCGGATGCAGCGGCCCGGTCGCTGACCGGGTCGGCGACCGCGCGCTCCCATAGGCGCTGCCACTGGGCCAGGTCGTACAGGCCCGTGGACACCGGCGCGGGCCGCGAGCGCCGCGCTTCGGGGATCAGGATGTGCAGCACCACTGCGAGGGCGGCGAACTGGGCAGGCACGTTCTTGGCCCGTCGCCAGTCGCTGATCCGCTGAGCGGACACCCGCACTGGCCGCCCTTGTTCGTCGACCCGCTGAAGCCGGACGACCCCCTCGGCCACGCGCTTGAGGGGAGGGTTGCCGGCCTCCTTGTACAGCAGCGCGAGACGTTCCGCGAAGGCTGTGCGTGCCCCTGAGTCGGAACTCAAGGTCTCCACCCCTTACTTCCCCCGTACCTGGGCATCCGGACCGGAAAACTCACCTTATATGGCTGACCTGCGGTTAAGCCGTTGGCCCGGTGCCGGAACCTCCTCGGCGGGAGCCACAGCTGACAGGATCACGACGCAGTAGCGCATCACCGGGCGTCGCCCGGATATGCCACCAGCTCAGCGCTCGGAGAGACAACTCATGACGCCACATGTTCTCGGTCATCTTCCGTCGGAGTTACGAGACGGTGGCGACGGTCTCGTCGCATGCGTGTGAGAGATCCGTGGAGCCAGTCCCATCCGGACTGCTATCGCGTCGACCACGGGTCCGGCCTTTCCTCGATCCGCGCCGTACCGGCGCGGATCGACGCCGCCCGTATGGTTCGGCACCGGTCCCCACGAGGGGAGGGACTGGTGCCGTACGACGCGGCGGGTGGAGGCGGAGGCTGTGCAGGCCGGTATGCGATGCCCGACGGCAGCGATCGCACGCCGCTTACAAGCAGCCAACGGCAGTCGATCAACGCGGTGGGCCGCGAATGCTTGGGTTGGTCCACAGAGGGCGTCGGCAGTTGACGACGCAGAAGAGGTCGTCCTCTCACGGGAGCGCGGCCTCTTCGGCGTTTGCCGGGGCCGTCGATGTGACGCTGCCCCGGCATGGACGGCAAGGGCGTGTTCGCCCGCCCCGGCTCATCTCGATCCTCCACTCCGGCGGTGGTGGCGGTACGTGGGCAGCACGCAGGGCTCGGTCCTCCTCCTGTTCCAGCCCCGGCGCCGCCATCTCGGCCATCAACGGGTTCAGGCGTGACTTCGGCAACTGCGGCACTGACAGATGAGCCACCGATTGCCAATTGGCCCGCGACCTGGGTACAGCGCCCTGAGAGACTCACCTCCAGTGCCGTGCTTTGAGGGCCTTGAGGAGATGCCATGCAGGTAGCCGTGGTCACCTTTGACGGATTCAACGAGCTCGACAGCTTCATCGCCTCCGCGCTGATCAACCGGTGCCGAAAGGACGGCTTGGAGGCCTTCATCACGACACCGACGCCGGTGGTCACGTCCATGAACGGCGTCGAGGTAACCGGACAGCGCCCGATGGAGTTCGTGACCGAAGCCGACGTCGTGCTGATCGGTAGCGGGGTGAAGGCACGAGACGTAGTCGCCGACGACCGGCTGATCTCCAGGCTGCCGCTCGACCCTTCGCGACAGCTGATCGGTGCGCAGTGCTCCGGCGCGCTGGTGCTCGCCCGGCTCGGGTTGCTGGATGACATGCCCGCCTGCACGGACATGAAGAGCCGGCCCTTTGTCGAAGCCCGCAACGTCACCGTGCTGGACGCGCCGTTCCACGCCGAGGGGAACATCGCTACGGCGGGCGGCTGCCTGGCGTCGCAGTATCTCGCCACGTGGGTGATCACCCGAATGCTCGGGGAGGACGCCGCGCGCGACGTCATCGGCTACGTGGCTCCGGTCGGCGAAAACCAGGAGACTGTCGAGCGCGCCATGCACGCCGTCCACGCGGGCGAGGTTGTACTGCGCTGACGCCCCGCGAATCAGCCCTCTGGGCTGCCGCTTCGTCGTCCAAGACTGAAACCACAGCAAAGTTACGGTCCTCAGGACGCGGATGACCGCGTCTGTCTCCGTGATCGCGAAGACTGTCACGCAGGAGAGCCCCACGGGTGCGCCCCCATGGCTCACTGCGTCTGGCCTTGTTCTTACTGGCCATCTCGCCTGTCGGGCACGCATCGGGCACGGCCGGTGGGCACTGCTTGAGGAGTTCGATCAGTCTGCCCTGACGTCCGGTCGGGCACGTGCTCGATTCCAGGTAGGTCCGGACCACTCAGGGAGCCCACTGGCGGGGGACGGCATAGCATGGCAAATCGGGGCCGAAAGGGTCACTGCCATGCCCCGAGCGATCTGGCGCGGCGCCATCAGCTTCGGCCTGGTCACCATCCCCGTTCCAGGTCGTCGCAGCCGCCGGTTCCCGCGACATCACCCTGCACCGCGTCCACGAGAAGGACGGGGCTGAGCGATGACAGGAAGACCGAGATGACCGCCTCGTACGAAACCATCAAGACCGGGCTGGACGGCAACGTCCTGTCCGCCACGTTCAACGCGCCGCCGATGAACCTCATCGGTCCCGAGGTCGTGCGGGACCTGGTCGCACTGCTCGAGGAACTGTCACACCCGACCGCCCCACGCGTGGTGATCTTCGACAGTGCGGACGCCGACTTCTTCTTCCCGCACGTCGACATGACGAAAGTCCCCGAGTACACCGCTGAGGCCGCGAAGGCCGGAGGCCCCGGCGATGCCTCCCTGGGAATGCTGTTTCGCAAGCTGAGCCAGCTCCCGGCTGTCACCATCGCCAAGCTGCGCGGTCGTGCCCGGGGAGCGGGCAGTGAGTTCCTCCTTGCCTGCGACATGCGCTTCGCCTCCCGGGAGAACGCCATCCTGGGCCAGCCCGAAGTGGGAATCGGAGCGCCCCCCGGCGCGGGCGCGATCCAGCACCTCACCCGTCTGCTGGGCCGGGGCCGTGCACTCGAAGCCGTGCTGACGTCGTCGGACTTCGACGCCGACCTCGCCGAACGCTATGGATGGGTCAATCGTGCGGTCCCTGACGCCGAACTGGACGAGTTCGTAGCAGGCATCGCCGCGCGCATGAGCGGCTTCCCCCGCGATGCGCTGATCGCAGCCAAGTCGGCAATCAACGCCATCAGCCTGCCGGCTCCTGCCGAAGTACGCGCAGACGCCGCGCTGTTCCAGCAACTCGTCCGAGGCGAGGGAGTACAGCAGCGCACGGCTGAGCTGTTCAAGCAGGGCTTCCAGACCCGTGGTGCCACCGAACTCGGCCTCGGAGACGCCCTGGGCGACTTGAAGGCCGTCGACTGACGAAGAACTGCCGTGAGATCGGTGGAGTGGGTTTGGTCGGTGGCCGCTGGTACCCGAAGAACGCACCGCAGGAGGCATGTCCCATTCCGTTGCTCGCCGAGCCATGGCCTGGCGTTCCCGCGCGGGGGAGGGGCGCCGGCGCGCGTGCCGACGCCTGCTGGCTCCCCATCGCGCAGGGGCTCGCTCCTCCCACATCACGGCGGGAGATGCGCGCGTCGCTCATGTCAGGACTGACAGTGGAGGGCGAACCGATCGCGACACTGCGGCGCGCACTGACTCGACGCCATGTCCAAGGGCGTACTAGAGCACGATGATCACGACACCTCCTTGGTTGGAGAAGAAGCGGTGGTGGTCGAAGCGGTGATCGAAGCGGTGATCGATGCGGTGATCGGAGCAGTTTCCGCCCCAGTCGTCGCCGTCGCCGCACCAGTTGGTGGTCACATGAGTGTGCACGGCAGGGGCTGCTGCTGAGGCCGTGCCTGCTGCGCCGATCGCAGCGCCGCTGGCCATCAGGATGCTGGCCGCGGACACCGCGGCGAGACGCCTCGCGCGATGTGCTCGCATGATGGATGCACCTTTTCCTCCATTGACTCGCGCAACTCTCAGCGGCACGAGATGGGTAGCCGCAGCTGAAGGGGAGGAGCGGTGTGGTCGCAGGCGTCGCCTCGCACAGACGAGGCGCACGCCTTGCAGCCAAGATTCCCGCTGTACGAGAACCGGCACCGGGGCGTTTCCCCAGGTTGCGGCTCTCCTTTCAGTACGTTGACGGCCCCCTTTTGGATTGCGGGTCGGCGGGAAGTCAGCGAAGGGGCTCGCACCCACGTGCTGCGCCGTACGGCCAAGACGCGTATGGAAGGGGTCCGTATTCCGCCGAAGCGGATGGATGAGCGCATGGGACACACCGACGGTTCGGTGCAGGCGCGCTACTCGCACATCACTCGGCAGATGCGCGAGGACCTGATGGCCAACCTCACCGCGGAGTGGGAAGCGGCGCTCGATGCGCGGCTTGCGATGTGCACCACGTCTCCGGTAGCCGTGCTCAACGACCCCTTGCATCGGCTGAGAGCGCGTCGGTAGATGTCGTCAGGGAGCGGAATTCCGAGATCTTCTCCCAGATTTCTCCCAAGAGGCCCCGGAAACCGCTCAGGGGCCGACCCGCTCTGCGGATCAGGCCCCTGACCTGGTGTTTTAGCTGTCGGGGTGGCGGGATTTGAACCCACGACCTCTTCGTCCCGAACTAGGTTCGAACAGTTCGCTGAACTGCATCTTCTGTTTCCAGTGCAGGTCAGGGCGTTGGTGTCCGTTGGTGTCGCGAGCTATCGAATGGCACTTATTTCATGATCCACTCCCCCCCTCACTCCCAGCGGCAAATGCCCGAGATG
Source organism: Streptomyces sp. NPDC048479 (assembly GCF_040651435.1). Classification (NCBI taxonomy): domain Bacteria; kingdom Bacillati; phylum Actinomycetota; class Actinomycetes; order Kitasatosporales; family Streptomycetaceae; genus Streptomyces; species Streptomyces sp. NPDC048479. The sequence continues at coordinate 398,334 of NZ_JBEZKA010000003.1, forward strand.
AGAAACAGACGGATTCGGGGAGGCTCGTCCCGGCCGTTCAGCGGCACAGCCCGACGTCGGCGCCGACCAGGTTCATCGACGCCGGTGGTCGTGGACGTGATGGGCAAGCGCTGCGGTAGATCCGCAGATGCTGGCTCCGCGTGGCGGTTCGGTGCGTCGCCGAGCGGATCGCCGGGCAGGACGATGGGCTCCGGCCCGTTCTCCGGGGCCCCACGCCAGGCGGGCTCGTGGGCGATGTACCCGCATCACCGCTGGTGTTGGAGGACCAATGGAAGGTTCTTGGCCAACTGGCTTGCTGCTGCCTGCCTTCGAGCGTGGTGCAAATAGTCTCAATGCCCGAATGGCATCGCAGGAGGCAGTACTTCCATGCAGCTTCGTGCGATTTGCTCAGGGAGTAGTGCCCTGGCCATATTCGGCCCTGTCGACCTCAGGCGATCCTCAAATGAAGATCGTGGTGAGCGTGTCCATGGTTTCCTCTCGGTGTTGCTCAGCCGCACGAGGCTGACGCATCAAACGGGAGGAAAGACAATGACTTTCGCTATACGTAAGGCCGCCCTCGCGAGTGCTCTGGTGATCGGGTCCGGTCTGCTGATGACCCCTTCGGCCGCTGCGAGTAGCAAGCCGGGGCCCCAGAGTTGCCCCCCGGATGTCTGGTACAAGGTCGTACGAGTCAGCACCGGCTACGAGGGCATCGGTGCGACGGCCGGCAAAAGGAACGGTGCATCCACCACGTCCAGACTTACCTATGCCCTGAGCACGACGAAGTCGAAGTCGACCTCCTGGAGCTCCGAGCTGGGTGGCAGTGCCTCGTGGGGGATCTCGACAGTAGAGGCCAAGGTCGGCCGGGACATCACCAAGTCGACCGAGTCGGGCAAGACAGTGACCAACTGGATGGATGTGCCGGGCGGGAAGTACGGGTACACCACTCCGAAGATCGAGCGCACGACGTACGTCATCGAAAAGTGGCAGGACACTGCCCAGTGTGGTGCCAGGTTCCTCGGCAACATGGGAACGCTGGGTGGCATCACGGCCTATCCGTTCTTCTCGGAGTGCATCGCTAGCAGCGCCTGTACACCGAAGCCTTGACCTGACTTATCAGGGGGCGGCTGTCACGGCCGCCCCCGCACGTCCCGCACCCAAGACCAGGGGGAACCAACCGTGGCCGTACAGATCCGATCCGTCAGCCAGGCTTGTTTCCAGCGGCGTTGGCTGGTGGCTGCCGCAGCCCTGGGCCTGATAGGGACCGCCGGATGCGCACAGGGCGATGCCGCCGACAAGACGCCCCGGGGCATCGTCGTCAATCTAGGTGGACGCATCGCAGTTCTTGAGGACATCAACGCCAAGGCGAAGATCGTCGCGGAGCGCCCGGAAGGAACAGAGCGCCTCGATGTGTACCAGCTGACCGAGTCCCGCCAGTTGGCATCCGGGCAGATCCTGGGAATCCAGGACGGCAGTGTCGTGGCCATCGACGCTCATACGCCGCAGAAGGCGGTCGTGCTCGCCCCCGCGACCAGTTGGTTCCCTGCATCGAGGGAAAACGCGGTCTGGGCGGTCACTGAAGAACCTGCTGCCACCGGCTGTGCGGGAGACAAGCTCCCCGAGTCGGTACGTGCCCGCTTCACCATGACCGAACACGCGGTTTCCGGACGCCCCTCGCGCCGGACCTTGGCCCTGCCGTGCGGTCTGCAGCCCATCGCCGAAACCTCGAAGGGAATTCTCGCGCATCAGACCACCGGGGACGTCCCCGCTTCCGGCAACGCCAAGACGGCACAGACCCGTATCGTCCTGCTCAACAAGAACGCCACGGCCATTGACCAGGTACTCGAAGAGAGCGCGACGATCCTCAGCGCCGCCGGCCCGCGGGTGGTGTGGAAGCAGGACGACTGCAACGCCGCCACGTGCGTCAAGGCCTACGACACGGGGACCAAGGCAGCACCGAAGGTTCCCACCTGTGCGAAGGGCTACCCCGTCGGCCGGGGTGTCCTCGACCAGAGCGGACGCTGGTACGCCAGCGCCATTCACGCCGACGATGGGACTCACCTGGCTGTCCTCGACCTCGCACAGAACAAGTGCACGGACCTCGGCGACAACCAGAGCCTCAGCGACAACAACGACCTGAACGCCGATGTAGCCGCTACCTGGACCAAATTCAGCCTCCTCGTGCTGGACGCCCGCTCCGGATCCCTTACCTCCATCAACGCGCCATCCGGCAAGCAGGAAGCCCGTGACCAAGACCTCGACATCACCCAAGGCGCCCAGGTATGGGGAGCGCTGACCGAATAGGCGTCGTGTTCTCGAGTGACTGGCAGCGGAGGGGGGTGGGCTCGACCACTCCCCGCTCACTCCCAACGCTCGCCACCGCCCCGACGGGCGCAAGCGTCGGGTGGGGCCGGAAGGAGACGGAAGCCGAGATGGGAGCGGCCGAGCGTGCCTGTGTACTCTCCGTGAGCATCGAGGAGCGAGCCGGCCTTCCCGCACCGCAACCCCGCCGCAGAATACGCGGAAAATAGGGACTCCGGTGTTGATCTGCGGTGATGTCGCGCAGGGCAGGGTGCCACAAAAATACCGAAAATCACTGGAGCGCGTGTCCACGGATCGGTTCGAGAAGAGCCTGCGGGTGGTGGTGAACTCGGGATCTTCCGTCCCGCCAGCACCTGACCACGACCGGTACGTGAGGTACACCGATGGCCTCCCGGCTGACCGAGCCCGTCCTGCTCGGTCTCGCTGTCCTCGCCGTCCGCGGCCGGGTCAAACGGTAGCCAACGGCGAGGATGGATGGCGCAGCGCCTGGGGGTGTCCGGCGGATCCTGCTTGGGAGCCGTGCCTGGCCTCGAAGGCTGGCCGTAGGCTCTCTTTTTCCCTGATCCACTCCCCAGTCACTCCCGAGAGCCTTCATAACGCCAGTCAGGGCCGGTATCCCGTGAAGGGATTCCGGCCCTGAAGTGGTGTTTTAGCTGTCGGGGTGGCGGGATTTGAACCCACGACCTCTTCGTCCCGAACGAAGCGCGCTGCCAAGCTGCGCTACACCCCGATGTCGCCAGTGTCCCGGCGACATCGATTACTTTAGCCCACCCGCGCCTGGAGGCGAAATCCGGTTTTCGCGCTCTCGTCGACGCCCATGCCGACGCCCCGCGGACGTCGCCGACTATGCCCCCACCAGCGACGCTGCCCGCCCCCTCAGTCCCGCGCCGTCAGCGTCAGCAGCGTCGCCTCCGGTGGACACGCGAACCGCACCGGCGTGTAGCGGTTGGTGCCGCAGCCCGCCGAGACATGCAGGTACGAGACCTTTCCTTCGGCCCGGTGCGTGGAGAGGCCCTTCACCCGGTCCGTGTCGAGGTCGCAGTTGGTGACCAGCGCCCCGTAGAAGGGGATGCACAGCTGCCCGCCGTGCGTGTGGCCCGCCAGGATCAGGGGGTAGCCGTCGGCCGTGAAAGCGTCGAGCGTGCGCAGATACGGGGCGTGGACCACGGCCAGCGACAGATCGGCGCCCGTCTCCGGGCCGCCCGCGACCTCCTCGTAGCGGTCCCGCTTGATGTGCGGGTCGTCGAGGCCGGTGAAAGCCAGCTCGTAGCCGTCCAGCTTCAGTCGGCCGCGGGTGTTGCTCAGGCCCACCCAGCCCGCCGCGTCGAACGCGTCGCGCAGGTCCTCCCACGGGTTGTGGACCGCGCCGACGGCCGGTGCGTTGCCGTTCAGGCCGTGGCGGCCCTGGGCCTTCTCCAAGAGGTAGCGGGCGGGGTTACGGAGCTTGGGGCCGTAGTAGTCGTTGGAGCCGAAGACGTAGACGCCCGGGAACTCCATCAGCGGGCCGAGCGCGTCCACGACCTCAGGCACGCCGTCCGGGTCGGAGAGGTTGTCGCCGGTATTGACGATGAAGTCCGGGCGCAGGCCCGCGAGGGACTGCAGCCAGGCGCGCTTCTTGCGCTGGCCGCTCACCATGTGGATGTCGGAGAGCTGAAGTACTCGCAGCGGCCGCATTCCCTGCGGCAGCACCGGCACCGTCAGCCGTCGGAGCCGGAAGGAGCGGGCCTCGAAGCCGGCGGCGTAGGCGAGGCCGGCCGCGCCGACTGCCGTGATTCCAAGGGGTACTCCGAAGCGTGCGCGCATGCGCCCATCGTCGCAGACCTCTCGAGGGGAAGGGATTGGCGGGCGGCCGCTTCCGTCGCGACTTCCCGTACGGGGAGAGCGAGCAACAGGCCGAGCGAGATCCAGACGTACGTGTTGCTGCCCAGGAAGCCGTCGACACCCGTTGCGTCCCAGCTCCACAGCCATACGACGCTGCTGCACAGCACGACGTAGATCGCGACGGCCCAAGTCAGCAGCCGGCGTCGCCTCGGGTCGCCCGGCTCCGCGCGGAGTCCGGCGTCGATCAGTACGGCGAGGGCCGGAAGAAGCCAGACCAGGTGGTGCACCCAGGTGACCGGGCTGATGAGGCAGGCGATGAGACCGGTCAGCGCGAAGCCCGACTGCTCGTCGCCGGCCGCGGCAGCCCGGCGCGCCCGCCCTGCCCAGACGCACAGGAGCACAATCACGCCGAGCGCCCACACCGCACGGCTGGGGGCGGCCGGTTCCGAGAGCCGCGCCAGGACTCCCTGCCAGGACTGGTTGGAGACATAGGCCAGCGAACCGACCCGGCCCGTGTCCCACATGGCCTCGGTCCAGTACACGCGCGACGCGGCGGGCGCCGCCCACACGGCGAGCAGTGTGGCGCCGCTCGCGACAGCTGCCGCGGTGCCGGCGGCCCGCCAGCGCCGGGTGACCAGCAGATAGCCGATGAAGACGGCCGGAGTGAGCTTGATCGCGGCGGCGAGGCCGATCCCGACGCCCGCCAGCCTGCCGAGGCCCGTGAATCGACCCCCTTCGCCGCGGCCCGTGCCGCCTTCGCCGTGGCCCGCGAGTCCGCCAAGGCCCGTGAATCGCTCTCGGGCCACCGACAGCAGCCAGGCATCCGAGAGCACCAGCGCAAGCAGCAGCAGATTGACCTGCCCAAAGCTGAACGTGTCGCGGACCGGTTCCAGCAGCGCGAACAGACAGCCCGCGACAGCGAAGGCGAACCAGCGGCTCCAGCCCTGCCGGCGGACGACGGCCCCGGCCGACCAGTACAGGATGGCGGCCGCCGCGGCGACATTGAGCAGCACGCTGATCGCCACCGCGCTCGGCCAGTCGACCAGCGTCATCGGCAGCATGCACACCGCTGCGAACGGCGGATAGGTGAAGCCGTAGTGCGTCCCCGGTACCAGATAGTCGTAGATCCGCCCGCCATGTCGCCAGCTGTCGACGGCTCCGTAGTAGACGCCGAGATCGAACCAGTCCCGGTGCAGCGGGACCGTCGCGAGGAAGAGTCCGACGGCGGCCGCCAGCCCCACCACCAGCAGCAGCCGTCCGCGTGTGCCCGTCGGCCACGTCATGCCGTACTCCCCACAGGCCCGGTCCCGGCGGCGGTACGTCCCGTGATCCGGTACGCACACAACATCGTCAGCATCGCCAGCACCCCGCCGCCGGCCGCCAGCGCAAGCTGCGCCCTGTCCGGCGCGAATCCACTGGGCAGTACGGCCAGGGCCAGTACCGCGCTGGCAATGGCGACCGCCCGGCGCATCGGCCGGTCGGGCCCGGCGGCGGCTATCAGGAACAGCCCCCACAACACGTACCAGGGCCGGATCGCGGGTCCGAGTACGGCCACCGCCGTCAGGCTCAGCCCGAGTGCGTAGACCGGGCGCGGCAGATGGCGCCGCCAGGCGATCAGTACGGCGGTGGCGGTGGCGGCGAGTCCCAGCAAGTGCCAGGCGGGCACGGCGAATTGAGCCAGTCCGCTGCCGGCGTTCTCCAGCAGGGCGCTGGTCATCCGGCCCAGTGACGAGGTGAGCGACCAGTTCTGCGGCGATACCGGGGTGTCCAGGGCGGCAATCCACCCGTAGCCCGTGCCGGCCAGCGCAGTCGCCGCCGCTGTGGTGGCCGCTGCCACGCCGAGCACCGCAAGCGCCGCCTTCAGCCGCCGCGCCCGGCCGCCGAGATGCCGGCCCCAGAGCAGGACCACGGCCAGCAGCCCCAGCGCGGCGGGCGCCTTCACCAGGGCCGCGAGGGTGACCAGTACGGCGGCCAGTACCGGCCGGCGGCCCAACGCGGCGACCAGACCGGCGCCCAGCAGGCCGAGCATGATCGCGTCGTTGTGGGCTCCGCCGACGAGATGCAGCAGCACCAGCGGGTTGAGCGCCCCGAGCCAGAACGCGGCGGCCGGCTCCGCCCCGCAGTGCCGGGCCAGCGCGGGCAGGCAGACGACCATCGCGGCGACCCCGAGCAGCGCGACCAGCCGCATGCCGAACACGCCGGTGGACACCTCCGTACGGGAGAAGTCGGCTATCCCCTTGGCGCAGGCGAGAAAGACCGGGCCGTACGGGGTCGGGGTGTGCTGCCACAGCGGTGCCACCTCGTCGGTCAGCGGTCCGCCGAGCCGGGAGGGGCCGTATGCGTACACATCGATCCGGGCGTCGACCATCGCGCCCTGGGCGAGATAGCTGTACACGTCCCGGCTGAACAGCGGTGGCGCCACGATCAGCGGTGCCGCCCACAGCCCGAGCGTGAGCAGCAGTGTGCGGCGGCCCGGTGGTTCAGGACCGCGTATCGAGCGCCCCAGCAGAACCCAGGCCGCGACCAGCAGTACGAGCCCGAAGTACGCAGCGGCCAGGCCGACTGCCGCCCGGCCGGACCCCGGCGCGAGAGCCTCCCGTACGGGCAGCGCTCCGGCGGTCGCGCCACCCGCGGCAAGGGCCGCCGAGCCCACCAGCCCCAGCAGTTGGCAGCGGCGGGTGTCGACGACGGGGACACGGATGGCCAGCACGTGGGCAGACTGTCAACGGGCGATGGCCGGGAAGCGACGCCGGCATCGCCGTCGAGCGGCCGCCATGTGTCGGCCGCATTACGGATGCCGGGTCAGGCGTCCCGCTGCCACGACATGCGCGGGCGTGCACATGGCCACACCTGACACCCTGGACGGCATGACCACAGTCAAGGCTTCTTCGTAGCCTTTTCGGGCGGGAGGCTGTTGTGCAGGTGCTTTGGTCGGAGTTGCTGCCTCTGGTTGGCGTCCCGCGGCGCGGCCTAGGTGTATTGACCTGGAGCGTTGTTCACGCGGCTGATGGGTGGCTGACCTTCGAGTGCGGTGTGGCTCAGGAGGCCGCCGCGGGGTGCGGTACCGGGCTTCCGAGCCCGGAGGGCTCCAGCTCAACCACGACGAGCCTTCGGCGACGGTGACGGGCTCATGGATGATGCGGTCGCCGCGTACGTGGCCAAGTACGTCACTAAGGGAGCGGCCGACACTGCCGCCGGCACCGACTACCGGCTGACCTCCGTCGGCGACATAGACACCGCGGTGGTCTCCCCGCACGTGCAATCCCTCATGTGTGCCTGCTGGCGTCTCGGCGGCCTCGTGGAGTTCGCACCGCTGCGGTTCAGGGCCTGGGCTCACACCCTCGGCTACCGCGGCCACATCCTCACGAAGTCCCGCGCCTACTCCACCACTTACGCCGCCTTGCGCGCTGAGCGAGCCGACCACGAACGGACCGTTGCCGGGATCGGTCTGCCCGACAACGCGGTCGCCATCGCCGATGCTCACTGGCACTACATCGGCTCCGGACACACCCCCGGAGCGGCCCTCATCGCCGCCGGGATCGCCGAAGACCTGGCCCGAAACCGCGAGATCGCATCCGCAGAGCTGAAGCGTCTTGGGGAGGTGCGGAACTGAGCGCGCACGACGTGACAGAGAAGCGGAAGCGGGCTCGCCGACGCGGGCCCCTCGTCTGTTCCCTCACCGACCGTCAGAGCGGGTTCGGGTCCATCTCCACACGTCCGAAGTCGAAGTACCGCCCCTTCGTGCTCGGCTCGGCGATGATCACCGCGTTGAAGAGGAACCGCAGCACGGCGTTCATGCGGTCGTACTCCTTGGCCTTGACCAGTTCCCCCCACCCCTCCGCGGCGTTCGGACCGACCAGCCCACGAAGAACCTCGGCCGTCGGCCGGACGACCAGCTTGCGCTCGATCTTTGCGATGCGCTCCTCGACGGTCTTCTTCATGGTGCGGTATTCGTGGGTCTTCAGCTCGCGGCTGTCCCACATGTCTTTGAGCTCCGTCAGCTCCGCCCGGTCGGCGTCGATCGCTGCCCGATCCCCCGGTGAAAGAACGGCGGCGTCCTCCTGCCCGGTGACGTCAAGGCGCTCCAGAAGCTTGATCGCCGCGTCGGTCACGAACTGCTCCAGCGGTGCGCCGCTGGCCGTCCGGTAGCAGCGCAGCGAGTCGGAACGGGCAGCGCGATTGCACATGTACTTGCCGCCGCTTCCACCCATGCGATTCCCGCAGCCCTTGCAGACGACCAGCCCGCGGAGGATGTACGGATGCTTGGGGGCGTACTTGCCCGCGTTCGCCGCGGTCCGGTAGGTCCGGCGCTCCTGGGCCTCGTCCCATGTGCCGCGAGGGATGATCGCCGGCCATTCGCCCTGGCCCAGCTCCTGCCCTCGGAATACGCGGATACCTGCTACGTGATGGCTGTCGACGATGGCCCGGACGTTGAAGCTGTTCCACCCTCTGCCCAGGGCGGTCAGCTCCCCCGCTGATTGAGGTCCACCGCGATGGCTGTGGTCGACTCCCCGTCGAGGTACCGCGAGAAAATCTCGCGCACGGTCTCGGCCTCCGCGGGAATGATGGCCATGCCGCTCTTGTCGTAGCCGTACCGCCGTTTCCCGGTGTGCGGCTTGCCGTCCTGGGCGCGGTCGATCAGTGCGTCTTTGAGCCGTCGGGAGGTGTCGTCGCTGGACCTGCAAGCGTGCGCTACCTCTATGCGCAGAAGGAACCTGTCGTCGAGGTCGGCAAGATCCCGTTGGTTCGCCTGCCCGTGCAGGCTGATGCTGTGGCCGTCCGCGATCTGAAGAAGCTCCTCAAGATCGCGCGCTTGCCTCATCAGCCGGTCCGGGTGGTAGGTCAGGATGTGCCGGACGCCACCGGACCGTGCGGCATCGAGCAGGGCATCCCATCCCTTCCGCTTCCGGTTGCGCTGCCACGCCGATCGGTTGTTGTCCACGAAGACCATGTGCTGATCCACCGTCACACCGAGACGCTGCGCGATGTCCCGGCAGATACGCTCTTGTCGGTCGACACCGGTTTGATCGTCGTCGTTGACGTGCGAAATCCGGCAGTAGATCGCCGCCGGTTCCCCTGTCCAGTCGGTACGACTGCGCTTGTCCCGCTGCGACCCGGCTATCCGGGCCAGCCTGCGGAGCCGTTCCGAGTCATTGTTGACCTGCGAATCCTCGTTGACCGGGTCCATGAGAAAAGGCTATGAAGAAGTCATGACAACGCTCAAGTCCAAGCTGAAGGAAGACCTCACCGAGGCGATCAGGGCGCGCGACGAACTGCGCTCCTCCACGCTCCGGCTGACCCTCGCCGCGATCACCAAGGAGGAGGTCGCGGGCAAGACGGCGCGCGAGCTCTCCGACGACGAGGTGCAGAAGGTGATCGCCAAGGAGGCGAAGAAGCGCCGTGAGGCCGCCGAGGCCTTTGCCCAGGGCGGACGGCCCGAGTCGGCCGAGCGGGAGCAGGCGGAGGGTGTGCTGCTGGACGCGTACCTGCCGAAGCAGCTGAGCGACGACGAGCTGCGAACGATCGTCGCGCAGGCCGTCGAGGAGGCGAAGGCCGCAGGTGCCGAGGGGCCGCGTGCCATGGGCGCCGTCATGAAGATCGTGAACCCGAAGGTGGCGGGTCGCGCCGAGGGTGGTCGGGTGGCCGCGGCGGTGAAGCAGCTCCTCGCGGGCTGAGCGCGCTTGCGCACGTATTGATCGCGTACCTGATCGCGTACGTGATCGCGCAATTGGTCCGAGTGCGTGGTCGCGTACATACGCGAAAGAGGGCCCCGGTCGCATTTCGACCAGGGCCCCTCTTCACATCCACCGGCTACGGCCGGCCGCCGCTCAGGCCGCCGTTCGCCTGGCCGCGATCGTTCCCGCCGATCACACCTGGCGGGAGCGAGATCCCGGGCCACGGCTGCTGCCCGCCGTTGCCCTGGCCGCGGTTGTCACCGGGCTTGCCGCCGCCCGGCTTGCCCTTGCCCTTGTCCTTGTCTTCCTTCGGCGGGTCCGGGATCGGCACGGTGACGAACGGCGGAGCGGCCTGCCCGTCCAGCGCCCCGGTCATCGCGTCCCGCCAGATCGGTCCGGGCACCTGACCGCCGAAGACCTTCTGCTGCCACACGCCGCCGATGGTGATGTTCTCCATCTTCACCTGCTGCGTGGGGCTGCCGACCCAGACCGCGCCGGAGAGGTTCGGGGTGTAGCCGACGAACCAGGCGTTCCTCCGCGCGTCCGTGGTTCCGGTCTTGCCCGCGTTGTCGCGGCTCTGCAGACCGGCCTGCTGACCCGTACCGGAGTCGATCACTCCGCGCAGCAGCGTGTTTATCGTGTCGGCCGTCCGCTCGGACATGATCTTGTCGCAGGTGCTCTTCGGTACCTGCAGGCTCTTGCCGTCGGCCGTCGCGATGGACTCGATGGCGGTCGGGGTGCAGTACGTGCCGCGGTTGGCGAACGTCGCGTACGCGGTGGCCATGGTCAGCGGCGACAAGCCCTTGGATCCCAGGGAGATCGCGGGCACCTCGGGCAGCTTTTCGCCGTTGCCCTGCACGACGCCCATCTTGCTCGTCATCTCCATGACCGGGCACATGCCGATGTCGGCGATCATCTGCACGAAGTACGTGTTGACCGACTTCGCCATCGCCTCCTTGAGCGCGTACGGGCCGACCTCGGACTTGTTCTCGTTCGGCACTTGGTCGTTCCCCGTGTTGACCCACGGCTTTCCGCTGCAGGTCTGCACCGCCGGATACGGCATCTTGTACGGCGCCGGGTAGACCTGTGTCGGCGGCTTGCCCTGCTCTATGGCGGCCGCGGCCACGAAGGGCTTGAACGTCGAACCCGTCGGGAAGCCGTAGTTCGAGCCGCCCAGCTGCTTGTTGACCGAGTAGTTGATCTGGGTCTCGGTTTTGCCGAAGCCGTACGGCCGGGACTGGCCCATGGCCATGATCTTGCCGCTGCCCGGCTGGACCATCGTCACCGCGGTGGCGACGCTGTCCGTCTGGTAGACGTGGCTCTTGATCGACTCCTGTGCCGACTTCTGTGCCTGCGGGTCGAGCGTCGTCTTGATCGTCAGGCCGCCCCGGTTCCAGAGCTTGGCCCGGTCCGTCTTGTTCTTCCCGAAGACCGGGTCGGAGAGGAACACCTCGCGTACGTAGTCGCAGAAGAAGCCCGCGCCGTTGACGGCCGTGATGCAGCCGTTCTTCGGCTTGCTGATCTTCAGGGTGACCGGGGTGGCTTTCGCCCGGTCCGCCTCCGCCTGCGAGATGTCGCGGACCTGGGCCATGCGCTGCAGCACGGTGTTGCGACGCTTGGTCGCCTCCTGTGTGTCATTGACCGGGTCGTAGCGGCTCGGCGACTGGACGACGCCGGCGAGCATCGCCGCCTCCTCCAACTTCAGGTTCTTGGCCGACTTGGAGAAGTAGCGCTGGGACGCCGCCTCGATGCCGTAAGCCTGCTCGCCGAAGAAGGTGATGTTGAGGTAGTTCTCGAGGATCTTCTTCTTCCCGAGCTCTTCCTCGACCTGGATCGCGTACTTGAGTTCCTGGATCTTCCGGCCGAGCGTCTGCTGGGTGGCCTGGGCGACCTTGTCGGCGTTGTCGCCGGCCTCCTCGACGAAGACGTTCTTCACATACTGCTGAGTGAGGGTGGACGCGCCCTGGGAGACCCCGCCCGACTGGGCGTTGCGGTTGAGCGCGCGCAGTACACCCTTGAGGTCGACCGCCCCGTGCTCGTAGAAGCGCGAGTCCTCGATCGCGACGATCGCCTTCTGTATGTACGGCGAGATGTCCTTGAGCGGGACGACCGTGCGGTCACGCGAGTAGACCGTGGCGATCTGGCCGCCCTTGGAGTCGAGGATGGTGGTGCGCTGACTCAGCGGCGGAGTCTTGAGATTGGCGGGGATCTCGTCGAATCCCTGGACCGTTCCCTTGGCCGCGAGTCCCAGCGCACCGGCTGCGGGCAGGGCGATGCCTGCCAGCACCGCTCCGGAGAGGACGCTGACACCGAGGAACTTGGCGGCCTGCTGGGTCCCGGTCAGACCTCCGCCCGGGCGGTTCTTTGGCATGGGGGCAGCCTACGTTCTCATTCGCCGGACACGCGTATATGCCTTGGCCTAAGCTACTCACAACTGTCACAGCAGTGCGGTTTCGTATCAAGGCCTCCCCGAACTTCGGCTGTATCCATATGAGGCGGGCCCCTGTCCGAATCCGCCTCATGCGTCATCCGAAGTCCGTTGTGACTCAACTGAACTGTCCCGGTTTGCCGGAATGGTCACGTATGCCCTTGGCTCACTCCCCTGGGTGATCTGCCGCGTACGCATAGTCCGTTCGGGCCATTCAAGATTGGGCCCGAAGGGGGTGTTGCGCTGTGCCCACCTTCCGTAACGTCCTCAACTGGTAGCGGTGAATATGCCGCTGCCGCCGTGGGGGAGCCTCGATTCGGGAGAGGACGGCGCCGGCATGGGCTGGGTAACCGACTGGAGTGCGCAGGCAGCCTGCCGCACTACCGATCCGGATGAACTGTTCGTACAAGGGGCAGCGCAGAACAGGGCCAAGGCGGTGTGCACCGGATGCCCGGTGCGGACCGAGTGCCTTGCCGACGCGCTCGACAACCGCGTCGAGTTCGGCGTGTGGGGGGGAATGACCGAGCGGGAGCGTCGCGCACTGTTGCGCAGGCGTCCCACGGTCACTTCCTGGCGCAGACTGCTCGAGACCGCGCGTACGGAATACGAGCGCAGCGCGGGCATCCTGCCCGTGGGCCTCGATGACGACGAGACATACGAGACATATGCGGCGGTGGGGTAGCCACCCGCTGTAGCTCGTACGAGCGTTACGCAGCTCCGGCCGGGGTACGACCACCGGTCGCGAGTCGGTCACCGATGACCCGAAGCCCCGCGAGATCATGTACGTCGCCGGGCAGAGCGGCCACTTGGGCCACCGCCACTTCGGGGTGGAGCGCGGTGAAGCGGTCGCGCGTTCGCTGTTCACGCGCGAGCACCTGCATCCGTTCGGCGTGCAGGCGCAGCAGTCCTGCGGTCAGCTGCTCTGTGGTGTGCTCCCCTTGACCGTCATAGGCATGGGCTTCATGGTCCTCGGGGCTGGGCTCCACGGGGGTGTGCTGCACGGGGCTGGGCTCCACGGGGGTGTGCTGCACGGGTGGGGATTCGGGAGAGGCGCCCGTGGCGTCACGAACACGAGTCTTCCCGGACTCCTGATCCACAATGCCGCCCTCGTCAAGATTTTCTGCGGCAGCAAGTGCCCGCTCGGCAGACAGCCGGGCGGCGCCGCTTCCGTGGACCCGGTTGAGCACCAGACCGGCGAGCGGCATCTCCTCCGCCCCCAGCCGCTCCACGAAGTACGCCGCCTCGCGCAGCGCGTCCCGCTCGGGTGCCGCGACCACCAGGAACGCCGTGCCGGGAGCCTGCAGCAGCCGGTAGGTCGCGTCCGCGCGGGTGCGGAAGCCGCCGAACATGGTGTCCATCGCGGCCACGAAGGTCTGTACGTCGCGCAGGAGTTGACCGCCCAGCAGCTTGCCCAGCGTCCCCGTCATCATCGACATGCCGACATTCAGGAACTTCATCCCGGCCCGGCCGCCCATCTTCGCCGGAGCCATCAGCAGCTTGATGAACTTGCCGTCCAGGAACGATCCGAGACGCTTGGGCGCGTCCAGGAAGTCCAGCGCCGAGCGCGACGGCGGGGTGTCGACGACGATCAGATCCCACTCGTCGCGGGCGCGCAGCTGCCCCAGCTTCTCCATCGCCATGTACTCCTGCGTGCCCGCGAAACCGGCCGACAGGGACTGGTAGAAGGGGTTCTCCAGGATGGCGCGGGACCGCTCGCCGTCCGCGTGCGCCTCGACGATCTCGTCGAAGGTCCGCTTCATGTCCAGCATCATGGCGTGCAGTTCACCCCCGCCCTCAATGCCCTTGACCCTGCGCGGGGTGTTGTCGAGGGAGTCGATGCCCATGGACTGGGCGAGCCTGCGGGCCGGGTCGATGGTCAGGACGACCACCTTGCGACCGCGCTCGGCCGCCCGTAGGCCGAGAGCCGCCGCGGTCGTCGTCTTGCCGACGCCGCCGGCGCCGCAGCACACGATGATGCGGGTGGCCGGATTGTCGATGAGCGGGTCGATTTCGAGCGGGGCCGACGCGTCCAGGGTCATGAGGCAGCCTCTTGCTTCCGCAGTTCCTTCGCCAGTTGGTAGAGCCCGGCCAGGTGGACTCCCTCGCTCAGCAGGGGGAGTTCGTACGACGGCAGCTCCAGGCCGTCCAGCGCGGCACGCTGCTCGCGCTCCAGCTCGACGCGCTGGGCATGGTCCCTGGCCTGCTCCAGGAGCGGCGTGACGAGCTTCGCGGAGCCGCTGACGCCGGCCGCCGTGAGCGTCTTGGCGATGTCCGCGCGCCGGTCGCCGGCAGCGTTGCGCACCGCTTCCTCGTCGAGGATGTGCGGCCGCACCATGTTCACGATCACCTTGCCGACCGGGAGGTTGGCGGCGCGAAGTTCGGCGACACCGTCCGCGGTCTCCTGGACCGGCATCTCCTCCAGCAGCGTCACCAGATGGACGGCCGTCTCCGGTGACTTGAGGACACGCATCACGGCCTGGGCCTGATTGTGTATCGGGCCGAACTTGGCCAGCCCCGCCACCTCGTCGTTGACGTTCAGAAAGCGGGTGATGCGGCCGGTGGGCGGTGCGTCCATCACCACGTAGTCGTACGCGTAGTTGCCCTGCTTCGTCTTGCGGCGTACGGCTTCGCAGGCCTTGCCCGTCAGCAGTACGTCCCGTACACCCGGCGCGACCGTCGTCGCGAAGTCGATCGCTCCGAGCTTCTGCAGCGCACGTCCGGCCGAGCCCAGTTTGTAGAACATGTGGAGGTAGTCGAGGAGCGCCCGCTCGGCGTCGATGGCCAGCGCGAACACCTCGCCACCGCCGGAGGAGACGGCGATCTTCCGCTCCTCGTACGGCAGCGCCTCTGTCTCGAAGAGCTGTGCGATGCCTTGCCTCCCCTCGACCTCGACGAGGAGAGTCCGCTTTCCCTCGGTCGCGAGGGCGAGCGCGAGGGCGGCGGCGACCGTTGTCTTACCGGTACCGCCCTTGCCGCTGACGACCTGGAGCCTGCTCACGTATTCGAGCCTAACCAGTCGGGCGGCGGGCTACGCACGAGGCTGCCCGTCGGTGCGACTACAGTCGGCTCCATGACCAAGTGGGAATACGCGACCGTGCCCCTTCTCGTGCACGCGACCAAGCAGATTCTGGACACCTGGGGCGAGGACGGCTGGGAGCTCGTCCAGGTCGTTCCCGGGCCGAACAACCCCGAGCAGCTGGTGGCCTATCTGAAGCGGGAGAAGGCATGAGCGGCGTTGTCGACAGGAAGCTCGCCGAACTCGGGCTGACGCTCCCGGATGTCGTACCGCCGCTGGCCGCGTACCAGCCGGCCGTGGTGTCCGGTGCGTACGTCTACACCGCGGGCCAGCTCCCGATGGTGGAGGGCAAGCTTCCGGTTACCGGCAAGGTGGGTGGCGAGGTCACCGCCGAGGAGGCCAAGGAGCTGGCGCGGACCTGTGCGCTGAACGCACTGGCGGCCGTGAAGTCGGTCGTGGGCGATCTGGACCGGATCGCGCGAGTGGTGAAGGTCGTCGGCTTTGTCGCGTCGGCCGCGGACTTCACCGGCCAGCCCGGCGTGCTCAACGGCGCGAGCGAGCTGCTGGGCGAGGTGCTCGGCGACAAGGGTGTGCACGCGCGCAGCGCGGTGGGTGTCGCGGTGCTGCCGCTGGACGCTCCGGTCGAGGTCGAGATTCAGGTGGAGCTCGTTCAGGACTGACTCCTTGTCCGGGGTGAGTGCTCGCTCGTTCGGGGCTGACTTCTGGCCCGGGACTGACTGCTCGTTCAGGACCGGCTCCTGGTCCAGGACTGACTGCGCGTTCAGGACTTGACGGAGCCCGGCCGCGCCACGGCGGAGCTCGTCCGGACTGAAGTGCCTGTTCAAGTGGTGTGTGGGGCCCCGTGCCCGCCGGCTTCCGGCGAGTGCGGGGCCCCACTCGTCTTTGGTATTCCCTTGCAACTCTCTTGACGTGGACGCGTCGACGGGTGTGGTCTGTCCACGGTTAGGAACGTTTCCTAACCATCTGAACGTCACGCATACGCACCGCACATCGTGTACCTCCTCCATCCCGTCGTCCCCAACGAAAGTGGGAGGGATCCGTGGCACCAACCCCCCGCCGGTCGCGCAGAGCGATCGGAGCTCTCGTGGCCGCGGCCACAGCAGCGTTAACCGTGGCCCTGCCGACCTTGAGCAATGCCCAGCCCACCGCCTCCGCGGCAGCGGCCGTCGAGGCCGCGCCCGTCCGGTACGAAGCCGAAACGGCGACGATCTCGCAGGGCGTGGCCGAGTCCAACCACACCGGCTTCTCCGGCACCGGTTTCGTCAACTACACCAATGTCGCCGGTGGCTATGTCGAGTTCACCGTGGACGCCCCGGCGGCGGGCAGCGCCACCCTGGCGCTCGGCTTCGCCAACGGCACCACCGGCAACCGCCCGCTGGACATCTCCGTGAACGGAGCCGTCGCCGCCCCCCACCAGGCCTTCCAGCCCACCGGCGCCTGGACCACCTGGTCCACCGTGACCACCACGGTCGCACTCAAGGCCGGCGTCAACACCGTTCGTGCCACCGCCGCAGCCGCCGAGGGTGGCCCCAACCTGGACTTCATCGACGTCACCCCCGCTGAAGGACAGGCCGGCACGGACTACGAGGCAGAAGCCGGGACGATCTCCCAGGGCGTCGTCGAGTCCAACCACGCCGGTCACTCCGGCACCGGCTTCGTCAACTACAACGCCGTGACAGGCGCGTACGTGGAGTTCACCGTCGACTCCGCGCAGGCGGCCAACGCCAAACTGGACTTCCGCTACGCCAACGGCACCGCCGCAAGCCGTCCGCTGGACATCACCGTGAACGGCACCAACGTCGCGGACGACCTCGCGTTCCCCGGCACCGGAGCCTGGACCACCTGGAAGACCGCCACCGCCAACGCGGCACTCAAGGCGGGCAGCAACAAGATCCGCGCCACCACGGTCGCGGGCGACGGTCCCAACCTGGACAAGCTCACCGTCACCGCGAGCGGGCCGGCCGACACCGAGAAACCGACTCCGCCCGCGAACCTGCGCAAGGACAAGGAGCCGACGGCGAGCACCGTCTCGCTGGCCTGGGACGCGTCCACCGACAACGTCAAGGTCGTCGGATACGACATCTACCAGCACGGCCAGCTGATGAAGCAGGTCGACGGTGGCACCCTCGCGGCCACGGTGGAGAACCTCAACCCCGAGACGTCGTACGACTGGACCGTCTTCGCTCGTGACGCCGCCGCCAATGTCTCGGCCGCGAGCAACGCCGTCACCATCGCGACGCTGCCCGCACCGCCGGACAACGAGGCGCCGAGCATTCCGGGCAGTCTGCGCTCCCCCGGCAAGACCGCGACCAGTGTCGACCTCGCCTGGAACGCCTCCACGGACAATGTGAAGGTCACCGGGTACGACATCTACCGCGACGGCGCGGCCGCCGGAACCTCCGACTCCACCTCGACGACCATCGCGGGCCTGAAGGCCAACACCGCGTACAGGTTCAAGGTCAGGGCCTTCGACCTGAAGGGCAACAAGTCGGAGTTCAGCCCGGAGATCACCGTCACCACCAGCGGCAGCCAGCCCGGCGGCGTCCCCGACCCGGGCACGGTCTCCACCCTCGCGAGTGGCGTGGATGTCGCCTGGGGCGTGGGATTCCTGCCCGACGGCTCCGGCGTCTACACCGAGCGGAACACCTTCAACGTCTACAAGCTGACCAAGTCCGGCCAGAAGACGCTGATCGGCAAGGTTCCCAACGCCGTGACCACGGGCGGCGAGGGCGGTCTGCTGGGAATCGAGATCAGTCCCAGCTTCAACACCGACCACTACGTCTACTTCACCCACACCGCAGCCGAGGGCAACCGCATCGTGCGGATGAAGTACGAGAACAGCGCGCTGAGCGACTACAGGATCCTGCTCCAGGGCATGGAGAAGAGCCGCTTCCACAACGGCGGCCGACTGCGCTTCGGCCCCGACGGCAAGCTGTACGCCTCCATGGGCGACGCGCAGAGCGGCAGCCGGGCGCAGGACAAGAACTCGCTCAACGGCAAGATCCTGCGCATCAACGCGGACGGCACCATCCCGTCGGACAACCCGTTCGGCAACGCTGTCTGGAGCCTCGGCCACCGCAACCCGCAGGGTCTCGACTTCGACTCCCAGGGCCGGCTCTGGCAGGCGGAGTTCGGCAACAGCGATATGGACGAGGTCAACCTCATCCAGAAGGGCGGCAACTACGGCTGGCCCAACTGTGAGGGCACGAGCGGTAGCTGCTCCGGCTACATCGCGCCCAAGAAGACCTGGCCGACCAGTCAGGCCTCACCCAGTGGCCTGACGATCATCAACGACTATGTCTTCGTCGCCACCACCGTCGGCCAGCGCGTCTACCGGCTGCGCATCGACTCCAGCAGCAACCTGGTCGAGCAGAAGACGTACTTCCAGGGGACGTACGACCGGCTTCGTACGGTCGAGGTCGACCATGACGGCGACATCTGGCTCACCACGTCGACGGACAAGGACGGCACCAACGGCAATGACCGGGTCCTGCTGATCGACATCGTCTACTCGGGCGGCAGTGGGCAGCCCGGCGATTTCAAGCTGACCAGCACTGCCTTCAACGACAACGCCGATATCCCGGCGAAGTACACCTGTGCAGGGGACGGCACTGCCGGCCAGGATCCGTCGCCGCCGCTTGCGTGGGGCGCGGGAGGTTCCGCGGCGAAGAGCTATGCGATCGTCTTCGCCGATATCGCCAACAACGGAAACAAACTGCACTGGGCGATCTGGGACGTACCGGCGTCGAAGCTCTCGCTTCCGGAGGCGCTGGGGTCCGGCTTCAATGTCCCGGGCCAGGACGGCGCGAAGCAGAAGGCGATGGGCAGCGGGGCGAACTCGCAGCAGTTCTTCGGCCCGTGTCCGGGCGGCTCCACGCACCCGTACACCTTCACGCTGTACGCGGTGAACGCGGCGACCGTGCCGGGGCTGACCTCGGGCTCGACGATGGCCCAGATCGAGACGGCGATCAAGAACGCGAGCACCGCGAATGTGAAGCTGCGCGGTAGCTCGAACGCCGGTACCTGAGTGTTCGAGGGGCGGCCCGTTCCACCGGCCGCCCCTCGAACATCACGGCGGATGCGCATAGCATCCGCCCATGTCCAATGGTCAGTGGTACCCGCCGGAGTGGCCGGACCGGATTCGCGCGCTCGCGAGCGGTGAGCTCACCGCGGTGACGCCGAAGCGGGCGGCGACCGTGATGCTGCTGCGCGACACGGTGAACGGCCCTGCCGTGCACATGCTGCGCCGACGTGCCTCCATGGCCTTCGCCGGAGGCGCGTACGTGTATCCGGGCGGCGGCGTGGACGAACGCGACGACGATCACCTGGTGCGGTGGGCGGGCCCGGCGCTGACGGCCTGGTCGTCCCGTCTGGGCACCGGTCCTGCCGAGGCCCAGGCCATTGTGTGCGCGGCGGTGCGGGAGACGTACGAGGAGGCGGGCGTCCTGCTCGCGGGTCCGACGCCCGACACCGTCGTCGGCGACACGACGGGCGACGACTGGGAGGCGGACCGCCAGGCACTGGTCGACCGGGACCTGTCCTTCGCGGACTTCCTGGACCGCCGGGGTCTGGTGCTGCGCTCGGACCTGCTGGGCGCGTGGGCACGCTGGATCACTCCGGAGTTCGAGCCGCGCCGGTACGACACATGGTTCTTCGTGGCGGCACTCCCGGAGGGCCAGCGGACACGGAACGCCTCGACGGAGGCGGACCGCGCGGTCTGGATCCGCCCGCAGGAGGCGACGGCGGGTTACGACAAGGGTGACCTGCTGATGATGCCGCCGACGGTCTCCACGCTGCGGGCGCTGCAGCCGTACGCCACGGCGGCCTCAGCGCTGGCAGCGGCGGGGGACCAGGACCTGACCCCGATCCTGGCCCAGGCGCGGCTGGAGGGCGGCGAACTGGTGCTGAGCTGGCCGGGCCACGACGAATTCACGAAGCACATCCCGACGACGGGGGGTGGCGCGCAGTGACACGGGGCGGTACGGCACGGCTGACGGTGCGCGGGAGGCACGCGGCGCCTTGCGCCGGGTGTGGGGTGGAGTTGCTGGTGCCGCGGCGTGGTGATGTGCGCCTGCGGGCGTCGGCTGCGGGCCGCGCCGGACGTGCGGCGCAGTCGCTCCTGTCGCAGGGCCACCCTTCGCAGTGCCACGCACCGCGCCGCAGCGCTTCGCAGTGCCACGCACCGCGCCGCAGCGCTTCGCAGTGCCACGCACCGCGCCGCAGCGCTTCGCAGTGCCACGCACCGCGCCGCAGCGCTTCGCAC